>CAZYDV010000680.1:0-1548 GCA_964646405.1 uncultured Granulosicoccaceae bacterium | reverse complement strand
ACGACCACATAGTTGGCCTCATCAAGGCCCGCATCACAGCAACGCTCGAACCCTTTCTTGTTAAGTGCCAGCCCGATGTAACGCGTCTTTGCCCTGGGTAGTGCCGCGGCGACCGCATCGGCATCGGCCATCTGCGGCACCCGCTTGGGATTGACGAAACTGGTGACTTCAATCCGCGACGCGCCGGCCGCCACCGCCCGCTCGATCAGCGCGAGCTTGGCTTCGGTCGACAAGAGGGTGTCCTCGTTTTGAATGCCGTCGCGCGGCGACACCTCGATTATCTCTACGCTTGTGCTCATCGTGTTGTCATCGATGTGGAAAGGTTCAATGGTACCCGATCTGGCGACGCCGCAAACGCCGGCGCTCGCAGCCGCGCGAAGGACAGCGCCAGTCGCCCTCGATGACATCATGTGATTCAACCAATACTTTACAGCTTCGTGAGCATTGGGCTCAGAACTTTGCCTCCCGCCGGGCCTCTTACTCTGCAACAGCAATCCGGTCATCGTCCGCTACCGTCGCGGCGCCCGGAACCAAGCAACGGGTAATTGTCAATGCAATCACAATCCATGCGTAAAGTCGTACAAGGCAACATCGAGGCAATGGATCAGGGTATTTGCCTGGTAGACAGTCTCACCGATGAGCAGTACACCCGTGTGCCGGGCGAGTTTGTCAGCAGTTCGATCGGCCAGCACTTTCGCCACATTCTGGATTTGTATCAGGCAATACTGCAGCCCACCCGACTATGCGGTACAGGGGCAGAGCCACCTCCGGTACTCGACTACGACCAGCGCCGTCGCGGTTCGAGTATCGAGACCTGCCGCCAGAGTGCGATCGACGAGATGCGCGCGATCAGGCGCGAGCTGAAACGACGGGCGAGCGATCCGGATCAGCGCGTCGGCGTAAGAACTGAAGTGTGCCTGGACACCGCGCGTCCCATCGCGCTGGATTCCACGCTCGCGCGCGAACTCGCGTTTGCATCGTGCCACGCAACCCATCACTATGCGCTGGCCGCCGTCATCGCGAAGTTGCAGGGCGTAAAGCCGGATTCCACCATCGGCCTTGCACCGGCAACAGCCAGTTATGTTCGTCAAAGCGCGTGCAGCGAAACCGCGGCGGTCTAATTCACAACCGAGAACCACCCCACCGTGTGCACCGCCAGTTGGTTCTTCACCAACGACAGCTATCATCTGTTTTTCAATCGCGACGAGCTGCGCAGCCGGGCAATCGCCCGCGCACCAAAGACCGAACCGATCGGCGATCGACAAACCCTGCTGCCGATCGACCCCGACGGCGGCGGCACCTGGATCGGTGTCAACGACCGCGGCTGGAGCTTCGCCCTGCTGAACTTCTATCAGGGACAGATTCCATCGGGTGATCTGATCTCGCGCGGCTCGTTCGTTAAAGGCGCACTGGCGTGCCAAACGGCGACTGAGCTCACCCAGTATCTGGCCTCGCTGCCACTGAGCCGGCACGCACCGTTTTCGCTGTTGTGTCTGGCGCCGCCAAATCTGCCCGATCACACCCTGCCGCCTGCTCAGCAATCACCGC
>CAZYDV010000679.1:0-1558 GCA_964646405.1 uncultured Granulosicoccaceae bacterium | reverse complement strand
CGATGAAATCGTGGTGTAGTGATGTTTGTGTCATGGGATTGCCTTTGTCAGCCGTACTCGATGCCCTGGACCGAACTATTCATGAAGGGGCAAGATTATCGCGCAGAGGATGGTTTTCACAACCGCAGTGCGGCTGCGGATTGTGCGACCACATCGGATACTGACTGATAATTGTCAGAAAGCAGAATAAGATACTACCGGAGTAACTCCGGGTAACGAACCAGACACGCCAGAGCAGCCGCAAGCCCGCCAATTGCCATCGTCAGCAGTGCAGCCGATGCACCAATCCAGTCGGCCAGTGCGCCGGTCACGAGCACGCCAGCCGGTGCCGATCCAATGCACATTACCAGCACGCCCATGACGCGCATGCGCTGTGCAGGATCACTGGCATTCAGCAGCGTGGTGCTTTGCATGGCGCCAAAACACCCAATGCCGATACCGGCGAAAAACAATGCCGCCGCACTGATTGAGAACCACGGCGATACCGCAAAAGGTACCAGCATAAAAAGAAACAACAGCCCGCCCATCGCAAAGCTGCGCGCGAAGCGGATGGCGCGCGTGGTGGTCGCAAGTACTATTGCCGCCAGAACTGCACCCGCCCCTTCCATGGCCTGCAATAGCCCGATGCCCGCGGGGTTCAACAGCAGTAATTCGCGCCCGACTACCGGCACCATGGTGACATAAGAAAAGCCGAAGAAGTTGGCCACGATGGTGAATAGCAACACCCCGCGCAGTACGCGCTGGGTACGAATATAGCGCAGGCCCTGTACCAGACTGGCTGTGAAGCTCTCGGCGGCCGATGCCACAGTACCGGGATTAGCTTTACTGCGAAATGCCAGCCCGGCCGCCAGCGCAAAGCCTGCGAGCGACAGAAAATACACGCTCACCATACCCAATGCGGCATAGGTTGCCCCACCCACCAGCGGCCCAAGCAACCTGGTACCATTAACTGTAAACTGATCCAGGCTCATCGCCTGGCGCAGCAGTGAGGCATCCGCCACATCGCCCAACAGTGTACGCCGCACCGGATGCTCCAGTGTCCAGACCGCGCCGGCGACAGCCGCACCGACGCCGATGGCCACAAGCCCCAGAAGATCAAACCAGGCGAGCAACAGCAAAATACCGGCGTTAGCTGCCGCAATTGACAGACCGATAAACAATACCCGTCTGCGCCGGTAACGAGAGGCCAGTGTGCCGGTAACAGCACCCAGTACCACGCCCGGCAGGGTGCGACAAAACAGCATCAGTGCCACGACAAACGCCGAGCCCGACAGCTCAAAAGAGTAGATACCGATCGCCAGCACCTCCAGCCAGCGAATCGTGCCAGTGAGAATACCAATGCACCAGAGCTTGCGAAAATCACTCAACGACAAGAGTCGGGTGACCGCGTTCAGTGCAAGCGCTCCCGAGACAGATATTCACGGCCGCTCAGTGGCGTCATAAGGCGGTGCGGGTGGCACCCGATCAGGCACCCTGCCATGCAACAGCCCTGCACCAGAGCCAGCGTGAACGACGCGTTGAACACCGGGTTAGTCGTCCCAATCAGGCGCGACCCCCG
>CAZYDV010000678.1:0-1566 GCA_964646405.1 uncultured Granulosicoccaceae bacterium | reverse complement strand
CTGCCAATGCCTGAACACGACCCCACCGCTTTCAAGATCTCTTCAAGTCAGCCCTTCAGCGTATCGTTCGGGTTTGATCATCTGCATCGCATTCGGCGCGATCAGCTTGGGTTTTATCAATCGATGAACGAGACCTATGGCGATGCGGTGCGTCTTCGCCTGGGGCCCTATCGCTCCTGGTTGCTGTTCCATCCGGATCCGGTTGAGGCGTTATTGACACGTGAGTCTGCATCGTTTACTCGCTTTGAAAAGCTGATGAATGTGCTGGCACAGTGGAATGGTGACAGTCTGTTGCTGGCAGAAGGGGAGGCGTGGAAGGTGAGGCGCAAAAAAGTGATGCCGGCGTTTCAAACCAGGCGCATGCCAGAGTACGGTCACGCAGTGGTGCGTCTGGCCCGGTCTCTGGCTGAACGCTGGAAGTCCGCAGGGCAGCCATCGGTCACGCCCGATACCGATGCCATCATGGCGCGGCTGACGTTGGATATCGCCCTGGTGACGCTATTCGGTGCCGAGGCCAACACCGAGGTAGATGAATTCGATTGGGCGATCAAAGTCTTGTCCGCCACCGCATTTCGCGAGAGCACCTCACCGCTGACATTACCGGACTGGTTACCGACTCAGGCCAAAAAAGACAAAAAGCATGCGATGGCTGTGCTGGATAAGTTCGTCACCGATATCGTTAAGCAGCGGCTCAACGATATTGCGCGTGGTGGAGAAATCGAGCGTGGAGATTTGCTGTCGATACTGGTCGAGCATCACAACGGTGATGCGTTGGCAATTCGAAACGACTCGGTCAGTCTGCTGATCGCCGGCCACGAAACATCAGGTGCATTGCTAAGCTGGGTATTTGCGATGCTGGCGCAACATCCGGCAGAGCTCGATGATCTGATAGAAGAAATAGATCGCGTTGTCGGGCCGCGTGACCCGCATTATGCAGATTTGTCTCGACTGCATCGTGTACGGGCCGTAGTCGAGGAGACTCTGCGTTTATATCCGCCGGCTTATGCGTTGTTTATGCGGCGCGCTACGCGCGATGTCGATCTGGCGGGAGTGGAAGTTAAAAAGGGAGACATCGTTCAAATCACCCCCTTTATCCTGCATCGATCATCGCGCTGGTTTGAATCACCTGCGCAATTCATGCCGCAGCGGTTTCTGGCCGAACCCACGTGGCCCCGATACGCCTATTTGCCGTTTGGTGCCGGGCCGCGCGTCTGCGTGGGGCAGCACTTTGGTTTGATGGAAGCCTGTCTGATAGTGGCAACCCTGTTGCAACATTGGCGGCCATGCCGGCTTGAACAATTACCCAGGCCCGATCCGGCCTTCTCGCTTCGGCCGCGAGGGGAATTGCTTATCGAATGGCGGATGAGGGGTGGTGTGGGGCAGGGCGTTTGAATTGTGGGTTCGGCGTGAATGGCTGATAGATCGCAAAGCAAATCAAGCGCGTCTTTAGATTAACTCGCTGACGCGTCGGGTTACCCCATTACTGATCCGCGGCACAGTGGAAACCCGAGGCGTGAGCGAGGCGAAAAACGCAGCCAAGTATCGTGTGTTTATATGACCTCGCTG
>CAZYDV010000677.1:0-1587 GCA_964646405.1 uncultured Granulosicoccaceae bacterium | reverse complement strand
GTCATCGACAGTGCCAAGGCAGCACTGCTGCTCGCGGCCCACGGCGGCACGGTGTGCGATTATCTGGCGCCGCCGATTGGCAACGGCAAACCAGTGCCGGGCCCGGTGCTGCCACACATCGCCTGCCCGACCACTGCCGGCACCGGCTCTGAGTGCACGCCGATTTCGGTGATCAGGATCAATGAGCTTTCAACCAAGTTCGTCCTGTGCAGCAACCATCTGATGCCCACCGTTGCAATTGTCGACCCGCAGTGCTGTGACACCCTGCCACAACGCGTGGTCGCCTCATCCGGCTTCGATCTGCTCAGCCACGCGCTCGAATGCTACACCGCGCGCGCCTACACTCAGCACGCACACGTCGAAACCCCATCGGCACGCGTACCGATTCAGGGCGCCAACCCGTTTAGCGATATGGCCGCGCGCGAAGCGCTGGACATCGCGGGCAAGTATCTGGTGCGCGGCGTGCGCGACAACACCGACCACGCCGCGCGCGACCAACTGATGTGGGGCGCGACACTGGCGGGCATGGCATTCGGCAACGCCGGCACGCACCTGCCGCACGCGCTGTCATACGGCGTTACCCATCTGATGGCCGACATCACCACCGAGGGCTATCCGGTGCCGTCGCCGTTTGTGCCACACGGAATCAGCGTGATCGTCACGTCGCCCGCGGTGTTCCGCTACACGGCACCGGCAGCGCCACAGCGCCATCTAAACGCGGCCGTCACACTCGGTGCCGATCACCGCGGCGCCACACCGGATGAGGCCGGCGAAGTACTGGCCGCGCGCATGATCGAATTGATGCGAGATACCGATATGCCCAACGGTCTGGGTGGCGTGGGCTTTGCGCAGCAACACGTCGCGGCGCTGGCCGCATCGGCCGAGCGCCAGAAGCGCGCGATCTCCAATGCACCCCGCGATTCCAATCGGGTTGATCTGGAGAACATTTACCAGGCGGGTCTCGCCTACTGGTAACGCGCTCTGCGGCGGCTGCCGCTTGCTGCGCTCCATTTGATCGTGGATCACGGTTTGGCCGCCAAATTGGCTTATAATAGTGGGATTCGTGGCCGAACGCCCACACCTGGCCGTTGGCCAGCCCGCCTGTCGAGCGCAACATGCGCCGCTGACGGCGGGCAAGCCAGGGCCACCGATCGCTGCGAACCCAACAAACAACCCCCATAGCCTGCAACGAGGGAAACCCATCACCCTGCTGCAGCCTTGTGGCATTCACCCGGGATACCATTTTGATTTCAACCGCCAACGTCACCATGCAATTTGGTGCCAAGCCCCTGTTCGAGAACATTTCCGTCAAGTTTGGCGATGGCAATCGCTACGGATTGATCGGCGCCAACGGCTGTGGCAAATCCACCTTCATGAATATTCTGTCCGGCGAGCTGGAGCCAAGCGCAGGCAACGTCAGCAGCGATCCAAACGAGCGCATCGGCAAGCTCAACCAGAATCAGTTTGCGTTTGAAGAGCACACCGTCATCGATACGGTGATCATGGGCCACGCGGAGTTGTGGGCCATCAAACAGGAGCGCGAGCGCATCTACAGCCTGCCGGAGATGTCTGAGGAGGAAGGCATGA
>CAZYDV010000676.1:0-1612 GCA_964646405.1 uncultured Granulosicoccaceae bacterium | reverse complement strand
ACCGAGTCGAGCTTGTGCGCTTTGCACGCCTCACACGCACAACCAGCACTGTGGCACAAGATCTCCGTTCCGGTAACCAGTACGGGCGGCGTGTTTGGCGCGGACAATAGCGGTCAACTGCTATAGAATCTGGCCTCTCAACCCACAGAGACAACGCGATGAGACCAATCAAATCACTGGTGGCACTGGGCGTGGCAGCCATGCTGGCCACCACCGCGCAAGCGGCGGAGAATCTGACGGCCGAAACGGCCTCACCAGGCGGTTCAATTCATCTGTCGATGAGTCACCTGGCCGAAGTCGCCGCTGAAAAGGGCATCGCCAATATTCAGGTGGCCGACGGCCAGACGCTGACCAACTCGGTACAGAATGTCGCCGAGGGCAAGACCGACATCGCCGGCACACCCTACATACTGCCGTTCCTGCTGGCCAAGGGCCGTGGCCCCTACTCCAAGCTGGGTGCCGAAAAAGGCGCGGAACTCGCCGCCAATCTGCGCGCACTCTATCCGGTGACACTCGGTATCTTCGCGCTCTACGCCTATGATTCCAAAGGCCTGAAGGGCTGGAATGATCTGGAAGGCAAAACCATCTACAACGGTCCACCCCGTGGTGCCGCGGTAACCAACGCGCGTGCAGTGATTCAACTGACCACCGGTCTGAAAGAAGGTGATGGCTACAAGGGTGTGCAGGTCAATTGGGGCCAGGCGGTCAAAACTATCACCGACGGCTCGGCCGACGCGATCGTACTGCCGATCCTGTTCCCGGACAGCCGCATTACTCAGGCCGTTGCGTCCGGCAGCATGACAGTCTGGTCGATTCCGAAAGACAAGTGGGATTCTGAAGGCTGGCAGAAATACCTCAGGGCGCCGGGCTCGGCACCGTTTGAACTGCCAGCAAGCCAGGCCAATCTAGGTGAAGCCGGCGTCACACTGGTAACCGAAGATGGCACCTTCCGCGGTCTGGCGACGATTGGCGGAGACATCGTCAACAAGGATATGTCTTTCGATCTGGCCAAGGCGCTGACCGCGGCCCACATCGACACGCTCGACAAACTCAAGGATAAAGCCCCCTTCGCCCGTCACGCAGGCTATGGCATCGTCGATGCGGTCAAATCCGGTATGTGTGGACCCAACCCGCTGAAGTACCACGCCGGTGCGGTCGCCGCCTGGGAAGAGGCGGGCTACACGATCGATGATTGCGCCAAGCCCTGAAGGTACTCGTCCGCTTGAGCGTTAAGTAACCGCAATCGGCCCGCACAGGGCCGTTTGCTTTTATACCCCCTCCCGACGACCGGTATCACCCATGTCAAACGATTCAGCGCCGCCACCCGCGCCCGATGATGCCGGCCAGAAACTGGTCTACTGGCTGGCTCTGATACTGGTCATCGTCGGCTTGCTGAATGCGATGCCCGGCATCCCCGGCATGGACGACGCGTTCGAGGGTTTTCTGGGCTTTAAGAATTTCACCATTCGCAAATACCCGTACGAGTATTTTTATCCGATTGCATTTGCGGTGATGATGATCATCGTCGCACTCAAGCACTCCCTGTGGCGCGAGTTTGCCAATAGCACGCCGCTGCGAAGGCGTCTGGGACTGGCGCTGGATGTGTCGCTGC
>CAZYDV010000675.1:0-1612 GCA_964646405.1 uncultured Granulosicoccaceae bacterium | reverse complement strand
AATCGAATAGAAGCACGGGACTAGCCAGGTATTTCCTTTTTTGCGGCAGCCTCACTAATTCCCCGCGATCTGCCACGCCTGCACGTCCTATGGGTCAGTGACATCCGGCGCCACTGCGTACCGCGAGTTGGTCGCTGCCGAACTGACGATCAGTGAAAACATCGACGGATCATGCATACAATTTCCTACAGGCTCATCGGATTGTCGATTGATGGTTGGGCAGTCGCCGCTTTGTCAGGTGCCCCGTTGGCCTGATTTGTCTATCTCTCTACACGTACTCCTCGCGCAAACGGGCTTTGATAATTTTGCCATTGGCATTGCGCGGAAGCGGCTCTGTGCGGAAGATAATTTTTTCCGGCACCTTATAGTCTGATAAACGCTCCGCTGCGAAGGCGCGAATATCATCAGCCAAGGTCTCAGTTGGGGACGCATCCTTAGGCACCACCACGGCGTGTACCCGCTCTCCCAACACCGGGCACGGTGATCCGATGATCGCTATTTCCATCACATTTGGATGAAAGCAGATCTGGTTCTCCACTTCGATTGAGAAGATTTTGTAGCCGCCCCGGTTCAGCATGTCCTTGATTCGATCGAAAACCCGAATAAAACCATCGGCATCTTTCGATCCAATATCGCCGGACTTCCAGTAGCCATCAACAAAGTTCTCAGCGTTCGCTGTTGGGTTATCCCAATAACCGGGAATCACCTGAGGCCCGTGCATCCAGATCTCGCCCTGCTCGCCCGGCGCGACTTCGCGTCCGTCCGGATCCATCACTTTGATATCCGCACAGTGCAACACCAGGCCAACGCAATCGGAGTGGCTGGCAGCGTACTGAACCGGATTCATGGTGGTGGGGCTGGTCGCCTCGGTCGCACCATAGCCGTTCATCAAGCCAACATGAGGTGCGCGCTCCGCCATCTGCGCAATGGTCGCCTCGGGCATCGGCGCACCGCCATAGCCACCGATCTTCCAGGCGCTCAGGTCGTAGTCGTCAAAGCCGTCGGTCAGCAGGAACAGGTTGTACATGGCCGGCACAATCAGGGTGTGGGTAACGCGTTCACGCTGCATCAGCGCCAGGCAGTCAGCGGCTTTGAAGGTGCGAAGAAAGATGATCGCGCCACCGCGCACAAGTGCGGTGGAAATATTGGCGATCAACCCCGTTACGTGAGATGCCGGCACCGCCAGCAGACTGCGATCACCGGGTGCGAAGTCCATGGTATACGCGAAATGCAGTGAGGAGTGGACGATGTTGAAATGCGTCAGCATCGCGCCCTTGGGCCGCCCGGTGGTGCCGGAGGTATAGAGGATCACCGCGCAATCTTCTTCATCTACTTTAACGGCGGCAACAGGATCATAAGCGGTTAGCGCCTCATAGTCCTCACCACCCGGACCATAGGCAGACCAGACGTGCTGAACCGTGGGAATATCGCCGCTTGGTGGCAGATTCTCGGCCAGCTCCGATTCGACCACAATCGCCGCGGCAGCGCATTGCCCAACCGCGAATGCGATCTCCTGCGTCCGTTGGCGAGGATTCATCGGCACACAAATCAGCCCGGCACAGGCGCAGGCCAGATAGACTTCGACGAAAGCAAACCGGTTGCCCATCAGCAG
>CAZYDV010000674.1:0-1629 GCA_964646405.1 uncultured Granulosicoccaceae bacterium | reverse complement strand
ACGACGCAAGCCGGCCACCGGAATGTCTGTTATCTCCTGATCAGCAGGCACCACCGAGTGGTTACTGGTTACACCTGGGCTGCTAGTGTCGGTCGTGCTTGCCGGGGTTGGTTGCTGTGGGTTTGTCTGATCAGGTTGCTGGTTAGGATTGTTTAGATCAATAAGCAGAATGCGGCCCTTTGGACCGGTGCCGGCAATCGTAGACAGATCAATGCCCAGCTCAGCCGCGCGGCGTCGTACCGCCGGTGCGGCAAGCTTTTTAGCATCAATGACGGTGTCCGTCATGGTGGCTAAGGGCGTTTGCAACCGAGTGACATCACTGGTCTTATCGGCTGAATTTAGGCTGCTCTGCTGTTGGGTCGGCGATGTGGCTGTCGCCATCGCGTTGTCGGGTGTTTTTTTGTCCGTTGCGGCAACTGGCGGAGCTAGTGGTTTCGTCGGCGAAGTCTTGTCAGCTGCATCTTCGGTGGTTTTTTCTACAGGCGGTTCCGGTGTGGGATCTGCATTGGCGCTGCCGGCATCAACGTCTTCCCCGGTGGCAAAGATCACCAGATCAGCGCCAATCGCAATTTTGTCCCCCACAGCGCCGCCGACAGAGTTGATACGACCAGCTACTGGTGAGGTGATATCAACGGTCGCCTTATCGGTCATTACCGCAGCTAACAAAGCATCTTCGGCGACCTCGTCACCTGGGTTGACATGCCATTCGACGATTTCTGCGTCGACGATACCTTCACCGATATCGGGCATTTTAAATATATAGGTCGTCATGGTCACACCGCATCCAGTACTCGGCGAATTCCGGCGAGCAGTCTTTTTTGTCCGGGAAAATAGTGCCATTCGAGTGCGTGAGGGTAGGGTGTATCCCATCCCGTGACTCGCTCGATTGGCGCTTCGAGGTGGTAGAAACAACGTTCCTGTACCTGGGCTGACAGCTCCGCACCAAAGCCCGAAGTTCGTGTGGCTTCATGCACGATCAGGCAGCGACCGGTTTTCTTCACGGATGCGGTTATGGTCTCGGTGTCTAGCGGCGACAAGGAGCGAAGATCGATGACTTCGGCATCAATGGAATTTTGTTCGACCGTCGCCATGGCGACCCACACCATCGTGCCATAAGACAGAATCGTCACATCACTACCTTCGCGCATAATTCGCGCCTGGCCCAGTGGTATGCGGTAATCGACCTCAGGTACTTCGCCCAGGTCATGTCCGTTCCAGCTGGTTGCCGGTTTATCTGGATCGCCGTCAAAAGGGCCGTTGTACAGCCGTTTGGGTTCAAAGAACAACACCGGATCGTTGCACTCAATAGCTTCGATCAGCATACCCTTAGCGTCATAGGGGTTGGAGGGTATACAGCTCTTGAGTCCGGAGACATGCGTAAACAGACCTTCGGGACTTTGAGAATGGGTTTCGCCACCGAAGATACCGCCACCGACAGGCGTGCGTATGGTCATCGGCACCGTGAATTGACTATTGGAGCGATGACGCAGTCGTGCAGCTTCTGACACGATCTGATCAAATCCGGGGTAGATGTAATCCGAAAACTGAATTTCGATAGCCGGGCGGAGTCCTCTTGCGGCCATACCAACTCCAATACCGACGATGCCACCTTCGGAAATGGGCGTATCG
>CAZYDV010000673.1:0-1635 GCA_964646405.1 uncultured Granulosicoccaceae bacterium | reverse complement strand
CCGGGCCAGCGTTTACAGGACGTTGCGCTGTCGGGTACAAGTTGTTACATCCCGGTACCCGAGCGCAAAGCTTGTTTGGCCTGGCTGGCCGACACTATGTCTGCCGATTGGGCAATCACATGAGAAACAAGCCAATGAAACGTTCTACCAAAATCATCACTGCAGTGGCACTGACGCTAGGCATCGCGGGCGGCGCGGCGGCGGTCGGTAAGCATCGCTTCGCCGATCCGGCCAAGCGCGCCGACTTCATGGTCAGCTACGTCAGCGGCGAGCTCGACCTGGACAGTACCCAGCAACAAGCGCTGGGCGTGCTGAAGGATCAACTGCTGGCCGCCCGCGAAACCATGAAGGGGCAGGTTAGCGGTGCCCACCAGCAGGCGGGTGAGCTGATCGCAGCCGAAACCTTCGATCAGGCAAGCGCCCTCGAACTGATCAACAGTAAAACCGCAGCCGTCAATGGTGTCGCACCGGATGTGATCAACGCACTGGGCGGATTCCTCGACACACTCGACGCAGAGCAGAAGGCCGAGATTGCCGAATTTGTCGCTGAGCACAAAGGTCGTCACGGGCGCCGCCATCACCGCCGCCATCATCGCGACAACGATCAATAGACCTTAACCCGTGCCAGAGCGCCCCGGTGATTGTGGCCGGGGCGCAATGGCCAACAGGAGAGACCGTGATGCGATTTGAAACACCTGGCGTGCTGTCGGGCCTGTCTGGAAAGACAAGTATCTTTGGCTGGTTGCGCAATCGGTTGAATTTGCGGAGCACCGCAAGTGATCGACTGCCGGCTGGATTGGAGCAGATCAGTCGCAGCCTGCAATTGAACCGGACCCAGCAACTTGGCCTTGCCAGCGTGCTGGCAGAATTTCAGCAACTGATCGGCCAGTCCGCGAAGTGCGCAGGCGGCCATTCAGCGGATGCGGTCATCCGTTTTGAGCAATTCGGTCTGTTGCCGGCAAAACCATCTGCCGAGCACGGCTTTGAGGATACGCAGCGCCGCGTTGGTGAAACTCTGGCCCGTTTTTCAGACTGGCTCGCGACCCTCGATAGCCGACAGCGCGCACAGTTTCGCCAGATCGTGCAGCAGCGACTCGGCCTGGTGTAGCCGGGTGGCAGCGGTGCCGCAAACCATGCCGCTGCATCGAGCCTGCGTTTATACTGCGGACTGTTTTTTGGGAGGCAGCCCATGCTCGAAGTTCTGCTGATAGACGATGATGAAAAACTGGCCGAGCTGCTGCATGAATATTGCGCGATGTACGATATCCGCATACAGGCGGCTCAGCTTCCATCGGTCGGTTTGCAACAATTGAACGATTCAACGTTCGATGCCGTCATCCTCGATGTGATGCTACCTGAGATGGACGGGTTTGAGGTGTGTCGCACGATTCGCCAGTCCAGCCAGGTGCCGATCATCATGCTGACCGCGCGTGGCGAACTGACAGACCGCGTGGTGGGGTTGGAGATTGGCGCCGATGATTACTTATCCAAACCGTTTGAGCCGCGCGAGCTGGTTGCACGCATCAGCGCGATCGCAAGACGCCGGCTGGGTCCAGCAAGCGCGGATGACCCACCGCGCACACTGGAGTTCGATCGGCTGCAAATTGACTTGCAGCAGCGTACCGTCAAGGTGTC
>CAZYDV010000672.1:0-1657 GCA_964646405.1 uncultured Granulosicoccaceae bacterium | reverse complement strand
GCCCGAATATCATCGACAACTCCGAGCGCGGGCTGAACTACAGCGCTGCCGATGTCGCCCGAGCGTTTTCGCAGCACACGAAAATTTATCGCGATGCCCTGCAGTTTTTCTCCCAGGTGGATGTGGTAATCACGCCGGCTACCGCCGTGACCCCTTTTCCACATAGCCAGTTGTCGGTCAGCGAAATCAACGGCGAGACACTGCCCACTTATATGCGTTGGCTCGCCATTGCCTATGCGCCTACCACGGCCATGTGCTGCGCCTGCGTTCTGCCGTGCGGTGTCGATCATAAGGGCATGCCGCTAGGGCTGCAGATCGTTGGGCCGAATGGATCGGATGCGAAAGTGCTGGCGATTGCCCAGGCACTGGAAACCGTGCTGGCCGGTGATCCGTCTACGCGCCGTCCCATTCCCGACATATCATCACTGGCGCGCACATAAGCTGTCGCCTGCAACCTGTGAGTAAGCACCATGAGTCTGTTTATCGATTTTTTGTTCCGCTGGTTTCACGTGTTGTTCGGCCTCGTCTGGGTCGGCCTGCTGTACTACTTTAATTTCGTGCAGGGGGAGTACTTCAAGGAGGCGGATGAAAACGCCCGTGCCGATGCGATGCGCAAACTGGTGCCGCGCGCACTGTTGTGGTTTCGCTTTGCAGCCCTTGCAACCTTTGCCACTGGACTTTATTTACTGGCAGCTCTTGGCGCTGGTGTGAATCAGTACATACTGCTGGGTGCACTGATGGGCACGCTGATGTTTTTTATGTGTGGCTGATTATCTGGCCGTGCCAGAAAGTGTTGTGCGGTCTGGCCGAAGGCGACAAGGCCCGTGCGGCGCCGCGCGCGCTGCTGGCCTCACGCACCAATACACTGTTTTCAGCACCGATGCTGTACGGCATGCTGGCCGCCAGACACGGCCCCGCCGGCGGCGGCCATGAGGCGATGGCCATGAGTGATATCGGCTGGGTGCTTGCGCTTTTAATTGTGCTGGCGCTGCAGGTCAATGGCGTGATCGGAAAACTCTGGAAAATGGCGAGTATTGTCGGTGTGATTCACTTGAGTCTGGCATTGACGCTGGTGCTCTATTCGCTCGTGCACTTTCTGTAGCCACGCGGCCTGCAAGCCAACGGAGGAACCATGTATAGCCTGAAAAACAAGGTTGCGGTGGTCACTGGGTCGACGCGCGGGATCGGCAAGGCCACCGCTTTTGCGCTCGCCAGTGCCGGCGCCAGAGTGGTGGTCTCCAGTCGCAAGGCGGATGCCTGCGACGAGGTGGTCGACGAATTTAAACAGGCGGGGCTGGAGGCAATCGGCATTGCCTGTCACGTGGGGCGGCGCGAGCAGCAGCAGGCGCTGGTGGATCAAACGATCGAGAAATGGGGGCAGATCGATATTCTGGTTTGCAATGCGGCCACCAATCCTGTCTATGGCCCGATGCACACGATCACTGACGACGCGTTTGATGTGGTGATGAACACCAATGTGCGCAGCATATTCCAGCTGTGCAATATGGTGTGTCCGGCGATGGCCGAACGCGGTCATGGATCGGTGGTGGTGATCTCCAGCATTGCGGCGATCCGCGGTGATGCGGTGCTTGGGTTGTATGGCATTTCTAAAGTTGCCGAGACCGGTCTGGTGCGCAATCTCGCGGTCGAGTGGGGG
>CAZYDV010000671.1:0-1667 GCA_964646405.1 uncultured Granulosicoccaceae bacterium | reverse complement strand
GTGCCCTACGAAGCCTTTATGGGATCAGTAGGCGTGCTGCCGGGCGAACCGGAAGTCGACACATGGCTCGAACGCGAAAGTGCACTGGGCGCTGTTGGCGGAGTCGCCCTGCCGCCACAACCGATCGGCGCTCTGCCGGCCGCGGTGTGTGGTCCGGAAGGTTCGCACAAAGACAAGTGCCTGCGCACTATTCCGCCGCGTGAAAACGGCGGCAACATGGATGTACAGCAGATGCAGATCGGCACCACCCTGCTGTTGCCCTGTTTCGTCGATGGCTGCGGGTTGTTTGTCGGCGATGTGCACTATGCACAGGGCGATGGCGAAGTCTCCGGTACCGCGATCGAAATGGGCGGCATCGTCACCGTCTCGACCCAGGTGCGCAAGGGCCTTGGCAGCGTTATCACCGGGCCGGAGGTAGAAGGTGGTGACCAGATCAAGAACATCGAGCCCTCGCAGTTCTATCAAACCGTGGGCATGCCGTTAAAACAGGCGGGTGAAGTGCCACCGCCGCTGCAGTATCTGGAAAGTGAAAAGATCGCCGGGCTCACCAACCTGTCCGAAGATCTGACAGTCGCGGCTCGCAATGCGCTGATCAAGATGATCGACTACATCCAACGCCAGTACGGCCTGACCTCAGAACAAGCCTATATCGTTGCAAGTGTCGCGGTGGATCTGCGTGTGGGGCAGGTTGTCGATGTGCCGAACTATGTCGTCACCGCCGTGCTGAACGAAGATATCTTCGTCGTGCCGGCAGAGCGATAAATGCAGCGTCGTCAGTTCAGTCAGGCTGTGGCCGCCACCCTGCTCGGGGTGGCGGCACCAGCAATTGCACATACTCCCTTTAACCAGTGGCGTGTCTACCGTCGCAAACATCTGCTGATCGGTTGCCACAAGGACGCACCGCCCACCTATGAACTGGCAAAATCGCTCACGCAAACACTGGAGCAACATTTACCTGCTGCCAGCGCACGCGTCGCACGTGCCCCGCACGCCTATAGAATCGCCAGTCTGATGGCGACCGATCAGCTCGACACCGCCATTGTCGATCTCGACCTGGCACAACGCATTGCGACTGGCCACGGCAATTTTGAAACCTATGGCAAGGTTGCGATCAACCGGCTGTTCAGCTTCGGCTCGCTGCAACTGATCGGACTGGCCAGCATGCCACCGCGGCACGCCGGATTGATCTACCACGCGCTGGCAAAGGAGTTTCCAGCACCGCAACACGATACGCCTTCCGCACTGGCCTGGCACCCGGGCATTCATCACGCCGGTTGATACAACCCCGCACTTGCAGCATGGCCGTTAACTGTCAGGTAGTCATTATCGGCGGTGGTCCGGTCGGCACCGCACTGGCGATTGATCTAGCGATGCGGGATATCTCGGTTTGCGTCGTGGAGAAATACTCGACGCCGCAACGCGTGCCGAAAGGTCAAAACCTCACACAGCGCACCGGCGAACACTTTCGGCTGTGGGGCATCACCGATGCGATCCGTGCGGCCAGCCCGATTCCGGCAAGCTATGGCAATGCCGGTCTGGTTGCTTATGGCTCGCTACTGTCGGGTTATCACTACGACTGGTTCAAAAGGGCCAGTGTCAGAGAGTACTATGCGGCTGACAACGAACGGCTGCCGCAGTATGAAACAGAACGCATACTGCGCCAGCGC
>CAZYDV010000670.1:0-1670 GCA_964646405.1 uncultured Granulosicoccaceae bacterium | reverse complement strand
CACATCATCAGCCGACTGCATGCGCCGATAACGCAGATCGCCGATCTCCCCCAGCGCTTCGCCGGCTTCGAGCCGCAACCGCAAGTCGGTATCCGCATCACGGCTGATCGAAAGCAATCGGGTGCGCAATTCATCCAGTGAGGTTTCCGGCAGGCGATCCAGGACTTGCAACCCGGCACGCGCCGCCAGTGTCGGGTTCTGGCTAATCAATTCATCGAACCAGTGCGAAAGTGCTGTGTCGTCCAACAATGGCAACAGAATCTTGGCCGATTCCTCCCAGTGGCTGACACCGGGGCCGGGTAGAAAATCACCGACGGAGAGTCTTTCCAGCACGGCATCCAGCGGTTTCAAATCCGGCGCTGAAAAATCCGGTAGCGTGGTTTGCGAATCGGCCCGGCGGTGTTGGCTGAGGCCAGTGGCTGCAAAGTACTCCTGCCAGCTCTGGTGAGTAAAACGAAACAGCCCACGGTCATCGAGATCGACGATGTTCATTTTCGCCACTGCCATCAGCCACGCCTCGCGGGCAGCATCATCCAGATGGGTAGCCACTTGATCGACCGGCAGACTGATCTCGGCACCCTGCCGATGCATCTGCGCCGCCTGCGCACCAAGCGCCTTCAACAAAATGCCACCGGCAGGCGGATGCAGCACATCATCGCGCCAGTTGGAGCTGAGCAGGCGGCGGCGGTCGAACTGCGTCAGCAGGCCATTTGCATCCAGCTCTGCACGTTGCAACGCTCGCTGCATCCGCTGCCACAACAGCCCACCGAAAAGCTCGGCGCGATTACGCGCCGGGCGCTTGAGGGCGCGGTAGAGCTCGCACTGCTGGGCGAGATTGATTGGCAGGCCGGAAAACGCCAGCAGCTGTTCATCATCGCGAATCTGTGGCCACAGCGCATCGACACCGCGGCTCTCGATAAACTGCTGTATCTGTTCCGGCTGCCAGCGCTCCAGCTTGATAAACAGCGGACTGAATTCCTCACGGGTGAAGGGCACGCTGTAGTTCAGGCTGCGAATGCTGAACAAGGGTGGCGCCGCCACGGAGCCGGTATCCTAATCGGCCGCCCATGCCACCCAGCGACGAATCACCTCGGCGTAGTCGGCATCGCTGTGGTGGCGAATTTCGTTCAGGCCATCGAGAATGAAGCGCAGTTTGTACTGCTGCTGCAACTCGGCCAGTGCCGGCATACGCGGATAGACTTCCGACCATCGCCGTTGCAGCCACTGTTGCGGCGCTTCGCTATCGATGCTGTATTCGGACAGACGCTGCCAGATGCACAGCTCGTCGTTATTTTCGACGATTCCGCTCTGCGCGAGCATCAGCTCGTAGTGCTGCAACACGGTGGATTTGCCGCAGCCGGGATCGCCGATCAGTATCCAGGCCGGGCGCTGTGGATGATCGCTGAGCAGTTGTTGCAGATCGTCGTAGCGGTGTTTTTCAAGCTTTAGCCGTTCGTGCTCATGCTCGGTGCCGTGATCAATCAACAGGTGCAGGTTGACGAAGCGCTTTTGCAAGGGTTCGCGATCCCGTGCCCAGCAGGCGTAGCGGTACAGGCGGTAGGATTCGACGCTGGATGGAGGTTGGCTGTAGACCTGATCGAACAATTTGCCTTCGGGGGTTTCCGCGTTCTGGAGTTGCTGTTTCAGCTGTTGGGCCGCAGGGCTTAGTG
>CAZYDV010000669.1:0-1670 GCA_964646405.1 uncultured Granulosicoccaceae bacterium | reverse complement strand
GAACTGGCGGATTGTCAGTGAACTGATCGCCTGCAGGCCAGCTAGCAGAATCAGGAGGCTGACGACGATCGACAGGACCGGGCGTTTAACGAATATGTCGGTGAAATTCACGTGTCGTACGCCCGCTTATTGATCAGCGAGCGTCGGCTCGACCTGGTACTCCGGCTTGACGCTCTCATTCAATGCGACCGGAGCGCCGTTGCGCAGCTTGAACGCGCCGGCGCTGGCCACGCGTTCGCCGGCCTTGAGCCCACGCGTCACCTCAACGTAATCGCCTCGCTGCTCGCCCAGCTGGACAAACTGCTGGCGCGCCACCAGTGCCTCGGCCTGATCCGATTCTTCGAGCACAAACACCGAATCGCCAAACGAGGCATAACTGATCGCCGGTGCTGGAATGATCAGCACTTCGCGCTGTTCACCCAATGCCACCTCGACGCGGCCAAACATACCGGGCAGCAATTCGCCCTGCGGATTGTCGAGTACGGCCTGCACTTCGACGGTGCGGGTGGATTTGTCGATTTCGGAGTTGATTGCGCTGACGTCGCCGCGGAAGATCCTGTCTGGCAGCGCATCGATTGTTACGGTCACTGGCAAACCGGCACTGACTCGAGTGATGTCGCGTTGCGGCAATGAAAAGTTGAAATACATTCGATCGATTGCCTGCAGCGAGACGATCGGCGTGCCGGCAGAAATATTCTGACCAAGATCCACCTGCCGCAGACCCAGCCGCCCACTGAAGGGGGCGACAATCTGCTTTTTATCTAGACTTGCTCGAATCGTTTGTACGCGAGCCGATGCGCCGCGGTAGGCTGCCAGTGCGGCGTCGTAGTCGGAGCGGGGCACCAGTTTGTCCTTGAACAGCTTACTGGCCCGATTCAGGTTAGAGCGGGCCAGGGATTTGTCGGCCTCCGCGGCTTCCAGTTCGGTCTGCTCAGACGATACCTCCTGTTCGACCAGCAAATCACCCCGTTCGACCCGCGCGCCTGGCTCGAACGCGATCGCCGCGATGCGTCCAGCCAGATCCGCAGTCAGTACGACCCCGCGCGATGCCTCCAGCTCACCGACGGCGGATAGCGACGACGCCCACTGTGTGGCCTCCACCAGTTCTGAGGCAACCGCTGTCGGCGGTGGTGACATACTTGCTCCGGCAGCGATCAGGTCTCTGATCTGAAGTGTTTTCAAACCTGCCAGTGTCGCAAAAATCACCAATAAGCCCGCAATACTCGCGAACAGTGCCTTTTTCATCGTCCATCTCTCGTTGGATAACCCCACGCCGCCGATCCGGCCCGGTTATCTCGTCAACCAAAAGTATAATAGAGGGTTCGTGGTTTGCCTGAGTTTGCACTTCAGCACAGCAGATGTGCCTGTTATGTGACTTCGATGTGGACGTGCAGCTATGGTGTTTGGCCCGGGTCGCAAGGCGTCCCTGGCTGTCGGGCTTATGGTTCTGGTGTCCCGTATCGTGGCGGTAACGGCTTGTCGTTGCTGCCTTGGGCTGGACTCAGGCCAGAATGGTATCAACTGCGTGTGCCGCTGAGCGGGCTGCCGCGTGTACGCTGCCCCAGTCGTCGAAGCGAGTGTAGGCCTCACCGGCAAAGCAAATGCGATTATCGATCGGTTCGGCCAGCGCTCTTGAGGTGCGAAACGATTCGATATTGGCGAGATAAGCG
>CAZYDV010000668.1:0-1672 GCA_964646405.1 uncultured Granulosicoccaceae bacterium | reverse complement strand
TTAGTAGCCAGATCAGGCGTTGCCAGGGTGGTAGTTTTCTCAGGCCCGCACGGTGCAGGCGGGGACTCAGGCGGTGAAACTCGAATAGGTGCCAGCATACGCGCAGTAGTCTGGTGTCGATCGTGTATTTCGTTGTTCGGCACGGCGACCACTGGCGAAAGCGTAGATGGGTAGCGGTGCAGGTAATCGTCTTAGCCGGTGGGTGGCTATTGGCCTGCGTGTTATGGCCGGATCAATTGCAACGTCGTGTCAGGCTATGATGCGGTATTGACATTGGTGGATTTGTGCGTCGAACATTGTGGAGATTGTCCTGGTAACACAGGTCCATATCGCCTGAGTTAAACAGCGAAATGGGGTTACCAGTGGCGCAACATGGTGCTTTGGAATTCGTGGCGAGCCATCCGGGACCAGATGGTTGTTGATATGAACTATCGAGCTTCGAATACGAGATCTGGTCGCATCGTGTCAGTTAACGGAGGGAAGGCAGAGGAGGGGGCGTTTGATCAAAAGACAGGGGGCGCGATTGCCCCCTGTCAGGTTACGTCGAAGTACTATTACCCGAGCAACTGCAATACAGCTCGTGGTTGCGCATTGGCCTGTGCGACCATGGCGGTACCAGCTTGTTGCAGGATACTGGCGCGTGTCATGTTTGCTGTTTCAACTGCGAAATCCGCATCGACAATTCGGCTGCGAGCAGCAGACTGATTTTCGATACCGACCTGCAAGTTGGCGATGGCACTGTTGAATCGACTTTGAACCGCACCGAGTGTTGCACGATCAGTTGTAATAGAGTCGATTGCAGTATCCAGGCTTGTAATTGCAGCGTTTGCGCTGCCGGAAGTACTGATGCTCATTGCCGCGAAAGATACCGCAGAGGTCGTAATCCTCAGCGTCTCGCTTCGATTTGCACCCACCTGAAAATCAAATGCACCGGCGTCGCTACCAAGCATGGTGTGGCCATTGAACTGAGTGACCTCAGCGACGCGGTCGATTTCGGCGTCGAGTGCGGCGAATTCCGCCTGCAGATTTGAGCGGTCACTGGTGCTGTTGGTGCCGTTTGCCGACTGCACTGCGAGTTCACGCATGCGCTGCAGCAGATTACCAACTTCCGACAAGCCGCCTTCGGCGACCTGAGCCAGTGAAATACCGTCGTTTGCGTTACGCATTGCTACAGTCATGCCACGAGTCTGGGCATCCATTCGCTCCGCGATACCGAGGCCAGCAGCGTCATCCTTGGCACTGTTCACGCGCAAGCCAGATGACAGTCGCTCCAGGGCAGTTTGCATCGTTTGCTGTGAAGAGTTCAGGTTCCGCTGCGCGGTGAGTGAAGGCACGTTTGTGTTTATTGTCTGCGCCATTTGTTAAAGTCCTTTTTAGCTATTATTAGATATATTCCCCACCGACGATTGCGAAAAATCAAATGCAACTGTCAGCAAGAGCCGTAACGACGTGGGAAGTAGGTTCTTGAAACCGCAATAGCAGAAGTTACTTTAACTAGAAGGGATAAACCGGGAATAATCGGATTTTATCGTCCCGGGAAAAAAATGAAAAAAAATAATGGATAAACCGGCAGGCGAGGGTTCATTTTCCGTCGACAGCGAGGCTGTCAGCGGGTTGCCGAATGGAGGTGGGCTGTTCGCGAATGAGCGCTGGTAGGGATAGAATGGCTGGG
>CAZYDV010000667.1:0-1674 GCA_964646405.1 uncultured Granulosicoccaceae bacterium | reverse complement strand
TCGCCGAGCACCTGCCGCTCGCGCGCGATCTTGACCATTCGAGCCTGGTCAAAAACTCCCTCACAGGCGACAAACTGCGCATTCGGCAACAATTGCCGAAGTCTCGCCAGATAACCGGCAGCGAGATATTCCATCTCAATGCCAATAACACCGTTTTGCGCACTCATTTCGTGAACTACCTCGGCCAGTAGATCGATCGGCGCGGTGACAAACTCCTTGTAAGGCCGTAAATCTTGCACCCAGGAGACTTCGGTGACGTATCCAGCCTCGACCTGACACAACACCATGATCGGGTCGCGAACACCTTCCCAGACCATCAGCGCCAGTCGATCGCGAATATCGATCTGGGTAGAGATAAACGCATCGCTGGCATACAACACGTTCTCTGGCGATGCGGCGATGACCAGATCAAACTCACTGGCGGCAATGGCACGCTTGAGACCCGGCACATCGCCCAGACAGTCTTGAATTTGCTTGCTCATCCGGATTGCCTCCGATTAGCTCAAACTGCGATAAAACAACGACAGCGCGATCGCCGCGATCATTGTCGTCAGCACTTTTTCGAACCACTGCTGACTGACAAAGCGTCGGCACCAGGCCCCTGTTATGAACCCGAGCGTGGCCGGAATGCAGGCCAGCAGTGATGCGATCATCAATGACGTCGTCAGCTGATCGAAACTTGCCAGCGCCACCCCGATCGATAGCGTGGTGACCAGATACACCAATGCGATACTGCCGACAAATACGTCGCGCTGCAGTTTGAGCGATGCCATATAGACCGTTATCAACGGACCGATCAGCATAGTAATACCACCGATTCCACCGGTAAAAAACCCCGCTGCCAAGCTGGTGCGTTTTTCATGTTGTGGCCGGATGACAAACTCGCGCCGAAACAAGCGCTGAACGACATAGAGCCCGACCAGACAGGCGACGATAAACTGCAACACCTTCGGATTGGCGGCAATCAGGATGGGCGCACCGGCGAAGGTGCCACAGACTATCCCGAGCGTCAGTGGCCAGAAGCGCTTGATTTTGGAGCCCAGCGCACCACCGGCGCGCACCTGCAGAATATTCGCCGGAAACACCGGCAACACGACCAGAGCCGCGGCGACATAGGGCGGCAGCACAAAACTCATCAACGGCACGGCGATCATCGGCAGCCCAACACCAACAATGCCCTTGACCAGACCGCCGAGCAGCAGCGCAGCACCGCACCAGAGGATTACCTCGGTGGAATAGTCGGCCATTGCAGCGGCGATCAATTCCAAGTGCGCAACCTGATCTCAACAATGGTTGCGCGCGTTGGCACCGCGGCTAATCAATGATCACGCGATCGAACGGTTAATGCACCGCTACCACCGCTTCACCGACGGTTTGCGTACGCCACATAAAGCGCGCGGCGTCGGCATCGAACGGTGTACGCTTGTGCAACATCATGCGATTGTCCCATACCACCACCTGGCCCACTTTCCATTGGTGCATATAACAAAACTCGGGCTGGGTGGCGTGCGCCCACAGTTCATCGAGCAGTACTTCGCTCTCATCCAGCGGCAGGTCGACGATATAACCGTTGGTTCGGCGCCCCAGAAACATCGCCTCATCACCGGTACTGGGCACCACCCGAAGAATCGGGTGGGGATAGCCCACTGCCTCAATCGGTGACGCCGGCGCGGT
>CAZYDV010000666.1:0-1708 GCA_964646405.1 uncultured Granulosicoccaceae bacterium | reverse complement strand
GTTCGACAAAACCGGCACACTGACGCAGGGCAAGCCCGCCGTGACCAATATCGTAGCGGGCGGCCGCAGTGAGGCCGACTTGCTTGCGCTGGCCGCTGCCGTTGAACGCGTCTCATCCCACCCGCTGGCCGAAGCGATTTCACTTGAGGCGGATGCACGCGGTATCACTGTTATTCACGCTACCGACATCCGCGTAGACCCCGGCAGGGGAATGCTGGGGTCGGTGGACAGCGCCGAGATATTCATCGGCGCACCGCGCTTTGCCGCCGAGCGCGCCAATCTCTCTGCGACGATGCAAACGCAGATCGCGGAGCTGGAAGCTGCCGGCAAGACCGTTGTTATCGTCACCGAATCGGCAGCGGTCGCAGGTTTGATTGCGTTGCGCGACGAGCCGCGTGCCAGCACCCGTGCAGGCCTTGCCAAACTCAAGTCGCAAGGCATCAGCACCGTAATGATGACCGGAGACAACCACCGCACCGCCGGCGCCATCGGTGCGGATCTGGGGATTGCTGTTCAGGCCCAGATGCTGCCACAGGACAAAGCACAGCGGGTGCGGCAACTGGCACAAACCGAGACCGTGATGATGGTCGGCGATGGCATCAACGACGCGCCGGCACTGGCCGAATCTCATGTGGGAGTGGCGATTGGTTCGGGCACCGATGTGGCGATGGAGGCAGCGGATGCCGCTATCATGCGCAACGATATCGGCGATGTCGCGCGTATGACACAGCTTGCGCGCAGCACCATAACGGTCGTGCGTCAGAACGTGATTATCGCGCTGGGCTTAAAGGCGATTTTTCTGGTCACCACCCTCACCGGGCTGTCGGGCTTGTGGATGGCGGTATTGGCAGACACCGGCGCCACGGTGCTAGTGACGCTGAACTCGATGCGGCTGTTGGCGTTCTTTGGCCGCGGTACTACATCGAAGCCTCAGCCGGACGCATCGTTGCCCGGCAGCCCGGACGCCATACGGCCATGATCGGTTGAGCACTTTTCGTGATCGGCCAGAATCTCGATCACCCGGCAGTCGCACAATTTGCCATGACTGCACTCATTCACCATACGCTCGAGTTCCCGTTCCAGCAGTTTGAGCTGGGCGATCCGGTCGCGCACCATATCCAGATGCGCGCGGGCGATGCTGTCGGCGGCATGGCATGACGCCTGTGGCGTGGAAGACATCTCAAGCAAGGCGCGAATGCTGTCGATGTCGAAGCCCAGATCGCGCGCGTGGCGGATGAAATTCAGCCGCTCCAGGTGCTCTGGCCCGTATATGCGCTGATTGCCCGCGTTGCGCGGCGCCTCGGCGATCAAGCCGATTTTCTCGTAGTAGCGAATCGTTGGCACCTTAACGCCGGTGCGCTGCGACAACTGGCCGATCGACAAGCTCAACAAACTATCTCCGTGGCGGGACAAACAACTGTGAGGGCAGGGCGCAACAACTCAATCTTCGCCTGGCCGCGTTTTGCGTTAACGCGCATCAGAATTCTGCCACCTTGCCCCATGAAGATGCCTTTAGTCGCGACAGTCGATACTGCGACGGATCGACAATGGGTTCAGCACCTGTGACCAGATCGGCGATCAAGTGGCCGGCGCCGGGTCCGATGCCAAAACCGTGACCGCTGAATCCGGCGGCGAGCACAAAACCCGGCAGTTGTTCGGATACGTCGATGACGGGCACACCATCCGGCGTGCTGTCGATGTAACTCGC
>CAZYDV010000665.1:0-1715 GCA_964646405.1 uncultured Granulosicoccaceae bacterium | reverse complement strand
CTCGTAGCGCACGATGACCATGTCGTGGTTCTGGAAGCTGTCGGGCTGGTCTTCAAGCGCGTCGAGCAGGCGCTGCTCGCCGTCAAATATTCGCGCACGGCCCTTGAAGGTGTTGTCTTCCAGCCCGCCTTCGACGCCTGCCAGCTTCAGCACGGCGCTGAACTCCGGTGACAGATTGCCACCCAATACGCGCAGACCGCCGGTGGGCTTATACGGCTTTTCGACGGTGTAGATCACGGTGCCATCGGGTGCCGGCGGATTCAGACGTGCGACCTGTTCTGCCAGTGTCTCGCCAGTGCAGGTCAGGGTGTCGCCCGTCAGCAGGCCGGCGTCCATCAGCTCTTGCACAATCGCCTGCACGCCGCCGCAGTTGTCGATATCGACCATCGAATAGTTGCCATAGGGGCGGGCGTCGGTCAGTACTGGCACCACGTGCTGCGACAGGTGGTTGAATTCCTCCGGCGACATGATGTCGTCGGCGAAGCTCTTGAAACCGGCGGCGCGTGCAATCTCCGGCGCGTGCAGCAGGACGTTGGTCGAGCCGCCGACGGCCATCGCCACGATCACCGCATTGCGGATGGCGTCGCGATTGACGATGTCGCGCGGGGTGTGGCCGCGCTCGATCATGCCCTTGAGATAGGTCACCAGTTGCTCGGGGTATTCGTTCATCCGGCGCGGGTCGTCAGACGGCGGCGCCACCATGTGCAGCGGTTGCATGCCGACCACGCCGATGAAGGTTTGCATGGTGTTGTAGGTGAACATGCCGCCGCAGCTGCCGTAGCCCGGACAGGCCTCTTTGGCGATGCGCTTCTTGTAGTCGGCATCCGGGTGGCCGGCGACCTGAAAGCCGGTGACGATATCAATCGGCGTCTCGGTGACCGAGTCGCGGCCCGGGTGGATTGGTCCATCGGACATGATGATCGCCGGGCGGTTGTGTTCGAGCAGGCCTGCCAGGGTGCCGACCGGCGGCTTGTCACAGGCGACCACCGCAATCGTACCCTCGAGGCCGGTGGCGCTCAGGTGTTCGCATACGGTGTCGTTGGTGATCTCGCGACCGATCAGTGAGTAGCGCATCTCGCGGGTGCCATTGCGCATGCCATCGGATGTGGCGACGGTGTATTCCGGTTGCACCAGACGCATCGGGATCTTGCCCTCGGCGGTGCCCAGGCGACTGCGCAGGTGGTCGTGAATCGCCTCGACCTTGCGCTGCACACCGATGTAGCACTGGCTGTCACCCTTGGTGCCGATCACGCCCACCGAGGGTTCGTGCACCAGATCGATCTCGGTGCCGAGCTCGCGTGCGATGCCGTAGGGCTGCGCACTGCGGCCGGGGTTGTTGTCGATCAGAACGGGGTTGGATTTATCGGCCATCGATGTTTCCTGGGGCTTGCGGGTGGCGGGTCGGACCGGTGATTGTAACGCGGTGTTGGTACGCTGCACAGCGGGGGTGGGATGTACTTTGAAAAGCGCAAAGCACCAAACGCTTTTTACCTGCTTCGGATATGGCTGTCGCCACTTGGTAAAGGTCCACCGTCTGCGGGCTGGGGATGTACTTTTGAAAAGCGCAAAAGTACCAAAACGCTTTTTACCTGCCTCGGATATGGCTGTCGCCACTTTGGAAAGGTTCACCGCCTGCGGGGCCGCGCTGAGGGCGCGTCCCTGCGCCCACAGCGCTATGGGCGACGTCCTGTCGCCCATACCCCTTGTCGATGAAC
>CAZYDV010000664.1:0-1720 GCA_964646405.1 uncultured Granulosicoccaceae bacterium | reverse complement strand
ACTGGATGTTGCTTGGGGTCGCTGTGGTGGTCTATCTGCTGGGATGGTTTATCAATCGCTCGCGACTGGGTTTTGCCATGCGCATCATTGGCGGCGACGAGACCGTCGCAAAGCATGTCGGGATCAATACCGCGCACGCCAAAGTGATCCTGTTTACCACCACCGGTTTTTTTGCAGCCCTTGTCGGTGCCATCATCGCGCCGCGCTACAGCTACATCGAGCCCAATCAGGTGTTCTCGCCGGAACTGAGTTTTCTGGTCGTGATTATGGCCTTGCTGGGTGGCGCCGGGCGTCTATGGGGCCCGATCGTCGGCGTGATTCCGTTTACACTGCTTTGGGAGTTTGTCTCGATACAGTTTCCCAACCAGACCACGCTGTTCCTCGGCCTGGTGTTTCTGTTCATCGTTTATCTGCTGCCCCATGGTGTAGTTGGACGCCTCGATCAATTGCGTGCCCGCTTCCGGAGCGATCGATGAACGTACTCTCGGTGCAGCGCGTCAGCAAGCGTTTTGGCGGCCTGGCTGCGGTCGACAACATCAGCTTCGACGTCGCCGAACACGAGATGGTCGGGGTGATCGGCCCGAACGGTTCCGGCAAGACCACGATGATGAATCTGATCTCCGGCGTGTTTAAACCCAGTGACGGGCGCATCGTCATGCGCGGCCGGACGCTGTCAAACCTGCCGGCGCAAAACATCAGCCGCGCCGGCATTGGGCGGACCTTTCAGCTCGTGCGGCTGCTGTCCGGCATGAGCGTGATCGAGAACGTCATGGCCGGTGCGGTGTTCGGCCATCGCCGTCGCTGGGGGCCAGATGCCGAAGCTTTCGCCACACAAATGCTCGCCCGCGTGGGGATGGAATCGATGGCCGATGCAACAGTATCGCAACTGACCTACATCGATCAAAAGCGCCTGGAACTGGCGCGCGTGCTGGCCGGTGAACCGCAGGTGTTGTTGCTGGATGAGTGGCTGGCCGGCCTCAATCCCACCGAGCTTGCCACCGGCATCGAACTGATTCACGCCTTGCGAGACGAGGGGCGCACGGTGATTATCGTGGAGCACGTGATGGATGCGATCCGCTCACTGTGCGATCGCTGCGTGGTCATGGCGGCCGGTCAGAAGATCGCCGAGGGCACGCCGCAGCAAGTGTTATCCGACAAAAAAGTCATCCACGCCTACCTTGGGGACGACGATGCTTGAGGTGAAAGGATTAAACGTCGCCTATGGGGCACACCCGGCGCTGGATGGTGCCGCACTTAACGTCGATCGCGGCGAGATTGTCGTCATCTTAGGCGCCAACGGAGCCGGCAAATCCACCTTGCTGCGCGCCATCAGCGGTATCTGTGAGGGCCACAGCAGCGGCGAGGTCACACTCGATGGTGAGCCACTGACCGGTCTCGACGCCGATGCTATCGTCGAGCGCGGCGTCGCACTGGTACCCGAGGGGCGTGGCATATTCGGTGATCTGACGGTGCGTGAGAACCTGTTGCTCGGCGCCTACGCCGACCGCGCGCGCGCCGATGAATCAGCCAACCTGGAACGCGTGCTCACACTCTTTCCCAAGTTGCGCGAGCGCCAGCGCCAGGTCGCGCGCACCATGTCTGGCGGCGAGCAGCAAATGGTTGCCATCGGCCGTGCGATGATGTCGGCGCCTGACATTCTGATGCTGGACGAACCGTCGCTGGGCTTGTCGCCGATGTTGTGCAAAGAGCTATTCGCAAG
>CAZYDV010000663.1:0-1728 GCA_964646405.1 uncultured Granulosicoccaceae bacterium | reverse complement strand
ACAGTGAAGTTGGCATCTCGTCCGGCAAAATATTGGTCGAGTTCCAGTGCCGCCTGATCAATGGGTGGATGGCGGCCAAGGCCGATGTCGCCATCGTAGAGATGATTGAGCTTTTTCAGCTCTGTTGCCAGCGCCTTTCGCTCGATAAATTCCAATAGCAGTAACGACCGTTTGTCAGCCACTGCGATCATTGAACCCAACGGTGTGTCGATCCAGTCGGCCATTAGTTTGCTGCCTTTTAAAAGATCTGCTGGTGCGCCACCCAACAAGCGGACAAACGCCTCGCGAAATGCGCTGGCGGATTCGAACCCGGCACTGGATTGGGCATCGATCACCTTGCCGCCATCGGCCAGTGATTCAAATCCGCGCCGCAGGCGGCCCAGGCGAGCCATCTCCAGAAAGGTGATGCCATACTGACGCTTGAAGCTGCGGCGCACGGTGGAGGGATCAAGCCCCAATGAGCGAATATCATCCTCACACCAGCGCCTGTCCGGATCCGCCTCAAGGCTGGCCAGCAGTTCCTGCACTGCCGGATCGGCCATCGCCACCGGCGCTAACGGATGGCAGCGTTTGCAGGCGCGATATCCCCCCTCAATACACTCGGCGACCGTCTCCACAAATCGACAATTGTCAGGCTTGGGATCCCGTGCCGGACAACTCAGGCGACAGAATATACCGGTGGAGGTCACGCACACGAACACCCGCCCATCGTAACTGTCGTCGCGATTTTGCAGGGCGCGGTAGAGTGTCGCATGATCGGGCAGTTGAAAAAGCATGGGCTATTTATACCTCAATCACGGCACTCGAGAGACCGATTTTCGGGCATCGATACTCGCACTGTCGCAAGACGGAGATCACTCGCCTCTCCACTGCGCATCAGCACTGTACCCGTCGCTGCTATGCGCAGAATGCCGGCGCTGTCGTGAATTCCCCGGTCGACCAACCAAGCGGCTATAATCAGCGCCCCGTAACTATCAGGTGCCCTCTATGGCATTGAGAATGGCCGAAGGCTCGCTATTTGCCGTACTGCTGCGCTCGCCGTGGTGGTACAGCGCGTTGATCGCCACGCTGATTGTGTCGGTCAGCCTCTTGCTGGTGGGCGGCAAATTCCTGATTTTCGGATTGGCCGCCGCGTTTCCGTTCATCGCCATCGCCTGCTACGCCGTGTTTCGCCAACTGCAGCGGCCTGGCAGCAAACGGGTACAGGAAGTGGCCGCGCTGGCCCGTAAGATGCCAGCACGAGACATCGCCGCCCGTATTGCCACCGCATACGAGGCCAATCGCTACGACAGCGAGCGCTTTAGCGGCAACGCCGCTGATCTGGAGTTGACCCGCGGCTCAAAGAAAATACTGCTCTGCGCTAAGCGCTTCAAAGCTGCCAACACCGGTGTGGAGCCGCTCAAGCAACTGGTCGCCGCCGGCGAGAAGGCCGAGGCCACCAGCTATCTGTATGTGACTCTCGGGGCGGTATCAGATGCCGCGCGCGATTTTGCCCACAAGCACGATATCGAATTCATTCGCCACGAAGCCCTGGCGGCCTACTTTGATGGCAAAGTGAAAATCGCCTGAGGCTCTGCGGACGCTGCCATTCAAACAGCCCGCCCGCTGTGCAGGCACAGCCGGGCGCTTGTCGGTCATCGCCTGCCGGTTCGTTTCCCTGACCTTTGACCAAAATGTATCTGGCTAAACGCAGTGCTCTGCAATCGCCGATCACCCCATCTGCGAGGC
>CAZYDV010000662.1:0-1734 GCA_964646405.1 uncultured Granulosicoccaceae bacterium | reverse complement strand
CGATGCGTTCCCGAATGATCCGCTTGAGACCACCGACAGCGACGGCGACGGCATCGGCGACAACAGCGACGCTTTTCCGAATGATCCGACAGAGACCGCGGACAGTGATGGCGATGGCATTGGCGACAACAGCGATGCCTTCCCCAACGATCCGCTCGAAACCACCGATAGCGATGGCGACGGTGTTGGCGACAACAGCGATGCGTTTCCGAATGATCCGACTGAGACGACAGACTCAGACAACGACGGCACGGGTGACAACAGCGACCCGACACCCTTTGGCGAGCAACTCAGCGCCCGCTTTGTTCGCCTGACGGCGCTGTCAGAGATCAACGGCAATCCGTGGGCCACGGTTGCTGAACTCAATATACTCGGTACCGATGGCACACTGCTCGATCGCAGCAACTGGACTGCAACGGCCAATAGCGAGGAAGTGGGTCAGAGCCCGGCACCGGCAAGCGACGCGCTGGATGGTGATACCAACACGATCTGGCACACCGCCTGGTCTGATATCGAAGGCCGCGAAAACGATCTGCCACACCCGCACTGGATCGCAGTCGACATGGGTGTATCCCAGGGTGTCTCTGGCCTTATCTATCTGCCACGCAGTGATTATGGCAATGGCTCTATCCAAGAGTACCAGGTCCATATCAGTCAGACTGGCATCAACTGGACACTGGTTGCCGAAGGCGTTTTTGAAGGTCCGGGGGCAGATACTGCATTCTTTGCTGTAGCGCCACCGTCAGCCGTCACGCCGCTGCCGGCAAGACCGGCCAACTCTGGCACTATTCTGGTCGAAAACTCCTCGGGAGAGGATCGAATCTGGAACGTCAACCCGGACAATCAATCGGTATCGGTATCAAGCGCAGGCGGCACATTGATCAGAGAAATTACCGTTGGCTCGCGTCCATGGGCACTGGCCGCGAGGCCGCAGGCTGGTCTGATCTATGCGGTCAACAAAGGCAGTGACTCGATCAGCATTATCGAAAGCGGCACCTTAACCGTTAGCCAAAATGTCGCCCTGCCGGTCGGCTCACAGCCTCACGGCATCGTGTTTAACAGCGATGGCAGCGAGTACTTTGTCGTGCTTGAATCGGTAGCGCAGGTACAACGACGAAACGCCGAGACCCACACCGTCATCGGCACCGCACAGCTTGGCGGCACCCCCAGGCACATCGCCATCAAGTATGACGACAGCCGCTTGCTGATCAGTAACTTCATCACCACACCTGTGCCGGGCGAGAGCACCGCGTCACCCGACATCTCAAACGCCACCGCGCAAGTGTTTGTTGTTGATCCTGCGTCGATGACATTGGCGAAGACCATCGATCTGGCTTACGACACGCGCGCGATCAGCGAGAGTTCCGGACCGGGTCTGCCCAATTATCTGAACGCGCCGGTCATCTCATTTGACGACACACTGGCCTATGTGCCGTCGAAAAAAGACAACATCGGCGCGGGTGCACTGCGGGGCGTTCCGGGTATGACATTCGAATCGACCGTTCGTGCCAATGGATCGCGTATCGCACTTGACAGCGAGACTGAAGCCAACACCATTCGCATCGACTTCGACAACTCAAGCCTTGCCACCGGCGCTGCGCTGACCGGTGACAACCGCTATCTGTTGACCGCACTCGAGACCAGCCGGGAGTTGTCTGTGTTCGATACCGTCAATAACTTCGAGTTGATGCGGCTGCCGACCGGTCGGGCACCGCAGGGCGTGGCGCTGTCGGG
>CAZYDV010000661.1:0-1740 GCA_964646405.1 uncultured Granulosicoccaceae bacterium | reverse complement strand
ATGGCTTGCGGCCGATGCGGGCAGGCCTTTTCGGTGGTCAGCCGTTCTGGTACTACATGTTGCTGGAAAAGGATGATCAGGCGGTGCAGATACCGCTCGACAATCTCACTGATACCGGCTTTGATCGAAACTTCAAAGCGGCGATCAAACGCTTTGCCACAGGCTTTACCAAAACCGTGGCAATGGCCTTGCCTGCCGGTCAGCCCAATCCCTATGGCGGGCCGCCGCGCAGCGACTACGCACAGCTTGAGGCGTTTCTCGGTGGCGACCTGAACACCATACCCGAGGATCTATCCGACGGTGCGGTCGATGGTCTGGCCGATATCCTGCTGCTGATCGCGCCGGAGAATCTGGATCAGAAAGCGGTCTTTGCCGTTGATCAGTTTTTGATGAAAGGGGGCACAGTGGTGACAGCCACCTCTCCAAGATCAGCCAACTTTGGTCGACAGCGCATCGATGTGGCGAAAAAGACCAGCGGTATCGAAGACTGGCTCGCGCACAACGGCATCAGCATCGCCGACAACTTCGTCATGGACCCGCAGAACGCGGCGTTTCCGGCACCGGTTAATCGCCAGGTCGGCGGTATGCAGTTGCAGGAAATACGCATGCTGAACTATCCGTATTTTATCGATGTTCGCGCCGATGGTCTGAACAGCGACAATCCAATCACAAGCTCTTTGCCGCAACTCAACATTGCCTGGGCCTCACCCCTGACGATCGACGAGGCAAAAAACAGTGAGCGCACCGTCACCCCGCTGATCACCAGCACAGACGGTTCCTGGGTGTCGGACTCAATCGATATCATGCCGCGTCTGCAGGATGGCAACGTCGCCGCCTACCAGCCCGAGGGCGAGACCGGGTCACAACTGGTGGCGGCGATCATTGGCGGGCAATTCGATTCCCTCTTTGCCGGTCAAGAGTCGCCATTGATCGAGAGCGACGAAAACCCGCTTGATGTGGCGGCCAGCCAGGCCAACGGCGAGCAGCCGGCAGAGCAGAGCGAGGAAGACGAGGGCACGGTCGTCAGTGGTGTGATCGATCGATCGCCGGCAACGTCGCGCATCATCGTGTTTGCATCCAATGATTTTCTGCGCGATCAAATGATTCAACTGGCGGGATCTGCCAACGGCAGTGCATACATGACCTCCTACGAGATGATGGCCAACACCATCGACTGGTCACTGGAAGATACCGGCTTGTTGCAGATTCGCTCGCGCGGTCATTTCAATCGCACCCTGCCACCGATGGCACGCGGCCAGCAACTGTTCTGGGAGTACCTGAACTATGCACTCGCCGCCATCGCACTGGGCGTGATCGCGCTGGTTTATCGGCGAATGCGCGCCGGTAAACAACGGCGTCACAGCCAGATCATGACTGCTTAAAGGAGGCGACACGATGACAACTAAATCCACGATTCTCGCGGCATTGCTCGTAGTGCAACTCGTTGTTGCCGGCGGCCTGCTATACGCGAACCACACGAAAAAAGTCACCCGCCCCGACGGCGTCCTGCTCGAATTCGATGCCGCTGCGGTAGACAAGGTAGAGATCGTCGATGGCACAAGCGTTGACACCGCAGTGGTGTTGAGCAAAAGCGGTGACGACTGGCTGCTGCCCGACAACAGCAATGTCGCGGCGGATAGTGAGAAGATGCAGACACTGGTTAGCGCCATGTCTGAATTGGAAACCGGCTGGGCGGTAGCCACCAAAGCTGCAAGCCATGCGCAACTGGAAGTGGCAGAC
>CAZYDV010000660.1:0-1742 GCA_964646405.1 uncultured Granulosicoccaceae bacterium | reverse complement strand
AGCCCTTCAGCGACGTGCGCTGGATATACTGCAGTTCAAGCTCGATGTGCTGTGGACCATGCTCGACGCTATGCACATGGCGTACATTAACGACATGCCGCCGTACTTTAACGTGACTGATGACACTGCACAGGTGAGCGCATGAGCAATCTCTCGACTGACGCCGTGCCAGCGCTTGCCAACGGATTTCGTTTGCAATGGGAGCCGGCACAAAATAGCCATGTATTGCTCTACCCTGAAGGCATGAAAGTCTTGAGCGACAGCGCATCGGAAATCACTTCGCTGTGCGATGGCAAACGCAGCATTGAAGATATCATCACCGCACTGCTTGAGAAATTCCCCGACGCCGATCTGCGACAGGATGTGATCGATTTTTTTCAAAGTGCTGTAGACGAGGGCTGGATGAATGTCTGAGATTGGCACACCGACATGGCTTTTGGCAGAGCTGACCTACAAGTGCCCGTTGCAATGTCCTTATTGCAGCAACCCGGTCGACTTTGCCAGTACCACAGGCGTTGAGCTCGACACAGAACACTGGCTGCGCGTGTTACGCGAAGCCCGCGACCTGGGTGCGGCACAACTGGGACTGTCCGGCGGCGAGCCGATCGTCCGCAAGGACCTTGAAATTATCGTTGCCGAGGCACGAAAGCTAGGATACTACACCAACCTGATCACCTCCGGCATTGGCTTGTCTGCCGATCGGGTAGCCGGATTAAAAGAGGCGGGACTGGATCATATTCAGGTCAGTTTTCAGGCAAGTTCCAGTGAGCTGAACAACTGGATTGCCGGTACCGACTCGTTCGATCACAAGATTGAAATGGCGCGTGCAGTAAAGGCCAACGGCTTTCCGATGGTGCTGTGCTTTGTTACCCACCGCGAAAACATCGATCAGGTCGACGACATTCTGGAGCTTGCCTCTCGGTTGGACGCCGACTATGTAGAGCTTGCCACCACCCAGTATTACGGCTGGGCGTTTCTCAATCGCGATGTACTCATGCCCACGCGCGAGCAACTAAAGACCGCCGAACTGGCCGTCAATCGTTTTCGCGATGAAAAGGCCGACTCGGCGATGAAAATTTTCTACGTCGTCCCCGACTACTACGAGAACCGCCCCAAGCCCTGCATGAATGGTTGGGGTAGTTTGTTTTTGCTGGTTACGCCCGATGGCACTGCACTGCCCTGCCACTCAGCGAGACAGTTGCCCGGAATTGAGTTTCCGAATGTCGTGGATATGAGTGTCGGCGACATCTGGAAATCATCCGACGCGTTTAATAAGTTCCGTGGCTTTGACTGGATGCAGGAGCCATGTCGTTCCTGCCCGGAGAAAGAAAAAGATTTCGGCGGTTGCCGCTGTCAGGCGTTCATGCTCACAGGCGACGCCAGTGCGACTGACCCGGTATGCGATAAATCGCCCAACCGGCATCTGATCGATGAAGCGATTGCCAAAAGTGCCAGTACCACTCGTGACGCGCAGCCATTGGTATTCCGCAATCCGAAGAATTCCAAAAAGATGAGCCATCTGCCGAGCTGACAACATACACTGCGTGTGGGATGCCGCTCCTGTCGCTAGATGCCGGCAGGAAAGGAATTCGGCACCCGTCAGGGTATGACGGCGCGCTAGTCGCGCTGACCACTTGCGTCGATAGCATTTTTTTATAAAGCAGAGATCGCAGCTTGCATCAGCGGCGGGCATTGCGCCTGCCGCACAACCACTGATTCTGACGTTAGATGGCCAGGTAGTC
>CAZYDV010000659.1:0-1761 GCA_964646405.1 uncultured Granulosicoccaceae bacterium | reverse complement strand
GTGGCCGGCCTCACAGCGATGGGTGCCAGCGCAGAGGAGTCGGCCACAGGTCTCTTCTTTGCCACGATCGGCATGGGCATCTGCGGCATCTGGCTGGCATTAACCACACGCACTCCGGCGGCAGTCGCCTGGTCGACGCCGGGGGCAGCATTCCTCGTTTCTACCCGTGCCTTGCCGGGTGGTTTTCAGGAAACCACGGGGGCTTTCATCCTGTGTGCTGTATTGATCGTGCTGACTGGCTTCGTTCCGGCGCTGGGCCGACTGGTGGGCGCGATTCCAAAGCCGGTGGCAAGCGCGCTGCTGGCTGGCGTAATACTAAATCTTTGTTTTGCACCGGCACTCGCACTGGGCGATATTCCCTTACTGGTTTTGCCCGTGTTGCTCGCCTGGTTGCTGGGCCTTAGCTGGCACAAGCTCGCCGCCATGCCGCTTGCGGTCGCAGCATTCGTGGCGGTGCTGTATTTTCTGATCGATACCGAAGCAAGCGTTACGCGCACTATTGGCCTGCTGCCCGAGTTAGCGTTTGGCACACCAGTGTTTACCGTATCGGCTTTCATATCGGTGAGCGTGCCACTGTATCTGGTTACCATGGCAGGCCAGAATATCCCAGGTTTTGCATTACTTGAACTCAATCGTTATCCGGTGAATCGCCCGCCGCTGCTTCGTAAAACCGGCTTGATCAGTCTGGTGATCGCACCATTTGGCGCAATACCTTTGAATATGTCGGCAGTCACCGCGGCGATGATGTGCGGCGAGGACGCCGGATCAGACCCGGATGCACGCTATTGGGCGGCCACTGTTTGCGGGCTTGCCTTTGTGTGCCTGGCCTTCGCCTCGGGCAGTGTTTTGGCTCTGGCCAGTCAGGCACCTGCCGGACTGATTACAGCCGTTGCAGGCCTGGCACTGATACCGGCGCTGGTCGCCTCACTGTCGAGCGCTTTTAGCGAGACGAACCAGCTCGAGGCACCGGCATTGACGTTTCTGATCGCGGCCAGCGGCATGACACTGCTGGGCGTCAGTGCCGCATTCTGGGGCGTGGTGGCGGGTGTGACGGTATGGCTTTTTAAACGAGCCAGACACCCATCGCAAGGTGCTGCATAAAAACGCTGAAGCTACATAGACTGCCGACGCTGCAACTCGTCTCGCGCCGACAAAATGGGCTCGCCACTGATCGCGCGCGACTCACGCCCATCTACCCCTTTGAGCCTTTGCCCGACCAGCGTCACCCGATAGAGTTGCCGATCAAAGTCCGAATCAAAGATATCGGCAGGCGCAAGGTGAGCGGTGGCGCGATTGTCCCAGACGGCGACGTCACCGGCCTGCCATTTGTAGCGCACGGTGTACTCCGGGCGCACCACGTGCTCCCACAACATTTCCAACAGTACGTCACTTTCACGCGCGGCCAGGCCCTCGATGCGATTGAGAAAGTACGGGCTGACATAGAGCAGTTTTTCAGCGGATTCGGGATGTACCGTCACCAGCGGATGCACGCTCTCCATGTAGCGGCTCTGTACATCCTTTACATAATCTTGCGCGCGCTCGGCGCTTGCCGGAAGCTTAAATCGATGAATGCCATTCAGGGTGTCCAGAAACGCGCGCATCGTTTCCGATAAACCGTTGTAGGCAACAGCGAGATTGGTCCAGAAAGTGTCGCCGCCGGAAGGGGGTATATCAACGCCGCGCAGGATAGACGCGCAAGGCGGATTGACCGCCGCGGTGATATCGGTGTGCCAACCGGTCCATGGTCGTTGTACTCTTTGT
>CAZYDV010000658.1:0-1765 GCA_964646405.1 uncultured Granulosicoccaceae bacterium | reverse complement strand
GCTTTGAGTGTGTCGCCGTTCTCGGCCAGTGCCGGTGCGGAAAAGGTGGATAATGTGAGTGCCAGACCGGATGCGGCGCCGATCAGTGTTTTGCCGATTTTGCTTGTCATGGATGTCTCCTCGTTGCCAGGCTTCGATGGTAATGGATTTCGCGCGTGTTTCCTAACGCGCACAATCCCGTGATCCATGGCGCTTGCGCCATAGAAAGAACAGTGCAGACCGTCACCCGGTGACGCTGCGAATCACCTGATTGGCGGCGAAAGCCGTCTGATACAGGCGCGAGAACAGGGGGGCTCCGCGAACCGTTTCTAACGTGCTGACAGGCAGTGGTAAGTCGGCCTGATCAAGCCCTGTGAGTAGATCGGCCATCGCTTTGCCGAATAAGGTACCGGTGGTAATGCCGCGACCGTTATAACCGATCGCGGTATACAAGCCGGGCGCGAGCTCGTGAATGCGTGGCAGGTGATCGGGCGTCATCGCGATCTGGCCGTGCCAGGCCTGTTCGAATTCGACCTCGGGTAGCGTTGGGAAAATTCGTTTGATCTGCTTGCGCGCCCAGCGCTGGGACAATCCGCGTTCTGTTGTGCCATGTACTTTCCCCATGCTGCCCACCAGCAGTCGGTCATAGGCATCGCGGCGAATGTTGAACATGATCTGCGCGGTATCCCAAAGACCTTGCCGGCCCGGCAGAATGTCTTTGGCGCTGGCATCCAGTGGTTTAGTGGCGAGTTGAAAATAGTGGATGATCGTGAAGACTTTCTTCAGATCCGGCCACAGTTCATCGGTATAGGCGTTGGTGCCGAGAATCACCTTGTTGGCTTTCAACGTTCCGCGGCTGGTTTCGATCAGCCAGTGGTTGTTTTCGCGCAGCAGTCGCTGTGCCTTGACGCCGGTACTGATTTGCGCGCCGGCCCCGTGAGCGGCGCGCGCCAGGCCGCGACAATAGCCCATCGGGTTTATGGTGCCGGCACGATGATCCAGCAATCCGCCGTAAAAGGTCTCTGACCCAATTAGTTTTGCGACGGCGTCTCGATCGAGCAGTTCAACCGGTTCACCCAGCCGTTGCCACTCCTCGAAGCGACCCTTTAACTCGCGATAGCCGGAAGGGGCGTGTGCGGCGTGAATCGTGCCGGTCCGGGTGGCCTCACAGCGCATCTGGTGTTTTTCGATCAGCGAAAACACATACTCCGGACCCTTGCCGAATTGTTCAATGAAACGCGGGCCGTAGGTGTTGCCCAGTTGTTTGCGAACATCCTGCGGTGGCAGCCACAGGGCGGCATTGACCAGGCCGCAATTGCGCCCGGAGCCGCCGTAACCGATGTGCTCGGCCTCGATTACCTGTGCCGACAGGCCCTGCTGGGCGCAGTGCAGGGCGGTGGACAATCCGGTGAAACCGCCGCCGACAATGGCGACATCTAGCGACTCTGCGCGGTCAAAGTCTCCCTGGTGATCGGCCTCTTCTGCAGAGGCATCCCACAGCGAAATGACGTGTTTTCTCATGCGGGCGAATCCCCAAGACCCGGTGCTCGTAGCGTGGTCGCCAGTTTTGCATCGAATTTCACATCGTGTCAATATACAGAATTATTGTTCTATATATCGGAACAGATCGATTCATAGCCTGGCTCGTAGTGGCAACGTTCAGGCATCGAAACTCGCCGAGACGCTGGCGGCCGCCGTTGCCACCAGGCTACCGAGTGCATCGATACCGCCAGCCGGCAGGTTGAATTCGGGCAGCGATACGCCCAGTGCGGCCAGCACTTCGGTA
>CAZYDV010000657.1:0-1770 GCA_964646405.1 uncultured Granulosicoccaceae bacterium | reverse complement strand
ATGGTGAAGTACGCAAAGCATCGAGCCATACGTTGCCACCCTCACTCTTACCAAATTTTGAACCGTCAGCTTTTGTGATTAACGGGCATGTAATCGCGTAGGCTTTACCTTGTGCAATTCGCCTGACGAGCTCCGTGCCAGTCGTGATATTTCCCCATTGATCACTCCCACCCATCTGAACCGAGCATTTATTATGGTTAAACAGATGAAGAAAATCGTAACCCTGCACCAGTTGGTAGGTAAATTCGGTAAAGCTCATTCCCTCAGAACCTGCGGCAGTGGTTTCCGCATCCGGACGAATCCGATTTTTTACCGAATCTTTCGCCATCATGTAGTTAACAGTGATGTGCTTACCGACATCGCGGATAAAATCCAGAAACGAAAAGTCTTTCATCCAGTCGTAGTTATTCACCATTTCGGCGGTATTTGCCGCTCCGGAATCAAAGTCGAGAAACTGACTCAGTTGTCTCTGCACCGCGTTTTGATTGTGTCGAAGTGTCTTCTCGTCAAGCAGATTGCGCTCGCTGCTCTTGCCCGATGGATCACCTATCATGCCGGTTGCACCTCCCACTAATGCAATAGGTTTATGGCCGCAGCGTTGAAAATGTGCCAGCAACATAATCGGCACCAGATTGCCGATATGCAGTGAGTCGGCAGTCGGATCAAAACCTACGTATGCGCTGCGCATCTCCTCTACAAGATGCTCCTCAACACCGGGCATGGTGTCGTGAATCATGCCACGCCAGGCCAATTCCTGAATATAGTTTTTCATCGCAACGCTTCGCCACCAGAGTGCTTCTGAACAGAACGCGGGATTCTTACATCTGTAGTCACTAAATGAAAGACGATTCGGGACGCCAATGGTTTTTTTTGTGGCGGGCCAGTGGTCTGCGCGGTAGAAACCCTTGTTACGAGAACATGACATGGCGAGGACCCATGTCCATAAAATCAGGGGACGATCATTTGAGGCGTATAGTTATTCATACGCAACGAAAATGACCGATAATTATTGTCGCGTTGGTCGCTCTGTCAGGGCGCGGTCGCAGTAGTGGACGTTCTGCCTCGCAGACTCCTAACGTCCAGCCACACTTAAAATGCGACTATCCGCAATAAAACGCCCCGGTGATTCACGGAATTTGCGGGCTTTCCTGCGCCATCGATCCACCGTCATTCGCAGCGACTCCAGACGTGTACGGGTTCGATCGGCCGACACAATACCCGGACAGGATTCAGGCGTTATCCAGAGTAGCTGATCGCACTGGTAAATCAGCGAGCAGCGGTCTGCCACTGTTCTCGCGTGTATGACTTCGATATGTGTAGCAGTGGAATTCCACGTTCGCAGCTTCTCAAGCCACAGACCACGAAGCTGACTGGCAGCACTTTCGGTAATCATTATCAACCACTGATCTCCCGCCGCCCCTATAGACTTTACACGCTGCTCTACTTCGTCCCAATCCAACACTTCTGCTTCAGCCAATAAATCCGATTCAAAAATAATCAGATTAGTTGCACGGTCCGGGCGCCAGCCATTCAGGGTGTAGTAGCGAGGCACTGGCCTTAAGGATAAAAAAAACGCGTTCGGATCCTCACCATACGCACCGGGCACCCTGCTTGTACCGGCCGACTCACCCAACACCTGTAACCATCGATTCAAAACGGGTTTTGCGGTTTCAACAGAGGTCCATCCATTTCGAACATAATTACTCAGCTTGACCTGAATGCCCACAGTATCACTTTCACTCACTGCCAGCGTGATAGCTTTGAACCAGT
>CAZYDV010000656.1:0-1786 GCA_964646405.1 uncultured Granulosicoccaceae bacterium | reverse complement strand
CCTGCCGCAAGCCCTCGTGTGTCTACCCTGATATCTGCCCCAACCTCGATACCGATCACTCATCGCTGGTGAAACTCTACCGCCGCGCCCGCGAGCTACCCGGCGTGAAGAAGATTCTGATCGGCTCCGGTCTGCGCTATGACCTGGCGGTGCGATCACCCGAATACGTCGAAGAGCTGGTGACCCACCATGTCGGCGGTTACCTGAAGATTGCGCCGGAGCACACCGAAGAAGCCCCCCTGAGCAAAATGATGAAGCCGGGCATCGGCAGCTATGATCGCTTTAAGGAGTTGTTCGAGCGCTACTCGCGCAAAGCGGGCAAAGAGCAATACCTGATTCCGTACTTCATCGCCGCCCATCCGGGTACCACCGATTCAGACATGATGCATCTGGCACTGTGGCTCAAACGCAACGGATTTCGCGCCGACCAGGTGCAGACTTTCTATCCATCACCGATGGCCACCGCCACCGCGATGTATCACTCCGGCAAAAACCCGCTACGCAAGGTCGGCCGCGATACCGAAGAAGTCGAAACCGTGCGGAGCACCCGTCAGCGCCGCCTGCACAAGGCTTTTCTGCGCTACCACGATCCAAACAACTGGCCCCTGCTTCGCGAGGCGCTGAAGGACATGGGTCGGGCCGATCTGATCGGCAACGGCAAGAAACACCTGATACCTCTCTATCAGCCAAAGACCGACGGCAGTTACAGCAGCCCGCGACGCAAGAACAGCTCTCGAGCACCTGAGAAAGGCACCATCCTGACCCAACACACAGGCCTGCCGCCCAGGGATCGCGGCGATCGAGCAGAACCCGGTCGGTCGCGCAGTCGCAAGGTACGCAAAAAGCCGAGTACCACGAGCAGACGCGGCTAAACAGGGCGCCGAGACCAAAGCCTGAGCAAACCAGCGCCGATTACAATATAGTGTGGCTTTCCCGCCGCCTGCATCCCTGCGGGTACTATCCCTTGTTATCCAATTCGCAATAAACGCGACTTACTCGGGCGTTCGTATGCAAGATTTTTTTAGCGACCTGCCGCTGATGATTGGCGCCATCAGCATCGTATTCCTGTTGTTGTGGTGGGGCGTTAACCGCTGGCTGTTTGGCGACAGCAAGGCCAACAAACTGGGCCGCATCTTGCCCGGCAACATTACCAGTCCCGAGTCCGATGCCGACGCATTGTCGCGGTTTGCCGGCCGTGCCAACCGCAACGCTCCGCTGGTGCGCACACAAGACGCGCAAACGAGTCCGACCGATCACAGCGAGGACGAGATCGCGTTCAAACCGCTGGGCAAAACTTCGCACAACGATTCGATGCCGCCATTGGTGCGCACCGACGCAGGCGTCACCAGCGCCCGGTCGCCACACACACCCGCACTGCTGCAGCACCGTCTGCCGGGCACCTCGATTGTCGACCGCAATCTGAAATCGCGCATCACCGCGCCCGCGCGCGGCACAAACACCTCCCCAGCCGAATCGGCCAAAGCCGATAATAAAACCGCAGGTAATCGCCCGGACGCATCGTTGCCGGGCACAAATCAGCGCAACGTTTCCACCACAACGCCTGCCCAAACATCCGCTGACAGCCTGCCAACCCAGCAGCGCCCGACCGATGCCAACAGCCAGGCGCGACTCGCAGGCGATGAACGCAACCTTGAATCCAAAAATCCGAGCGACAATCTCAGCGAGCCAGAGCAGCAGAACCACCGCGCTCGTCGTTGGCGGGGCCTCGGTGAGCCCGACACAGCGCGCACATCGCGGCAGGCAGATTTATCGGCCGATAAATCTG
>CAZYDV010000655.1:0-1787 GCA_964646405.1 uncultured Granulosicoccaceae bacterium | reverse complement strand
GACAATCGTGGCAATGGCAATTCTGGCGGTTGCCGACATTGTCGAGGCCGAGATTGTGTAGGCGTTTTCGCTGCGCAGCCGCCGATACAGCAACAGCGCCTGCAACGAGGCTGACAACGCGGTCGCCAGCGCCAGGCCGGTGTGGGCGGGGCCGGCCTTGGTTAGCAGCAGTGCGCCCACAAGACTGATATTCAGGGCCATGTTTGAGACCATCGCGATAATGCCGATTCTGACCGGCGTGCGCGTGTCCTGGCGCGAGAAAAACCCGGGCACCAAAATCTTGATCAGGATGAACCCGGGCAACGCCAGCGCATAGGCGCGCAGGCTCCAGGCCGACATCGTCACGTCTTCGCCGTCGAACTCACCATAGCCGAACAGCGTCGCCAGGATCGGGGCGGCCAGCAGTAACAGTCCAGCCGCGCAGGGCAGGGCGGTAACCAGGCCCAGTCGCATGGCCCAGTCCAGCGTTTGCTGAAACTCGTTGCTGGGTCCTCGGCTGTGAATCGCAGATAGTCGTGGCAGGATGACGGTGGCGATTGCGATGCCGAACACCCCAAGCGGAAATTCAACCAGCCGATCCGCGTAGTAGAGCCAACTGATGCTGCCGGCTTGCAGGAACGACGCGATGATCGTGTCGAGCAGCAAATTGATCTGCGCGACCGATGAGCCAAATGCCGCTGGCAGCATCAAAATCAGAATTCGTTTAACGCCACTGTCATTCCATCCCCAGCGTGGCAACACCAGTAGCCCCAGTCTGTGCAGCGAAGGCAACTGAAAGGCCAGTTGCACAGCGCCGGCGGCAAATACGCCCCAGGCTAGCGCGACCACCGGGGTGGGTAGCAAGCTGGTTCCCCAAAGCGCGGCGCTAATCAGGCAGATATTCAGGAACACCGGGGTGAATGCGGGCACCGCGAAACGCTGAAACGAGTTGAGGATTCCGCCGGCATAGGCGACCAGCGAGATGAAGAACAAATAGGGGAAGGTGATGCGCAACATCTGAGTGGCCAGCGTGCGAAGTTCCTCGTCTGAATTGAAACCTGGCGCGAAAATCGAAACCAGTTGTGCCGCGAACAACGAACCTGCGATGCTCAGCAGCAGGACGGTGATTCCCAGAGTGCCACTCACGCGACTGGCGAGTTGCTGGAGTTCCCTGTGGCTTCTGCGCTCTTTGTACTCAGTGAAAACTGGTACGAAAGACTGCGCAAAGGCCCCTTCCGCGAACAAGCGGCGCAGAAAATTAGGAATTTTGAACGCGACAAAAAACGCATCGGTCGCCGGTGACGCACCGAAGGTGATTGCGAATACCTGGTCGCGGACAAAGCCCAGTATCCGCGAGATCAATGTCATCCCGCTGACGATGCTGCTCGAACGCAACAAGCCCTTGCTTTTGGCACTCATGGGTAGAGTTGCCATGCTGGGTATGAGTGGTCGAAATAGCGCCTGCGAGACGCCGAAAGTGGGTTGACAAAGAACACGTGACGGCCGATACTGGTTTGTTGTATTACTAATTTGAGATCAGGAGATAGCGCGTGGCCAATTCGCCGCAAGCCCGAAAACGAGCCCGTCAGGCGGAGAAGCATCGCATGCGCAACGCCGGCATGAAGTCGATGATGCGCACCCAGGTGAAGAAGGTGGTATATGCCATCGACGCGGGCGACAAGACTGCCGCACAGGATGCCTACAAGGCGGCTGTGCCGCTTCTGGACAGCATGGCTCGAAAAGGGCTTATTCACAAAAACAAGGCCGCTCGGCACAAGAGCCGCCTGAACGAAAAAATTCGCGGCCTG
>CAZYDV010000654.1:0-1802 GCA_964646405.1 uncultured Granulosicoccaceae bacterium | reverse complement strand
ATTTCATTGTGCAGTGCGGCGGCACTGACGATGTGACTGGTACCGCCCTCACGAGCAGGGTGAACACACAACAACGCGACCACATCGGCGGGGTCACAATGAAAACCGAGTGCCGCGCTGGTGGTATAGCCACGTACGTTGTTCGCCTGGTAGTCGTGGCCACGATCGATGACTTCACCGAGCAGATCACCAACAGCGTTTTGCACCATTGGCGACCCGACACAGGTAGCCAGCATCCAGTAAAGCCGCTTTAGTTGTGGCAATGGATAGCGCTCGGCATCGAGACCGCGCAGCAGTACCACACCTTGTCCCTGATCGAGCTCGTGGCGCAAATGCGCAAACGTGTCGCGCCACGCCGGCAGCAGATCATGTCGGCCTGTCAGTTTATCGGTTGCAACAGACTCCGATTGAGTAAGGACTGCGTGCAGCTGATGCAATTGTTTGTCTGATACCTGCAGACGCCAGCTGTCGCTATGCATCAGATCGTCCCGATACCAGACAGATGGTGAACTAATCAGCTGACTATGGGGCAGATGGGTTTGTGTCACCATGTTGCTTCAATTCGATTTTCTCCGACTTACGGCTATTTTGACAGAATCAGCCCAAAGACAGTAGCGGTAAAGAGGTAGGGATCGGAGAATTCCTTTAGTATGGCGCTTTGCACACATGTGCGATTTTTTAACGGGGGAAACTGTGTCTTCACCTAACTACTACTCATTGATCGAGGCGTCGGCTAGGTTGCGAGCTGGCGAATTCAGCGCTGTGGAGTTGATGCAGTCCTGTCTCGATCGCATCTCTGAGCGCGAACCGGTGGTAAAAGCGTGGGTGACGATTGATCACGAAGCCGCACTCGACAGTGCGAAGCATGCCGATGCTGTACTGGCGCGGTCCGATACGCTCGTGGGCCCATTGCAAGGGTTACCAATAGGCGTTAAAGATATTTTTGATGTGGCGGGACTGCCAACCACCGGTGGTACCGAGGCGTATCCAGAGCGTATTGCGAGTAAGGATGCAGCATCGGTCGCGCGATTAAAAGCGGCGGGGGCGATTGCTGTGGGTAAAACGGTCACTACTGCCTTTGCAATGGGTGACGCCGGGTCTACCACCAACCCGTGGAACAGTGACCACACACCCGGTGGTTCAAGCTCAGGGTCGGCGGCTGCAGTGGCTGATCGCATGTGTATGGCGGCATTGGGTACCCAAACTGCCGGGTCGGTGATACGACCTTGCTCATTCAACGGACTGGCAGGAATAAAACCAACGCATGAGCAGATAGACATAGCAGGCGTAATACCACTGTCGTGGCAACTCGATCATGTGGGTGCACTGACACGCACGGTCGCAGATGCGCAGTTACTTTGGCACGTACTGAGAAACCCCGGGCCGAGTAATAACAGCTGGCGACCTGGCAGCGACGACCCGGTAACTCCCCGATCAACTAAGCCCCCGCGTCTGTGGCGTGCACGGGAATTGTTCGAAACCGAAGCATCTGCGTCGATGATAAGCGCACTGGACGCCCACTGCCAGCAACTGACCGAGCAGGGTGTGGAAATCGTTGAACGATCATTTCCAGAATCCTTTGCGGCGATTTTGTCCAGCCATCAGGTGATTATGGCGAGTGAAGCGGCTGCCAGTCATGCAGACAATTTTCGCGATCGTGAATCACTGTATCCGCCGAAGATCAAAAACCTGATCGAGGAGGGGCAAAAGATAACCGCCGTCGATTACAGCCTCGCTTTGCAGCACCGCAAAACTGCAATCGAAGAAATAATTCAGCATGTACACTTGACCAATTGCAAGAT
>CAZYDV010000653.1:0-1808 GCA_964646405.1 uncultured Granulosicoccaceae bacterium | reverse complement strand
TCCAGCAACACGGTATGAATGGCTGTAATCGAACCATTGGCTGTGCGCCCGCAACGTTCCAGCAACTGCGGAAGCCCGGTAAATACCGATGGCGGATAGCCGCGACTGACAGGCAGTTCACCCGCCGCCAGACCCACCTCACGCTGCGCCTGTGCATAGCGCGTCAGCGAATCGATCATCAGCAATACGTCCAGCCCCTGATCGCGAAAGAACTCTGCGATTGTCGTGGCGACACTGGCACCCGCTACTCGCCGCAACGGCGTGCTGTCAGCCGGAATCGCGATCACCACCGAGGTTCGAAGCCCCTCCGGCCCCAGTACCTGGGAGACAAACTCACCGACCTCACGCCCGCGCTCACCCAACAGGCAAACGACGGTGACATCCGCCTGCGTACCGCGTGCGATCATGCCCAGCAGCACACTCTTGCCCACACCACTGCCGGCAAACAGTCCCACGCGCTGGCCTCGCCCGAGGGTTAACAGCGAGTTGATCGCACGCACACCGACATCCAGTGGTTCGGTAATCGGAGCGCGCACCATGGGATTGATAGCCGCTGCATCAATCGGGCGACTTTGCGTGCAATAGACTGGCCCCTTTTCATCGAGGGGATTGCCACTGCCATCGATCACACGACCCAGCAGCTCCATACCCACGCGCACCACTGACTGTCGATATTGCGGAATAACTCTGGCCCCCGGGGAGAGGCCGCTGCTCTCATCGATGGCCATCAGTTTTAAAACCGAATCGCGAAAACCGATCACTTGCGCCTCGGCCCAACTGCCGTCGCTGACTTCAACATGACAGATATCGCCAATGCCCGCGATGCAACCGACCGCCTCAAGGGTCAGCCCGGAAATACCAGACAGACGCCCTTCGACAATCGGTCGCGAACGCGAGGCCTGCAGCCGCACGTGCTGTAGTGACTCCAGCCACTGGTCCGTACACAGTGGATTCGCTGCGGATTCGACAGGCGTCTCTGAATTGGCCGTCACGGCGCCGTATGTCTCGACGCAAGTTGCTGTATCAGTCCATCGACACCGCCGTGTACCACACTGGCCGCGCGACTCACCCGACAACTGCCTCTGGCGATGCCAGCGTCCGCCACCACCGTTAAGGACTCCGCCTCGGTCGAGTCATCAGCCGTCAACAGCGCAATATCATCCGGGTTGAGCGCGATTTCCACTTCACCCAGCGCCGCTGGCAACGCCGCGATGGCCTCGTCTACCAGCGCGGCGAAATCCTGTGGCGATTGCTCGATTTCGCGCTGCAGTATCAATTTTGCTATCGCAAATGCGGTGGCCAGCAATTCATCGCGAATTTCCGCCGACATCAATTCCGCAGGCGCCGTCATCGAACGCACCAATTGTTGCAGCCGCTCGGCGTCCGCTGTCAACAGTTGTCGCGCTTCCTGTCGACCCTGCTCAAATCCCTCGTTATACCCAGACGCATCATCAGCCGCACCTGAAGCCTCATTGGCGGCGTCCTGATCGAATGCCGGCATCTGCCATTTCTCTGTGGTGGATTTGGCCTGCTTACCGGCAGATAGCACGTTAAACAAAATCGTCACCGCCTCCGCCTAACATCAACTTGCCCTCTTCGGCAAATTGATTGGCCATCACCAGAATGGCCTTTTGCGCCTCTTCCACCTCAGCCAGTCGCACTGGCCCCTTTGCATCCAGATCATCGCGCAGCAATGTGGCGGCGTTCTTCGACAGGTTGCCAAAAATCTTTTCCTGCATCGGCGCGCCGGCACCCTTGAGTGCCAGCACCAGTTGATCCGTCGGCACTTCGCGCAGCAGAGTTTGCAG
>CAZYDV010000652.1:0-1835 GCA_964646405.1 uncultured Granulosicoccaceae bacterium | reverse complement strand
ACGTTGTATGTGAGGTGAAAGCCTGAAATCCCCGCGTTTTGATGGCGATGTGGTGTCATCAGGCCTGGATTGCAGTAAATTTCAGGTTACAGGAGATTCCAGCATGCGGACGGAGCAGGCTATTGGCCGACAACACAACCTATCCACAAGCGGCACTGCCAACCCGTCGATGGCTGGGTTTTATGCTGCTATTGGGCCTGGCGGCGTGGTTGCCATCTGCCCATGCCGCCGGCCGCATCGCGTTTGTGGTGGGCAACAGCAACTACGAGGAAATCACCCCGCTCGCCAACCCGGTCAATGATGCCAGTGACATCGGGCGCCAACTACAGGCACTGGGCTTTGAATTGTACGGTGACAAAGTCCATCTGAATCTGAATGAGCGCCAGTTGCAGCGCCAGTTCAACGGTTTTGCTAAAGCGGCTACTGACAACGAGATCGCGTTCTTCTATTTTGCCGGTCACGGCATGCAGTTCGACGGTGATCCACATATTTTACCGGTAGATATCCCGGATGACGAGCTGAACGTCGTCAAACGCGACGCACTTGGGCTGAATGGTTTGCTGGATCAACTCAGCGGTCGGGCAGAGCTGACGCTGGCCGTATTCGATGCCTGCCGTGAAATACCGAACTATCAGCGCGAGATTAAAAAACGCACACGCGGCGGTAGTGAGGACGGGTGGCGGGGCTTGTCGCGCCCTAAGGTACAGGTCAGTTCAACCTTGATCGCCTATTCCGGTGGTTCGGGCGAACTGGTGGCCGATGGCACTGGCCGCAACAGTCCCTACACAGGCCTGTTGCTGGAACACCTGCAGAAAAACAAACTACGCGAGACGGGCTACGATATCCCGCAGGTATTTCAGGAGGTATCCTGGGCGTTCCCGCAGCGTCACAGCGGCCAGCGGCCGGAAGTCATCGTGCAGGGCGTACGCCCGAATGTCTATTATCTGGCCAGTGCACCATCGCCAGATCCAATTCCTCCCGCGCCGCTACCGAGCAAGGGTCGTTTTGCCATCAACGTCACCCCCGGCAATACGCGGGTGTGCTTTTACCATCAATCCGATTGGCGCTGCGAGCGGTCCTATGAGTTGCCACTGGGCCACAGCTACCCGGTGTACGCGAGCGCAATCGGTTACAAACCTTATGAGGATCGCGCACGGTTGAGTCGAAATGGTACGCGGCTCGACATTCGTCTTGTATCGAGTGCGACTGTCCCGCCACCCAATCCGCAAGTAGCTGATCGTAAACCCTATGAACCGGAGATGGTGCTGGTGAAGGGTGGTTGTTATCAGATGGGCAGTCCGGCGTCGGAAGCGGGTCGGGATGACGATGAAAGGCAACATCGCGTCTGCGTTGAAGATATGTACGCTGGCAAGTACGAGGTAACATTCGCTCAATACGACGAATTTGCGAGGCAAACGCGTAAGCCACTACCCAATGACCGGGGCTGGCGCCGTGGCAATCGACCGGTAATCAATGTGAGTTGGGAGGATGCGACAGCCTACGCGATATGGTTGAGCAATCAAACCGGGAAATCCTATCGCCTGCCTACCGAGGCCGAATGGGAGTATGCGGGTAGGGGCGGTGAGGGGAAGGCGTATTGGTGGGGTGATGATGTTGGCAGCAATCGAGCCAATTGCGATGGCTGCGGCAGCCGTTGGGACAATAAGCAAACGGCGCCAGTCGGCAGCTTTGCGGCCAACGGGTTTGGCCTGCATGATACGGTCGGGAATGTGTGGGAGTGGACTTGCAGCCAGTATGACAGAGGGTATGGCGGCTCAGAAGGTTTGTGTGAAAAGGACCAGGGTGCTCGGCGCGCGTTGCGCGGTGGTTCGTGG
>CAZYDV010000651.1:0-1836 GCA_964646405.1 uncultured Granulosicoccaceae bacterium | reverse complement strand
CTTTCTGCGCAAGCCCCGCCATGTCGATAATGCCACAACCCTTGCCCTCAAGATGCGCAGCCATTCCCAGCACCGCACCGACGGTAACTACACCTGTGCCCCCTACCCCGGTAAGAACGATAGCGCGTGGAGACTCCAAAGCTTGAAAGTTCACAGGTTCCGGTACAGTTGGTGCTATCGCACTGGCGGTATTGGGTTGTCGCAACCGTCCACCTTCAATGGTGACGAAGCTAGGACAAAAACCGTTTACACAGGAAAAGTCTTTATTGCAGGCAGACTGATCAATTTTTCGTTTTCGACCGAGTTCAGTTTCTTCAGGTAAGATCGCCACGCAGTTAGACTGCACGCCGCAATCTCCACAGCCTTCACAGACTGAAGAATTGATAAACACCCGACGTTCTGGATCGGGCATGACACCACGTTTTCTTCGCCGCCGTTTTTCCGAAGCACAAGTTTGCTCATAAACCAGCACCGTGACCCCATCAATCTCAGCCAAACGTTCCTGCACTGGCATTAGCTGATCACGGTGCTCAATAGTGACACCGGAGGGCAAATCGCTTTTTGAATGACGCTCTGGATCATCGGTGACCAGAATTTGCCTGGCAACACGCATGGCCGCTATTTCCCGCATCATACTGTAAACGTCAAGCCCTCCATCATTGGCTTGTCCACCGGTCATGGCGACGGCGTCGTTGTACAACAGTTTGAAAGTAATATGGGTTTTAGTGGCGATCGCGGCCCGAATAGCCATTAAACCGGAGTGATTAAACGTACCATCACCCATTTGTTGAAAGACATGTTTGCGGGTAGAGAATTTGGATTCGCCAATCCAGTTGGCACCTTCGCCACCCATATGGGTATACCCTTCGACACCTCGATCCATCAACTGAACCATCCAGTGACAGCCAATTCCGGCAAATCCCCTGGAGCCTTCAGGTATGACCGTCGAGGTGTTGTGCGGACAACCGGCACAGAAATAGGGCAAACGTTGAACGGCCAGATCAGTGCGTTCGGCATTTAATATTTCTGTGACCGCCTGCGTGTGCTGACGCAGTGCTTCATCATCGCGTCGATCCAGTAGCCGGGTGCCTACGGCTTCGGCGATTTGCATCGGGTTTAATGCCGATTCGACCTGGAACAATGTTGCACCTTGCTCGTTTAATTTACCGACTACAGCAGGAGCGTTTGCACCACCATACAACAGTTGTTTTAACTGCCCTTCGATGAGTCCGCGTTTTTCCTCGACAACGATGACCAGATCCAGACCGGAACAAAAACGCTTTATGCCTTCGGGTTCAAGAGGAAAGGGCATCGCCACCTTGTACAACGACAAACCGATGGAGTTGGCTCGCTCTTCATCGATACCGAGGGTGGTTAACGCCTGCAGAGTATCCATATAGGATTTGCCGGTACTGACGATACCCACACGTGGTGTATCTCCCCCAGTAAAAATCGTTTTATCCAATCCGTTGGCACGTGCATAAGCCAGCACAGCTCGGTGCTTGTGCTGATGCATGCGCACTTCCTGCACTTGGGGCATATCGTTGGTTCGAATATTCAGTCCATCTTCTGGCAGATCATCAAGTGCGGGAATTACCGGAGCAACCAGCGACAAACCCGCGTCAATTGATGCGGTGGATTCAACGTTATCTTTAACGCATTTTAATCCACACCAGACGCTGGCAAAGCGCGATAGCGCCCACCCATGCAGACCAAATTCGATAATCTCTTGCGCATTGGCAGGATTGAGCACCGGTATCATTGCATCCATCAGTGCATACTCACTTTGATGGCAAGTGGTGGAACTCTCACAAGTATGATCATCACCCATTAACA
>CAZYDV010000650.1:0-1858 GCA_964646405.1 uncultured Granulosicoccaceae bacterium | reverse complement strand
GATCGGGTCCGAAAATTTGCGCAAAAACAGCGTGATGCACTGATTGATTTTGAGGTCGAGCTGTCGCCTGGACTGTGGGCCGGGCAAAAGCAAATACCCATGCAGACTGCAGGTTGTTACGTCCCCGGCGGTCGCTACGCCCACATCGCATCCGCCATCATGTCGGTCGCCACTGCAAAAGTTTCAGGTGTTGATCACGTCATTGCCTGCACACCACCAAAGGGTAATGAAGGTCCGCATCCCGCCATCATCTACACAGCGGACCTATGTGGTGCAGATAGCATATTGGCTTTGGGCGGTGTTCAGGGTATCGCGGCAATGGCCTTCGGACTCTTTACCGGCCATCCAGCTGACATCCTGGTCGGTCCCGGTAATCGATTCGTGGCTGAAGCTAAACGTATGCTCTATGGTCGCGTCGGTATCGATATGTTTGCAGGCCCCACCGAAATTGGCATCATCGCCGATAGCAGCGCTGATCCGCGCATATTGGCTTCAGACCTGGTCAGCCAGGCTGAACACGGCCCGGATTCACCCGCGTGGCTCTTCGCAACAGATCGCACGATAGCCGAAAAAACGATTGAACTGGTACCAGGATTAATCGACGCACTGCCAGATACTGCGAAAAACGCTGCCACTGCCGCTTGGCGTGATTATGGGGAAGTGATTTTGTTCGACAACCGCGAAGCCGCCGCCACCCTTAGCGATCAGTATGCTGCTGAACACCTGGAAGTACACGCTGACGATCTTGACTGGTGGGTGTCGCGGCTGCGCAATTACGGTTCGCTGTTTGTCGGTGAAGAAACCACCGTCACCTTTGGCGACAAATGCTCAGGTACGAATCACATCCTGCCAACCAAAGGTGCAGGGCGTTACACCGGAGGTTTATCAGCAGCCAAGTTCGTCAAAACTGTCACTACGCAACGAATGACCCGTGATGCTTGCCGTGAGGTTGCGTCAGCCGCAGCACGGATATCGCGTCTTGAAGGCATGGAAGCTCACGCGCGTGCTGGTGACGATCGACTCGCCAAGTATTTTCCGGACGAAGAATTCGATTTGAATCCGGCATCGTGATGCTTTTAACGAGATAGTTTCCGAGTCGGCTTATGTCAGATAGTGCGTTTCGTATCGATGGTCGGGTCGCCGTTGTCACCGGTGCAACCTCCGGAATAGGGCGGCAACAAGCCAAAGCATTGGCAAACGCCGGGGCCAGTATCGTGGCTATCGCCCGGCGCGAATTAGAGTTGCAAATGCTTGCCGCCGACATCGAAAAAACCAACGGTGCGATAAAAACCCTCTCGGTCGACCTGTTGAACAGGGAAACACTAATCGACTCTGCATCTGCCGCGCTATCAGCATTCGGCCGCGTCGATATTCTCGTCAACAGCGCAGGCGTTAACCTGCGCCAACCGGTGGATGAGATTAGCTTTGAAACTTGGGATCAAACTCTCAATCTGAATCTTGCTGTTCCGTTTTTTCTCGCCCGTGAATTCGTTAGTGATATGCGCAAACGACATTGGGGCCGGGTGATCAATATCGCCTCCTTGCAATCCTCCCGTGCCTTTACCAATGGGTTGGCTTATGGCGCATCAAAAGGTGGTGTTACTCAGCTCACCCGCGCGATGGCAGAAACCTGGTCTGCCAGCGGCATTAACTGCAATGCACTAGCCCCCGGATTTTTTCCAACCGAACTCACAGCACCGGTGTTTGATGATGCCGATGCCAGCGCTGACCTGGCAGCAAAAACCGCCATTGGACGAAACGGACAACTCGAAGATCTCGACGGTCTGACGGTGTTTCTGGCCTCAGAAGCCTCGGATTACATCACTGGCCAGACGATTTCAATCGATGGTGGATTTAC
>CAZYDV010000649.1:0-1860 GCA_964646405.1 uncultured Granulosicoccaceae bacterium | reverse complement strand
CAAAGTCGTCGGCATCGAAGAAGAACTGGCTGATTGCGCGCGCCGCACCCGCGTCTGCCTTGGCCTTGAGCTGCATCAGATCGTGCTGCGCGGATGGCGCCTGCGGATGGACTTCCGGGTAACAGGCGACGCTGATATCGAAATCGTGTAATGACTTTAAATCCTCAATCATTTGCGCGACCGAGGTATAACAGGTACCGCGCCTGGCAGCGAGCGCGGCATCCTCGCGCGCATCACCGCGCAGTGCGACCAGCCGTGTGACGCCGGCCTCGAGAAAGTGCTGCGCGTTGGCGCGCACTTCATCGCGCGTCGAACCCTCAAAAGTCAGGTGGGCGGCGATGGGTGTTGTGGTCTCGGCTGCGACCTGCTCAACTGTCGTCAGGCTCTGCTGCTGACCACTGCCCAGCGCGCCGAAAGTGATCGACAGAAACGCCGGATTAAAAGTCTCGAGCTGACCGAGCGCACGCCAGAATTTGCGTTCACCGGCGGGGCTTCGGGGCGGAAAGAATTCGAATGAAAAACGATTGCGGTTCATATCCCTTACCTTCAGTGTGTGCGTTGCCCGGCATCCCGCGAGGCCTGCCATATTTTTACGGTTAATGGATCGCCCTGCAGATCCCGCGATGTGCCAGATACCAGGCCACAATCGCGCAACATGCCCTCGATCTCTTCATCGGCAAAGCCGAGTCGATGGTGCTTGTGCTCGCTGCGCAGTTGTTCCTCGTTGTGCGGTGCAAAGTCAACGATGACCAGACGCCCGGAGGGCTTGAGCACACGCGCCGCCTCTTCCAGCACCAGCCCGGGTTCATCGCTGTAGTGCAACACCAGATGCAGCGTCGCCAGATCGATCGACGCGTCGGCGACCGGCATGTTGTACATGTCGCCCTGGCGCACGTGCACGTTGCGCAGTGCGGCCGCCTCGAGGTTGCTGCGCGCGACGGTCAGCATCTCGGCCGACAGATCGATGCCCATGCCGCGCTCGACGCGCTCGGCCAGCAACTCCAGCAGTCGTCCGGTACCGGTGCCGATGTCGAGAAAATCGGCGATGGGCCGATCGCCGACCAGCTCCAGAAACTCCCGCTCCAGTTGTGCCTCGGGCACGTGCAGTGCGCGGATCTCATCCCACTGGGCCGCGTTCTCGCGAAAGTAGTTGCGCGCCAGATCAGCCCGTTTGCGTTTGACTTGATCGAGCCGCTGCAAATCGCGATTGAGCTCCTGATCATCCTCGGGCAACAAATCGACCAACGTGCGCGCCAGATGCGCCTCGACCGTTCGCTCCGCGATTCGGTAGTAGACCATCGCGCCCTCGCGAAATCGATCCAGCAAACCGGCCTCGACCAATAGTTTGAGGTGGCGCGAGACGCGCGGCTGACTCTGACCGAGGATCTGGGTCAGCTCACTGACGCTCAGCTCCACATGGGCACACAGTGCCAGCAGTCTCAGACGGGTCGGTTCTCCGGCAGCTCGCAAGCCGCTCAGCAGTTGCTCCATTTTTCGCCTATAAAAATATAAAGATATCTTTATATGTACATTTATTGCTGTATTATGTCAACCAGAAATCAGTGAGCCAGCTCACATAAGACTCGACAGGCGAATCAATATGTCCATTAATTTCAGCAACATAGAGCACCTCTTTCAAAGTCGAATACTTTTGCTCGACGGGGCAATGGGCACGATGATCCAGCAGCTCAAACTAACCGAGGCGGGCTATCGCGGCGACCGATTCGCCGATCATTGCTGCGACTTGCGCGGCAACAACGACCTGCTCAGCCTCACGCAACCGCAGATGATCGAGTCGATTCACCGTCAATACCTGGAGGCTGGCGCCGACATCATCGAGACCAACACCTTCAACTCAAC
>CAZYDV010000648.1:0-1862 GCA_964646405.1 uncultured Granulosicoccaceae bacterium | reverse complement strand
CACAAAAACAGGGGGAGAGACGCCATGCCGCTGTCCACGTTGCAGTACAGGCGCATCGTTGCATTGGCCAGGTACGTACTGGCCGGTGCCGGCGCACTGGCCGCGATTGCGCTGTTTCACTATGCCGGCAACACGCAGCGCAACCCTGAAGCATCACGGCAGTTAGAGACCGCGCAAAGCGCAGTCAAGACAATGGCCGCGCAATCGGCTGCGGCCCGCGAGGCGTTAGCGCTCGCGCCTGTGCCCGAGGTCGACGGCCACCTCGAATTACCAGCCGATATCGCCGCTTTGCTGGCTGATGGACAAAACGATCGAGCGCGCAACGAGTTGCTGCAACAGGCGCTGGCGGCGGTGGAGGCAGAGGATCAGGCCGCACTTGCGCGGGTGTTGGCGATGCTTGGTCTGGTGTCGCTGGCAGAATCCGATACCGATGAAGCAGAGGTGTATCTCGGTGAGGCGCTGGCCTTTTTTTACGAGCTCGACGACGAGTTGGGTGCCGCCAACGTCTACATGCAGATGGGACGATTGCATTTGATCGAACGGCAGCGCGCGCGCCGCGCATCAGATGCCTATGATTCATTGTTGATTGCGCGCTGGAAGATCAGCCACGGGCAGTTCTATCAGGCTGAACCAGACTTGCTAGAAGTAGTGCAGTCGAGCATGGCATTAAAACGCTATGGTGCGGCGGCCAGCGCCTGGCGCACGCTCTATCGTGGCTATGACAGCGTTCTCGATTCGTACAACCGCGACAATGCCGGCCGCGAGGCCGTGCGGTTGCACGCAGCGTCGGGTCAGTTGCACGAGGCGCAGGCGATGCTTGCGACCATGCGCAGCAGCGGTGCAGATGAAAACATGCTGGCCGAGATAGACGCCGAAATTGTTGAGCTATACGCCGAGTTTGAAGCCAGCGTGCAAAAAATTGGCGCCGCCCGAGACTACGACCTCCTGTACAACCAGTTGCAGGCCAAGGGTGATGTGGTCAGTGCCTGGCGTTTTCGGATGCAGGCCGACACGTCCCTTGCCGACGCCGGAAGCCGCGCACTGTATCGGCGCCAGCCGGATGTACTGGTAGAGCTGTACAAATCCAACAACAGTATGGATCGAGCGACCGAATCTCTAAAACGGGCCAAAGCGGTGTTTTCACGCTACGGTATGCAGGATATGGTTGATCAATCTAACGTGCTGCGCGAGCGGATTTATTGAATGGTCAAATAGCCTGATTGAGTCTGGGCTTCCAGAACGGTCGAAACAGTTCGATCTTCGGGCAGCGATTCATCACCACTTTAAGCCCCGCAGCTTCTGCCAGCGCTGCCGCCTCGTCATTGCGTACACCTATCTGCATCCATATTACTTTAGCGCCTATTTCAATCGCCTCTTCGGTTACCGCGTAGGCGGCATTGGAGGTGCGAAACACTTGCACCATATCCACGGGGCGATCGATATCAGCAAGCGTTGCATAGACTTTCAGGTTGCGGATTTCGCCACCGGCCTCTTTGGGATTGACCGGGATCATGTCGTAGCCGGTTTCGTGCAACACGCGCAGAACGCCATAACTGAATTTGGTCGGGTCGCTGCTGGCACCTACCATGGCAATCGTTTTTACACTTTTCAGAATATCTGCCAGATACTCATTGGGGTATTCGATATCATGATCCATCGGTGTCTCCGCAGGTACAGTGGTGCGCATTAAACGAAAATATCTGAGGTGCAATCGCCGCCCGGGTAGCGGGTCTCGTGGCAGCGGGCAGGGCCGTGAGGTTCTTTGCCAAAGTCGACAAAGAAATCTTCGTTGATCGACATGCCGCCATTCTCCATGTCGCAATCGACCATCAGCATGCAGCCACCGTTGGTGCGAATTTCCG
>CAZYDV010000647.1:0-1875 GCA_964646405.1 uncultured Granulosicoccaceae bacterium | reverse complement strand
GCGCCGAGGCGCGGCGGCGAAACATGATCCTGTTGACTTGCACCGGTGTGACGTTCCTCTACGCGATGACGGTCAGCATCGCCAATGTGGCATTGCCGCAGATGCAGGGTGCGCTGTCGGCCACCGCTGACCAGATATCCTGGGTGGTGACGATCAATATCGTCGCCACCGCCGTCGCCACGCCAATTGCCGGCTGGCTGACGATTCGCTTTGGCAGGCGACGTTTAATCATCGGCTGCGTGGCGGCGTTTGCGCTGTCATCGCTACTGTGCGGCCTAGCAGACAGTCTGACCGCACTGGTGATCTATCGCGCGCTGCAGGGTGGATTCGGTGCGCCGCTGGTACCGGTGTCGCAGGCGATACTGGCCGACACCTTTCCCAAACATCTGCACGGCCGGGTGATGGCAATTTTTGGCATGGGGGCGGTGATGGGGCCGGTGGTCGGACCGGTGGTGGGTGGCTATTTGAGCGAGGCCTACAACTGGCGCTGGGTGTTCTTCATGATCCTGCCGTTTACCGCGCTGGCGCTGCTGGCGTCGTGGGCGTTTATCGTCGACAAGGTCCAAAGCGACCGAACGCGGCTGGACTGGATCGGGTTTTTGAGCCTGGCGATATCACTGGCTGCACTGCAACTGATGCTCGATCGTGGCGAGCGCGCCGACTGGTTCGAGTCACCGCAGATTATTGTGTACGCCTGCGTGGTGATCCTCGCGTTCTATGTGTTCGTGGTCCAGAGTTTTACTTCTGACAATCCGTTTCTGCGCCCGAGCCTGCTGCTCGATCGCAACTTCGCATTGGGTCTGCTGCTGGTGTTTATCTTCGGCATGCTGAACTTCACCCCGATGACTATCCTGCCATCGATGTTGCAGCAGGTGAGCGGTTATCCGGATTCGATTATCGGCTATATCCTCGGTGCGCGAGGCATGGGTACCTTACTCGCTTTTTTTCTGTTGATTTGGGCGATTAAGCTCGACCCGCGATTCCTGCTGTGCAGCGGGTTTATTCTGCAGGGCTATGCTGGCTGGCAGATGGCGGGCCTGGATGTGAATGTTGGCGTTGGCGATATCGCCTGGCCGATATTCTGGCAGGGTTTTGGGGTAGGGCTGTTGTGGGTGCCGATAACTGTAGTCGCGTTTCAAACGCTTAAACCCGATCTGGTGCCGGAGGGCACGGCAGTCTTTCATCTGTTGCGCAACATCGGCTCAAGCGTACACATCGCGATCAGCCTGGCGCTGATTCTGCGGATGACCAAAATCAGCAATGCGCAACTGACCGAGAGTGTCAATCTGTCCGACCAGGTGACGTCCTGGGCCGGTATGGCTTATCACGCCAATTCGCTGGGTGGAATTGCCATCATTGAATCTGAAGTCGCGCGACAGTCGCTGATGATCGGCTTTATCGATGCGTCGTATTTCTTCGCCGCGACGGCTTTCATTGCGCTGCCAATTGTGTTTCTGATCCAGGTGAAAAAGTAGTGGTCGTACGCGGGTGCTACTTTAAAAGCGCCTGATGATGTGACGGATCCCGAGAGCATCTGATTTGAATCTACTGATCGCCAGCTTGCCAATTGTCGGTGCCACCCTTGCCATCCTGATCTGGCGGCAATCGGCGCTCCGTGCTGGAATGTTAGGGCTGCTGCTGGCTGTGGCTGTTGTGTTGCTGTGGCCCGAGTTCCGTCTCGATGTTGCACATGGCAGTGCTGCGCTGTCACGCGGTATATACAATACGCTGAATGTCAGTTACGTGCTGTTGGGTGGCGTGTTGTTGTTTCAGGTGCTCAAAGCCGGTGGTGCTCTCGATACCATCGCCCGTGCCGTGGTCAATGCGATTACCAGTCCTCACCACAGTCTGCTGGCGATCGTTTTTGGCGTCAGT
>CAZYDV010000646.1:0-1886 GCA_964646405.1 uncultured Granulosicoccaceae bacterium | reverse complement strand
GTTCGGCCTGTTGATCTGCAATTGCTCGACCGAACAGGCCGAGGCACTGGCCAGTCGACTGCACGCCTTTTTTCAGGATTATCTGTTTAGCTGGGAGAGCAAGATTTTCCATGTGCACGCCAGCATCGGGCTGGTTCACATAGACGGACAGCACCGCAACATTAACGAAGCATTGTCAGAAGTGGATCTGGCCTGTTACAGCGCCAAGGACGCCGGGCGCAATATCCTGCACGTCTATGATCCGGGCGACGAGCAGACCCGCGCGCGCTACGGCGAAATGCTGTCGATGCCGGTCATTCACCAGGCGCTGCGCGACGATAGCTTTACGCTATACGTGCAACCGATCGCGCATGTGGCACCGGCTGCCGGGGAACCACCGGTACAACACCACGAGGTTCTGCTGCGGCTGGTCAGCACCAGCGGTGAGATCGTCTCGCCATTTCGCTTCATACTCGCGGCCGAGCGCTACGACATGATGCGCTCTATCGATCGATGGGTGGTGAACGCTGCGCTTGAGAAAATCGCATCGGTTCAGCATACATCGCTGCAGAACCATCGGTTCAGCATCAATTTATCCGGCCAGACGATGGTCGATGCCAGCGTGCCGGACTACCTGTCAAGCTGCATTCGCAAACACGGTGTGGACCCGGCACAACTGTGCTTTGAAATCACCGAGACCTCCATCATTGGCAACTTCGATCAGGCGCTGACGCTGATCGATCACCTGCACGGACTTGGCTGCTCAATCGCACTGGATGACTTTGGCGCCGGCGTCAGCTCGTTTGGCTACCTGAAAAAACTGCCGGTCGACTATCTGAAAATCGACGGCCAATTCGTGCGCGACATGGCAAGCAACACCATCGACTACGAAATGGTGCAATCGATACACAACGTGGGCCAGGCACTAAACGTGAAAACGGTGGCGGAATTCGTTGAATCCGGCGAGATCCTGGACGCCCTTCGAGCCATGGAAATTGATTACGCCCAGGGCTATCACATCAGCCCGCCGATGCCATTCGATGAGCTGCTGTCATATACCACGAGGCAGCAGAAAGCGGCCTGAGCCGAGTGACCATTCATCAGACCCAAAAATGGTGGTAGCATCGGCCAACGCGACCACCACGGAACACGCCATCATGCTCGATGAAATTGCCACTGCTGCCGCGGCCAGCGGACTCAGCCACTACGAACTGCGCGTCGATCTGGCAGCCGCACTGCGCTGGGCTGCGCGAATGAACCTGAACGAAGGCGTAGACAATCACTTCTCCATCGCCGTGCCCAACGACAGCGGCAGCATCACCGGCGATCGCTTCCTGATCAATCCCTTCGGCTGGCACTGGTCCGAGGTGACAGCATCGTCAATGGTGTTGTGCAATGACAAGGGCGAAGTGCTCGAAGGCGACAACACCGTCGAAGACACCGCATTCTTTATTCACAGCGGCATTCACCGCAACGTACCGAATGCCACCGTCGTGCTGCACACCCACCAACCCTACACCACTGCATTGACCTTGCTGCAGGATGGCAAGCTCAAAATGTGTGAGCAAAACGCACTCTCGTTTCACAATCGAATCGCCTACGACAACGCCTACGGTGGCCTGGCACTCGACAACAGTGAAGGCAATCGCCTGGCCAGCCAAATGGCTGACAAAGACGTCCTGATGATGGCCGGGCACGGCGTTACCGTGACCGGGCCCACCATGGAAGAGGCGTTCAACGACTTGTATTATCTGGAGCGCGCGGCGATGTTTCAGGTGCACGCACTGTCAACCGGCAAGGCGCTGATCGACATTCCCGCCGATGTCATTGAGCACACCGCACAACAACAGATCACCGAGTCGAAGAAAGTCGCAGACAGACACTTCACAGCAATCAAACGAATGCTC
>CAZYDV010000645.1:0-1905 GCA_964646405.1 uncultured Granulosicoccaceae bacterium | reverse complement strand
CACATCGGTACCAATAGTGATGCGCAATACAGCCTCTTTACCCTGAATATGCAGTGGTCGAACCAGCACTTGTTTGTCCAATAGGCTCGCCTGCGCGGCTTCTATCGACATCGGTGCCGAGGCACCGGCGCGCAGCATCACGAAATTGCCATGCGGATCGGGGATCGTCCAACCGGCGCTGCGCAGTGCCGCCACGACCTGCGATCGGGTCCGGCGGATGCTGGCCACTGTCTGCGCCATATGCGCCCGATCCTGCAATGCGGCAATCGCCGCTGCAATGGAGATATTGGTTAATGGAAATGTTGGCCGCAAACGCTGCATCGCAGACAATAGCGCCGTTGCGCCCGTGCACCAGCCGATCCGCAAACCGGCCATCGCAAACGCCTTCGAAAACGTACGAAACACCACGACGTTGTCGTATTGCGTGGCCATTTGCAGCGCCGCATTACCCATGTCACTGAACTCGACATAGGCCTCATCAAGCGCCAGAATCACATTGGCTGGTAGCGTTGCGTGAAGCTTGTGAAGCTCATCGACAGTGAACATCGCGCCTGTTGGATTGCACGGATTGTCTACCAACAGAATTCTGCTGCGCGCGCTGAGTGCCTGCCTGACCGCATCAAGACAAAGCCTGTAGCCGTTATTTTTATCACGAGGTACTTCGACTGGTCGCGCACCGATGCCAATCAGGTTGGTTCGGTACTTTGGAAAAGCATCGGCAAAATATAAACCTTCATCACCGCGTTGCACGAACGCTCGCATTAAGGTGGGAATCAGATCGTCCGAACCAGTCGAGGTCAGGATGTTCGCAGGCGTTAGCGAATGTTGGGCCGCGATTGCATCTGACAGTTGCTGCGCTGAACCTTCAGGGTAGCGCTGCACTGTGCACGCGGCATCTCGAATCGCGGCAATCGCCAGCGGTGAGGGTCCGTAGGCGTTCTCGTTTGAAGACAGCTTGACTGGATCGACCACACCGTCAATGGATGAGGCGCCCTGAAAGTAGTCCGGCACATCCATAACCCCCGGCACCGGCACGGGTGCACCGGGGGTGCGCCTGGTCACGAATATTCCGGCTTAGGCGGAACTGGAAGGGTTATTTGGATGCTGTGTCCAGTTGCCGTACTCCGGGTTGATCGGCGTGTTGGTACGCGGATCAACACCATCGGCCATAGGCTCCATGGTGATGCAGTTTTCTACCGGACATACACTCACACACAGGTTACAGCCGACGCACTCTTCGTCGATTACCTCAAAATGCCGCACGCTGTTGACTTTCTCGGTGATGGCCTGGTGTGAGGTATCTTCGCATACGATATGACAGCGCCCGCACTTGATACAGGCGTCCTGATCGATCCGCGCTTTGGCGACATAATTCAGATTCAGATATTGCCAGTCGGTGACATTGGGTGTGGCTTTGCCGATGATGCTATCCAGATTGGCGTGACCCTTTTCATCCATCCAGTTGGCCAGCCCGCTGGTCAACTCATCAATGATCTTGAAACCATAGGTCATCGCCGCGGTACACACTTGTACATTGCCCGCGCCCAGCGCCAGAAACTCCGCCGCATCTCGCCACCCGGTGATACCACCAATACCGGAGATTGGCAATTGGGCTGTCTCGGGGTCACGCGCAATTTGTGCCACCATATTCAGCGCGATTGGCTTGACCGCAGGCCCACAGTAACCCCCGTGTGACCCCTTGCCATCAATCGTTGGCTCTGGCGCCATTTTGTCCAGGTCGACGCTGACGATCGAACTGACGGTGTTAATTAATGACACCGCATCGGCGCCACCGGCCAGCGCTGCCCGCGCCGGATAGCGGATATCGGTGATATTTGGCGTCAGCTTCACAATCACCGGCATGCTGCTGTTTTCCTTGCACCAGCGCGTGACCATTTCGATGTA
>CAZYDV010000644.1:0-1918 GCA_964646405.1 uncultured Granulosicoccaceae bacterium | reverse complement strand
CACTGTTCAGAAGTTATATCGAACTATTCGAACAATTTAATTTCGGTAATTACCTGTGGACGAGCTTTTATATTTCAGTGCTGACGGTGCTGATCACCCTGCTCTTCTCGGTACCCGGCGCCTATGCGGTCGCACGGTTAAAGTTTCGCGGCAGCGCTGCATTTTCGCGCACCATTTTACTAATCTACATGGTGCCAATGATTGTCCTGGCGCTGCCGATCTACATCGCTTTCTCGATCACCGGTCTGCGCAATACCATTATCGGTATCGTGTTGATCTATCCGGTGACCACCATTCCCGTGGCGCTGTACATGCTGCAGGGCTATTTTCGGGGGCTGCCGGTAGAGGTGGAAGAAGCGGGCCTGATGGATGGCCTGACGCGCCTGCAGGTAATCAGAAAAATCACCCTGCCACTGGCGCTGCCGGCGCTGGTGTCCGTGGCCCTGTACGTTTTCATGATCGCCTGGAACGAGTTTTTACTGGCGTTCATGTTGTTGGACGATCCGGCCAAATTCACACTAACGCGCGGCGTGACCATGCTCAATTCATCTGAGATTCCCCGTCAGCACCTGATGGCCGGCGCGGTCATCGCCACCGTTCCAATTATGGTCTTGTTTCTGACACTGGAACGCTTCATGACCAGAGGCCTGACCGCAGGCTCGGTAAAAGGTTAATACACGGTATGGCATGTTCATCGTCGCTCGACGACACCGCTCGCGAGATTCTGCGCAACAATGACAGGGGTGGCTACACCATCCCCACCGCAGGTCTGTACCCCTACCAGTGGAACTGGGATTCGGCTTTCGCCGCCATCGGCTTTGCCCGCTTCGATCTCGATCGCGCCTGGACTGAACTGGAGACTTTGTTCTCCGGTCAGTGGGACAATGGCATGGTGCCGCACATTCTGTTTCATACCCCCGATTCAGGTTACTTCCCGGGCCCCGAAGTCTGGGGCGGCACCGGGCCGATTGCCTCATCCGGTGTCAGCCAGCCGCCGATAGCTGCCACCATGGCGAGGCTTGTTTTCAATCGCAACCCCGAATTGGGTGCGCCGCGAGTCGCGCCCCTGTTTGACAAAATGCTCGCCTGGCACCGCTGGTTCATGAACTGGCGTCTCGATCGCGACGCCGTGTGCATCACCCATCCGTGGGAGGCCGGGCGCGACAACGCACCGGACTGGGACGGCGCGATGGCCGGCATTGATCCGATTGGCGTTGGCAACTACACACGCCGCGACACCACGCATGTCGACAGCGCTATGCGACCAACAAAATACGACTACGATCGCTACATCTGGCTCGTGCAACTGGGCCATCGTCTGCAGTGGGATGAGGCAGAACTGCTGCAACAAAATCCATTCAGGGTGGCTGATCCCACCATGACCTTCACCCTGCTGCGCGCACAGCGTGATCTTGCCGCGCTGGGGCGCGCGCTGGGTCGGGACGTCACCGATATAGAATCTGATATCACGCAACTGGAACGCGGAGCCGCCACGCTGTGGAACGACAGACTCGGCGCGTACGACTCGCGCGATGCCCGATCCGGTAATTGGTCCAACTCCATCTCCAACGCCTCGTTTCTTTGCTGGTACGCAGGGCTTCAAGCGCCGCAAATGGAAACTGTGCTGCAGCAGATCATGTCATCAGTCAGCTACGGCATCCCGTCCTATGACCCGCGCAGCGAACGGTTCGACGGCAAGCGCTATTGGCGCGGGCCGGTATGGGCCATCATGAACATGCTGATCAGCCTCGGCATGCACGAGGCCGGTATGCCCGAGGGCGAGGCGCTGCGTCAATCGACCCGGCAATTGATCGGCAAACACGGTTTCGCCGAGTACTTCGACCCGCGCGACGGCAGCCCGGCGGGCGGACAATCCTTTACCTGGACAGCGGCGGTCTGGCTCGGCTGGGCATCACCC
>CAZYDV010000643.1:0-1919 GCA_964646405.1 uncultured Granulosicoccaceae bacterium | reverse complement strand
TCGACAAACCCTGGCCAGCCGCTACCTGCGGCCAATGGGTATCGAGAGCTGGGTGTCCAGAGGTGCGCGCGTAGCGGCCGCCCCTGCAGCTGCGCAAACGATTGCGCAGGCCCCTGTGCAACCCGCGCCAAAACCCGCTGCGCAAGCACCGGCGCCGCTGCGTCAAACAGACGCCGAAGCAGTCGAGGATTGGCTCACCGACCATCGTTTTCAAACGCTTGCCGCCGGCGCTGACGGGCCGCTGTTGTTGGTCATGGAGACGGCGGCTGGCAGCGCGGCGGCTGACGACTTGCTGGCCTCGATGCTAAAGGCGATTGCGCTCGACATGAGCCAACAGACGCGGCTTTTCCCGGATGCAGACGGCGTGCCGTTGCCGATCGGCCAGAACGTTCGCGCGATCCTGCTGCTGGCGCGGCTGCCCGAGGCCAGCGACGTTGCCGGTATCGCGCACCTGCGGCAAAACCTGCTGCAGCACCGCGCTTCCGGATGCGCGCTGGCGGTCACCATCCATCCCGATGATCTGCTCGACAATAACGCAGCCAAACGGCCGGCCTGGGAAGATCTCAAGCGGTTGAAGGGTTACCTCGATGAGCAACAGCGCTGATGGAGTGATCGAAACCGTCCGGCTGATGGAGCGCGAGGATCTGGTGCAGGTTCTGGCGATCGAGCGGGCGAGTTACGGCTTTCCGTGGAGTGAGCAGATATTTCGCGATTGTATGCAGGTCTATCTGTGTCTGGTGCTTGAGTGCGATGATCGTCTGTCGGGTTTTGCCATCGTTAGTTGCGCCGCTGGCGAATCGCATATGCTCAATCTCTGCGTTGCCCCGCAGATGCGGCGCCAGGGCCGTGCACAGGTTTTGATCGAGCAATCGATCGCGAGTGTCATGGTCAAAGGGGCGAAAACCATGTTCCTTGAAGTTCGTCCTTCAAACGCCGGTGCGCTAGAATTGTATCGACAGATCGGTTTTGTCGAGATCGGCAGACGCAAGAACTACTACGCGGCGCAGGACGGCCGCGAAGACGCCATTGTCATGTCGCGCGATTTAACTGCATAGCATCCTCGTCGCGCTGATTAACCAGGGTCCAGACACACATTGAATGCCACCGAAATTCAACGTCGGCGGACGTTTGCGATTATTTCGCATCCGGATGCCGGCAAGACCACGCTGACCGAAAAACTGCTGCTGTTCGGTGGTGCGATCCAGCTGGCCGGCACTGTCAAGGGGCGCAAGGCAGCGCGCCACGCCACTTCAGACTGGATGGCGATGGAGCAGGAGCGCGGCATCTCGGTGACCTCATCAGTGATGCAGTTTCCTTATCGCGACCGGATCGTCAATCTGCTCGACACTCCCGGTCATGAAGACTTCTCCGAAGATACCTATCGAACCCTGACCGCCGTCGACTCTGCGTTGATGGTGATCGATGTCGCCAAGGGCGTCGAGCCGCGCACAGAAAAACTGATGGACGTCTGTCGGCTGCGTGCCACGCCGGTAATGACGTTTATCAACAAGCTCGATCGCGAGGGCCGCGACCCGATCGATCTAATGGACGAAGTCGAAAAAATGCTCGACATCGCCTGTGCGCCGATCACCTGGCCGATTGGCATGGGCAAGCGTTTCAAGGGCGTTTATCACCTGACCCGCGACACGGTGCATTTCTACTCACCCACCCATGGTGGCAAGGTCCAGGAGGGCGAGGTGGTCGAGGGGCTCGACAACCCCAAGCTCGATGAAATCCTCGGCGATCAGGCCGGCGAGTTGCGCGAGGAACTCGAACTCGTGCGCGGCGCGAGCAATGAGTTCGACGCCGAAATGTATCTTGCCGGCCAGTTGACCCCGGTGTTTTTTGGTTCGGCCATTAACAACTTCGGTGTTGCTGAACTGCTCGACGACTTCGTCGAATTTGCACCGCCACCACAG
>CAZYDV010000642.1:0-1958 GCA_964646405.1 uncultured Granulosicoccaceae bacterium | reverse complement strand
GTTCCTTGTAGTAGGCCTGAGCGATCTGTACCAGAATCAGTGGAACTGTCATCTTAAGCAGCAGTGAAAGCGAACCGGTATCGCCGATCGCGCGCAGTGCAAACAGGCCGTCGAAGTAGACGCCCAGGTTGCCCAGGTCGTTGGCGCGAAAGATCAGCCAGCCGATCATGGTCAGGAAGAAGAAAAACGCCATCGTCATCGCACTGCGGCTGTATTCGAGTACCGGACTCAATGGCTTTGCCAGCCATTCATCGACGCGTGCGACGCGATAGATCACCAGTACCATACCCTGATAGAAACCCCACAACACAAAGGTCCAGGCCGCGCCATGCCAGAGCCCGCCGAGCACCATGGTCAGCAGCAGGTTGCGATAGGTCAGCAGGCTGCTGCCGCGGTTGCCGCCCAGGCCGATGTAGAGGTAGTCGCGCAGCCACGATGAAAGACTGATGTGCCAGCCACGCCAGAACTCGGACGGGGTGCGAGAGAAGTACGGCAACCTGAAGTTCACCATCAGGTCGAAGCCCATGATGCGGGCGACGCCGCGCGCCATGTCGCTGTAGCCGGAGAAATCGCAATAGATCTGGAAGGTGAACGCGATCAGTCCAATCCACAAGCCGACGGAACTCATACCGGCCGGATTGGCGAACGCATCGTTGGCGATGATCGAGAGGTTGTCGGCAATGACCGCCTTTTTATACATGCCCCAGGCAAACAGTGCCATGCCGGTGGTGATGCGCTCGAAAGTGATCTCTCGACGCTTGAAGAACTGCGGCAAGAGGTTGCGTGCGCGCTCGATCGGCCCTGCCACCAATTGCGGAAAGAACGCGATGTAGGCGGCGAGCTCCATGAGCTTTTCAGTCGGCTTCATGCGATCACGGTAGATGTCGATCGTGTAGCTCAGGGTTTGAAAGGTGTAGAAACTGATACCGACCGGCAGCGCGATCTGCAGCGTGGTCCAGCCCAGTTCAATACCGCCGGCACTGGCGAGACTTGCCAGCGAGTCGGCGAAGAAATTGAAGTACTTGAATATGCCCAGCAGGCCGAGGTTGACGATGAGGCTCATCGTCATCCAGAACTTGCGTCGTTTGGCCTCTTCCATCGGTGCGGCAACGCGCAGCGCCAGCGAGCCCGCGGCGACAAACGCAACCACGGCCGCGAAGAACTGCCAGGAGGTATCGAATGTCCAGCCGAGCGCCAGCGCACAGCCGGCGATCAGCAGTGCGCCGGTTTTGATCGCTGTTTTGCGTTCGATCTGCCTTCCCGAGGCCCCCAGTCCGGCGATGTAGTCGGTCGCCGTTGACACCATGATCAGGACCAGGAATCGTTCATCCCAGGCGGCATAGAATACGTAGCTACCCGCCAGCACCAACAGATTCTGGGCGCTGAGATAGCGTTGCAAACTGAAATACAGCGCGATAAATATCGCGAAAAACAAGAAGAATGTACTTGTGTGAAAAAGCACGCTTGTCCCGGCCCGTGGGGCGTATTCGAATTAGTGGCGAGCGTGCACCGGAGTACGCGCCCTGAAGCAACCCTCTGAGCACAATCGAGGCCATTCCCGTTGCTGCGCCTCGCAAACCTGACGTAATCGCTGGCCGCAGCACTCCCCAGTGCTTCGATACTACCAAGTGCGGCCTCGCATGGGCTGTGACCGGATGGCAAGCGATCAGCAGCGATCACTGGTGTCGAACCGCGCGATGATTGATACTGCGAGGATCAGAACCCAAGCCAACTCAATCAGGTAGACCCATGGCCGACTCTGCTGAATACCAGGAACTGCAACAATCGCTGGAGGACCGAGGCGTGAAATACGCGTTGGCCTCGTATGTGGACATGCACGGTGTGTCGAAATCGAAAATGGTGCCGATCTCGCACCTGGGGCGAATGATGGGCGGGTCGGAGCTGTGTACCGGCGCCGCACTCGACGGTGTGCCGCAGGACATCAGCGATGAGGAAGT
>CAZYDV010000641.1:0-1976 GCA_964646405.1 uncultured Granulosicoccaceae bacterium | reverse complement strand
GTAGGTAGCATCATGTTTGACCTTGTGCTTTAACGCGATTTCCCGAAGTTGTGGGCTCAGCGCCCGGGCCGCCATTACCTGGCTGCAAAAGCCAGTGTCGCCGCCCTTCTCCGGCACCACTCGCGCATGCAACAGGCTGAACGTCGGCGGCACTTTTACGTACGACATATCGGTGTGCCACTCCCACTCACCAAAAAATTTCTCCGGCGTGGGTTTTTTCTCAAGCGTCAGCGGATCGAGATTGCCAATGTAGGTCATATACGGATCGCGACCGGTGGCACGAATCCGCCGAACCTGTTCATCAACGCCAAGATCCTCTTCACCTTTCGGCGTGGCTTTGCCCAGACCGTTAATCAGGCCAGGCGCAAATTCATTTTCACCGAATACCGAAGTCAGGGCGTGCAACTCACCCTCATCGATCAACCGATCAAAGGAAAAACAGATCAGGCCGTGGCGCGCTCTATAGGTGTTCCAGATCAACTCTCGATCCGCATCGCTGATGCGGGACGGATTCAAACCGACGATCTCGGCGCCAAACCTGGCGTTGGGCAACGGACGAACCTGGAGATTGCTGGCTGCTGGCATGATGAGTTCCCTGAGCTTGCCGGGGGGCAATTATAAGCCAGGTGCGGCCGCCAGCCAAAATACCCGGTCTGCCTGTATCAGCAAGCGCAAAGCCGGCTCGTTCGCCAACTGATGATGCAGGGATTCACGTTCGAGGAGGCTCGATGTTTATATCCGGCTCGCTACCCGAACTGCTGATCAACCGGCCAGGCTTCAGTCAGCCTGACTCGCCAATGCAGCGCTAACATGGCGATGAAAATGTGTTAACGCCGGTTCGTTACAGCCAAAGGTAATGTGGTCCTGAGCGCCGCTGCGAAAGCCGTGCTGTATGCCTTCACCAACGGGAAAATCCTCGTTCTCGACGACGCTAACCACCAGATCGAGATTTTTATCCCAGTATCTGCGCGCGCTATCGCTCGTTGCCGGCTCTGGCGTGTAGAGCGCAACGTTGGCGACGGATTCATCGGGCGCACCCTCACCGGGAAATATCTGCCATAGCTCGATGTGATCGAGTTGCCAGACCAGCACGGTATTGGGAAACAGAATATAGATTGCAACGACATGCGGCAGCAGATTCCATTGCTCGGGTGACTGCTCCCGCATTTCGTCGATGGTACGTCTGGGGCTGACAATGCGAAAATGCTTCCCCCAGTGCTCAAAATCGGTCAGGTTGTCGTAAAAAATCGAGCAGATTGAGTTTTTGTGCAACACGCAAAAATGATACGACTCAAGAAACGTATCAACCAGCAGTTTCCAGTTCATGCGTCGTCGCAGCGTGACACTCTTGTAGTGATGAAAGCTGCCCAGGCCATAGTGTCCCAGTTCCTCTCCCAAAGATCCGAGGTGCTGGTCGAGATCGAGCGCCTGGCCGGGGCCAGGCATCACCCACAGGAGTCCGTCGCGCTCGGTCATGGCTAATTCAGTTAAACCATGGGTGGCGCGCGGTACGCCAGCGAATGCCTGTTCTTCGGGCCGCGCAACAATCTGGCCGTCCAGGCCATAGGTCCAGGCGTGGTAGGGACAGGAAAACAATCGTTTCGCGCCGCAATCTTCCGCCACTCGAGCACCCCGATGACGGCAGACGTTAAGAAAAGCGCGAGCCTTGCCCTCCGCATCGCGAGTGAGCAGCAGGGGTTGCGGGCCGAGATCATGGGTAAAAAACGTCGCGGGCTTCGGCAACAGTGCACTCATGCCGACACACAGTGGCGATTGACGGAAAAACAAATTGTTTTCCCGCTTCGCAATGTCTGCGTCGATGTATTCTGCGACCGGCTGTAAATAGGCCTGGTCAAAGGTCGCCGTGGTACCCGAGTCGATATGCTCAAACAGACGTTGCGTCAGCTCAATTTGTTTGGCTTGTTGCATGAGTGGCTCTCGTTCAGTCAGGCTCAGTGTGCTGCATCCTTCAAAAA
>CAZYDV010000640.1:0-1977 GCA_964646405.1 uncultured Granulosicoccaceae bacterium | reverse complement strand
GGGCGAGACCACGTAGTCGTCAGGGGGGATCATGTCGAGAATCAGCCAGTCGAAAAAATAGCCCTTGTCAATGATCTCGATGCCAAGCTGCTGGCGCACAAAACTGTTTGCCCCGTCGCAGCCAATCACGTACTTCGCGCGGACGTTCTGTGCCTTTCCATTGGCGCCAACGAGCTCCTCGGTCTCCTGCAGGCCCAACGTCACGCCATCGTCATCCTGCGCAAGCGCCACGGCCTCCCAGCCACGCAGTAGCTGTATCGATGGAAATTCTGTGGCGATGGCGTGCAAACGGGCTTCGAGCTCGGGTTGATTGAACCAGTAGGTCACACGCCAGCCGGATGGCGATACGCTTTTCCAGTCAACAATTTGCAGATCTTCCAGATCGGCGTTTTTCCAGTAGTAGAGTTCTTCGTGGTACTGAATGGCCGGATCATTGTTGGCGTCGATACCAAAGATTGCCAGTGTGCGCGCTACTTCGTGATCCATCGTGACCGCGCGCGGGCGATCGTAGATGGTGGGCCAGCGCTCGATCAGGGTAACCCGCTTGCCCTGTTTGCCAAGCAAAATGGCCAACAATGTGCCGACCGGGCCGGCGCCGACAATGGCGACATCTGCGTTGAGTGACATCAATAACTCCGTCGTCTGGCAGGTCGCCGCGCGGCGCAATGGGACGAAAGATTTTTTACTGGTCGTTCGGTCAGGTGATTACACATGCGATTTAGCTTAGCCGGGGCAATAGCCCCAGGTAGGTTATTGGTTGTTTGTAGATGACGGCAGTTTCACGCGATAGCCTAGCGGGAAGAGCTGCACATCGAAGCGGTTGGCGATCATACCCCAGATTCCCTGTGGTGCCTTCAGCATCACGATGATCGCAACTACGCCCAGTGCGATCAGATAAACAGTGCCGAGATCTGCCAGAGTCTCGCGCATGGCGAAGAATATCAGCGTGCCGATGATTGGCCCCTCAAGGCTGCCGATACCGCCGATCACGACGATGAAAATCACAAAGGCGGTCCAGTCATTGACGGAAAATGCTGCATCCGGTGAGATGCGCAGCTTCTGCAGGAAGATCAGCGCGCCGGTCATGGCGGTAAGGCTGGCAGTCACCACATAGACCAGAAACTTGGTGCGCCAGATATTGATGCCGAGCGAGGCTGAGGCCAGTTCATTGTCGCGAATCGCCGACAGTGCCAGACCCTTGCGCGAGCGCAGGAAAAAGAACACCGCACCAATCACCAGCACCGCGAGCCCCAGTGCCAGCCAGTAGCTCAGACTCTCACGTGCCTGGCGCCCTGATGCGATCGACTTGACGACGCCGATCGGCAGTGACGTGCCAGAGCCACCGCCAAGACTGGATACTTGTGCAAACGACAGCCGAAACACTTCGGCTACCACCCAGGTGCCAATGGCAAAATAGGCTCCGCGCAGGCGAAACACCAGTGTGGCGACCGGTATCGAGATGATTGCCGCCAGCACGCCGGCGCCGGCTACCGCAACAACCGGATGCACGTCCGCGAATATGGTCAGGGCGAATAGCATATAGCCGCCAAAGCCGACATAGGCCTGCTGACCTACCGAGACCAGCCCGGCGTAACCTGCCATCAGATTCCAAAGGCAGGCCAGCGACAAATACAAAAAGAGCTCTCCCATCAGTCGCATGTCGGCGCGGCCGGCCCAAAAGGGTGCGGCGATCAATATCGCCAGTACCGCGATGCCGATCAGCATCGCGATCAGACTGGCGCGCGATCCGCGCTCGACACGCAAGTCAGTCATCCGGTCATCTTCGGGAACAGGCCGCGTGGGCGCACAGCGAGAATGAACAGGAACGTCAGGTGCCCGGCGAGCAGTTGCCAGCCAGGGTTGATCTGGGCACCTATAGTCTGCGCCACGCCCAGAATCACGCCGCCGATCAGTGTGCCCCACAGATTGCCAAGCCCGCCGATAATCACTGCCTCAAAGCCGAATATCAGCCGCGCA
>CAZYDV010000639.1:0-1983 GCA_964646405.1 uncultured Granulosicoccaceae bacterium | reverse complement strand
CATTATCCACCTTTTCCGCACCGGCACTGGCCGAGAACGGCGACACACTCAAAGCAGTTCTGGATCGCGGCAGCCTGTTGTGCTCCGGTCACAACGGCAGCTTTCCGCCGTTTGTGCAGGTCACAGACGACAACAAATGGAGCGGTTACGACATCGACTACTGCCGCGCACTGGCGGTCGCTGTACTTGGCAGTGATGACAACCTGAAGGTCGTCCCGATTAGCTGGGCACAGCGCTTTCCGTCACTGCAATCGGGCGATGTCGACGTCATCATCAAGGCCACCGGCTGGACCATGGGCCGCGATACCGAACTGGGCATTCAGTTCTCGGTGCCCTATTTTGTTGGCGCCACCAACGTCATGATGCCCAAAGAGCTTGGCAGCACCGATCCCGAAACGCTCGACGGCGGTTCACTGTGCGCCAACGCCGGTACCTCCACCGAGCGGCTGGCGGCCAACTTCTTCAAAAGTCGCGGCATCGACGTGGAAATGATCACGTTCGAGAAAAGCGAAGAGACGCGCGAAGCCTATTTTGCCGGTCGCTGCGACAGCCTCGTCGGCTGGGGCCCGAACCTCGCGGTCACTCGCCAAAGTGCAGAAAACCCCGATGATCACGCGATGATGAATGTGGCACTGGCGCTGGAGCCCGAATCCGCAGCGATGCGTCAGGGCGACGACAACTGGGTGGACATCGTCAACTGGATGTTTGCCGCCACCTGGATCGCCGAGTCCAAAGGCATCTCCTCTGCCAATGTCGATGAGCACAAAGCCAATCCGGAAGACTCCACCGTTGAAAAACTACTCGGTGTCACCCCGGGTATCGGCGAGCGTCTGGGCCTGTCTGATGACTGGGCCTACAACGTGATCAAGCAGATTGGCAACTCGGCCGAGATCTTCGATCGCAACATCGGCGCAGGCTCAGTCTACAACCTGGATCGCGGCCTGAACGCACTGTGGAACAACGGCGGTGTGATCGTACCGATGATCCTCGACTAGGCACCCGTCGAGCGACCCAATGCGCCACCGCAGGTCGGTGGCGCATCTTTTTAAACCACGCGTCACCTGTCACAAAGACCCACTCCGGCACATGAGTCATCTCTCTTGAGTGCTTTGCTAAGAAACCGAAAAGTTCGCGAGATCGTACTGCAGGCGCTGCTGGTCTCGGTGGTCGCCGTGGTACTGATTGGTATGGTGGTCAACACACGCGCCGCCCTCGACGCCCAAAGCCTGACGACGGGGTTCGGTTTTCTGCAACGCTCCACCGGTTGGGACTTTTCATTTTCGGTTCTGCCCTACTCAATCAGCGACACCTACACCAAAACGCTGACGATCGGCATACTCAATACGCTGCTGTTGGGCTTTCTGGGCATTTCACTGGCGACCGTGATCGGCGTCGTGATTGGCCTGATCAGAACTTCCAGCAACTATTTGTTTTCGATGCTGGGCACGATCTACGTCGAGACCTTCAGAAATGTGCCACTCATTCTGCAAGCCGTGTTCTGGTATTCCGTCGTCGCCCATCTGCCGCGTCCGCGCCAGGCCATCGCACTGGGTGACTATGCATTTATCACCGGGCGCGGGATTTATTTTCCGGTATTGAATATCGCGCTGTGGTCTGTCGCGCTGATGCTGCTGGTATTTATTGGCTGGTTGTTTTTGCAGGGCCATTTGCGTCGCACCCTGTCGAGCGCTCGATACCACCGCTTGCGGATGATCGGGTGGTGCCTGTTGCCGGTGTTGTTTGTGGTGATCGGCTGGCTTGCGCGCATCCCGGAAACACCGCTGCTGAATATGCCGGCCTTGAAGGGCCTGAATTTCAAAGGCGGTATGCGAATGCCACCCGAATTGACAGCCCTTGTCATCGCCATCGCACTGTACGGCGGCGCCTACATCGGCGAAGTCGTACGTGCCGGCCTGATGTCAGTGCCGCGCGGGCAGATCGAAGCCGGCTTTGTCAATGGCCTGTCCCCTTTTCACATTTTCA
>CAZYDV010000638.1:0-1988 GCA_964646405.1 uncultured Granulosicoccaceae bacterium | reverse complement strand
TTGTCGATCGCCGCTGCAACAAAGGCGTGCAGGTAGTCTATTCCTGCACTCGGGCGATCACGCGGCGTGCCGATGGCCTGCTGAACCGAGGCGAATTTGTCGGCGAGAATTCGCGATCCGGCCAGTTTTTCGGCATCTTCCAGCAGCCGTGGCCGCAGCCCGGCCAACACATCGAGCTGCTGAGCGACAAATGCGTCATAAGAGGCATCGATCGATTCGACCTGCACGAGGTCGGCGTGTTTGAGGTTGCGCTCCAGCCACAAGGTGTAGGCCGCCCGATGTTTGGTGGCGATGCGCACACCGGGTTGATCGACATCGGCAAACGTTGTGATCGAAGAGCCGGCTGGCACCAGGCAGGTGCTCTCAATCTCGCAGTAGGCACTGGTGAAGGCGATGTGCTCGGCGCGCGCGGGCTCGGCACCGATATTGCCGATATCCCAGTCTGTGCCGACGGCATCCGCCACCTGCCCCGGCGAGGCAAACGTGACAAGCTCGGTGGCCACCCCAAGCTTTCGCGCCAGTGCGGCCGCCATATCGGGCGAGACACCCACCGGATCGCCCGCCTGATCGCGACTCGTTACCAACAGAAAATTGCTCAGGTTGATTCCCGCCCGCAACTTGCCGTGGGGTGCGAGCGCGGCGACCACGGTGCTGTCCGCGGCAGGTAGCGCCTCTACTCGCTGTGCGATGGCGGCATCCGCCAGTGCCGAGTGATCGTGTTGTGTCGACATAGAATCGCCAGGATGTTTTGAGATTGCGCCATTCTACCTGCAAAAAGCCCGCGCTCGCCGCCTGCCCATTGAACCAACATTTGCCAACCCGACTCAAACCGCCACTGCAATCAATCCAGGTACCCAAACCATGATCCTGACTCAGCGAATTTCAGTCACCCTGTTTGCCCTGCTCACCCTGATGGCCGGCAGTGCCTTTGCGGCGGAACCGGTCGCCAAATCCAAATTCAAGGGCGTGGCGATTGGCGGACATGACAGCCTTGCCTACCACGAATTTCCAAAAGATGAACACAAGCCTGCGCTCAAGGGGTCGAAGAAGTACGTGGTCAAGTACAAGGGCGCCAAATGGCAATTTGGCTCAGAGCGCAGTCGTGATCTGTTTCAAGCCGATCCCGAGCGCTACGCGCCCGCCTACAACGGCCACTGCGCCAATGCGCTAAGTCTTGGCAAGGGTTTGCTGCGCACCGATGGTACGCACTGGGAGATCTTCGGCGACAAACTGTATCTCTTCTACGCAGGTCGCGGGCGCGATCGCTGGCTCGATGGAAACTGGGCGGACTACAAGGTCACCGCCGATGCCGAGTGGCAGAAAATCGTCGGCAAATAGCTCGGCCACCGCCGAAGGCCCACCGGCTCACGCCGCCGCTCGATGTTGCGGCGGCGGCGCCACTCGGTGTCGTTACTCTCCCGGTACGTCGCCCACTTGTACCAGCAATTTGCCGTTGTTCTTACCCTCAAACAGTTTGTTGATGGTTTCCGGCAGGGTGTCGAAGCCTTTAACGATATCCATTCGATACTTGATCCGTCCGTCCATCACCCACTTGCCCAGATCCTGCAGCGCATCACGGCTGCGGTGCACGTAGTCCAGAACCAGAAACCCTTCGATTCGCGCGCGCCGACTGATCAGCACGGGCAGATTCTTTACCCCGACACCAGGTTCGGTGGCAGCATACTCGGAGATATAACCGCACAGCGGAATACGCGCGCTGATGTTGATTAGTGACAGGGCCATGTCGAGCATCTGCCCACCGACGTTTTCGAAATACACATCGATGCCGCGCGGACAGGCATCTTTCAGCTGCCGGTAGGCGTTGGCGCTGCGGTAGTTGACGGTGGCGTCGACACCCAACTCTTTTTCAAGCCACTCGCACTTTTCACTGGAGGCCGCTATGCCAACCACGCGCATGCCCTTGATCTTGCCGATCTGGCAAACCACCGAGCCCACGGCACCGGCCGCCGCCGATACAACCAGGGTCT
>CAZYDV010000637.1:0-1998 GCA_964646405.1 uncultured Granulosicoccaceae bacterium | reverse complement strand
CAGACCGCCAATCAACAATGTCATCGCCAGCACCACCGACAATCGCCCCCAGGGCTTATAGCAATCAACACCAAACACCGAGGCCATAGATGCCACATTGAGCGCGCCGGAGGCGGCGACAATCAGCCCGATCGCGAACACATGCGGCAATCCCCACACCACCCGATTACTCATGCCAGTGATCTCGTGTCCGGCGTGCTCGATCTGCCAGGCACAGGCAAGCCCTGCGATTACCACGGCGCACAAAGCCACCAACAGGCAGCCATAACTCGCCGTTTTTGGTGCCAGAGTATGATAGCTGTGAGGATCGAGTGACATGCGATTTAAAACTGACTGTAGCGCACGCCGGTGCCCAGTTGCAGATCGCTGCGGATCTGTAGACTGTCACTGTTTGCCAGTGATTGAGCAATCCGGCTGTGCGGGTCGTTCAGATCACCGAATACAATCGCATCGTGACCGGCCTCGGTACAGGCCTGTGCACAGGCGGTATTGACTGGTGTCGTCTCTGTGGCCGCATCAATGCGATGCACACACAGAGTACAGCTCTCCACCGTGCCCTTACCGCGTGGTGCGCGCGGTAGCTGGTTGGTCAGATTTTCGTGAATGAACGAACGCGCCTTATAGGGACACGCCATCATGCAATAGCGACAACCAATGCAGGTGTGCTTGTTGACCAGCACAATGCCGTCGGCGCGTCGAAACGAGGCACCGGTCGGACAGACATCCACGCACGGCGCACTGCTGCAATGCTGACACATCACCGGCAGTGAACTCTCGCGACCAGAGAGATCATCGAGCAGGTCGATCTTTCTGATCCACTGTGCCGTGATGTTGTTCCGACTGCTCGGCTCGATTCCATGTTCGGCGTTGCAGCCGCGCACGCAGTCATCACAACCGCTGGCGCACTTGGCGGTATCGATCAGCAAGCCCCAGCGCCGTGTCGCGCTGACAGGCTGTTCTGCAGCCCGCAATTGCACGAGCGACAGCGTCGGTGCGGACACTGCCAGCGCACCGATACCAAGCCTGGCCAGAAAGCGCCGCCGCGCCGTGAGTGAAGATTCACTTGCCATTGGCATAGGCTTGCAGAATGAAGGCCTCGGCAGCCTTCAGCTTAAAACCGGCCTGCGGGTGAAAATCGTGTCGCAACACGCCACCCAGCGTCTCTTCGGGCAGTGCCGCGTGGCAACTAAAGCAATCGATCCGTACGGCGGCGTAGGCGTGGCAGGCCTGACAAAATTGCCCTTCGGCGTCGATTCTGATCGCCTGACCGGTGTCGTCGCGACTGGCGTGACAATTGACGCAACCAACCAGACTATAGGGATTGGCGCGCAAGCCATCGAACACGGTTTCATCGCGCTGATGGTTGAGCAAATCCATGTGATCACGCCGCATCACATCGGTGGGTGCAACGCACTGCTCGCCGTAGGTTGCCGGCGGCAAGACGGGGCCGCGATCGGCGATCAGCGGCCATGACCAGAAGATCGACATCAACAACAACAAGGCCAGTGGACGATGATTGATCCGCATTGACTGGCGAGCCCGAGCTAATGCCCCATGCCCATATCGATGTAACCGGCCGGACATACATCCGAACAAATGTGACAGCCAATGCACTTGCTGTAGTCGGTGTCGACGTAGCGACCTGTCGTATGCTTGTCTTTGCTGACTCTAAACACCGCATCCTGCGGACAATAGATCATGCAGTTATCACACTCGAAGCACATGCCGCAACTCATGCAGCGCCCTGCCTCGGCGACAACCTGTTCTTCCGTCAGGTTACTCAGGCGCTCCTCGAAGTTGCCGAGTACCGCATCGCCATGTGGCACGTTTTCGCCACGCTGATTGCGAGCCTCCGGTTTCCAGTGCCCCAGAAAGAGTTCATCGGCGGCGGCCACCTCGTGTGCCGATCGATCTTCATAGTTGTGCACCGCATAGTCCGACTGATCCGTGCCCCAGTCGGGGGCGTCAAAGGTCTCGGTCGGCGCGAGCCGCGCCTCG
>CAZYDV010000636.1:0-2006 GCA_964646405.1 uncultured Granulosicoccaceae bacterium | reverse complement strand
GTCAGCGTGGTCATATCAAATAGGTTCGGCAAGATGCCGATGAAAAAGACGATTCGGCGTTTTGGCGTGCCGCACGGCACGCCCGCCAGTCAGCCGACTGGACGTATCACGAAATTGCCACCAATCACATGATTCCGTCCAACCGGCCGCGCGAGCTTGCAGATATACTGCTGGCGATCGCGCGCGACTGAACCCCACTACGCCGCGTGGCGTTTGACGTCATCGAAATGTTGCTGACCGGGTGCTGCGGCACTATCGCTGTTGAGCGTGAATTTTGATACCAGGCGCACCAGCTCGTGAGCCTGACCATTGAGGTTCTGGCTGGCCGATGCCGCCTGTGCCACCAGCGATGCGTTTTGCTGAGTCAGCTCATCGACGTGATTGATCGCCCCGTGCACGCCGTTTACACCGATCGACTGCTCGTTGCTGGCCTCTGAAATACTGCCCACGATATTGGTCACTTCCTCTACGCCTGCAACGATCTCGCTCAGCGAATCGCCGGATTTATTCACCAGTGCACTACTCTCATCCACCCGCTGCGCACTTTCTTCGATCAGCTCCTTGATCTGCTTTGCCGCCGCCGCACTGCGGCCGGCCAGCACTCGCACTTCGCTCGCGACAACCGCGAACCCACGCCCCTGATCGCCGGCGCGAGCCGCCTCGACCGATGCGTTCAATGCCAGCAGATTGGTTTGAAATGCGATGTCGTTAATCACGCCAATGATGTCAGAGATCTTGACGCTGGATTCATTCAGACCGTTCATTGCATCCACCGCATTGCGCACAATGGCGCCACCCTTGCGCGCCTGCTCCGATGCGCGGTGCGCCAGCTCATTGGCCTTTGTGGCATTGTCTGCGTTGTGTTGAACGGTATTGGTGATCTGCTCCATACTGGCTGCCGTTTGCTCCAGATTGGCAGCCTGCTCGATGGTGCGCTCGCTTAAGTTGCTGTTGCCTTCAGCGATCTCTGTGATGTCGCGAGTGACGTTGCTGGCCACGGTGCGAATTTTAGACAAGGACGAACTCAATCCGTTAAAGCAATTATTGACAGCCACTTGCAGCGCTGCAAACTGACCGGAAAACTCCCCCTCCATACGATGAGTGAGATCCCCTTCTGACATTGCCACCATGGCAGCAAGCGTTTTCTCAAGCACCGATTCGATCGCCTGCTGCAACTGCTTTTGCGCTGTAATATCAGAGGCGTACTTGACGACCTTATACGGGCGCCCGTTGATATCGAGGATCGGGTTGTAGGATGCCTGAATCCATACGTCCTGCCCCTGCTTGCCGACTCGCTTGAATTCACCCGACTGATGCTCGCCACGCTTAAGTGCCTCCCAGAACTCGCGATACTCGCGGCTCGCTCCATAAGTCGGCTCAACAAACATACTGTGGCGCTTACCGCGTATCTCACCCAGCGCATAGCCCAGTGATTGCAGAAAGTTTTCATTGGCACTGATGATCGTGCCATCGAGTTCGAACTCGATGACCGCCTGCGATTTATTTATCGCCTGCATCTGACCCTTGAAGTCGTTTTCCCGCACCTTGCGATCGGTGATATCGGTGGCAAACTTCACCACCTTGTGAGGCTTTCCATCGCTGCCAATGATCGGATTGTAGCTTGCCTGAATCCAGATCTCGTTGCCGCTTTTTCCAATGCGTTTGAATTCTCTTGCGACAAATTCACCACGGTTGAGCTGTTGCCAGAAATCACTGTACTCACCGCTATTGCGGTAGGACGGCTCAACGAACATGCTGTGGTGTTTACCGACGATCTCGTCGAGCTGATACCCCATGACAGACAGAAAATTTTCATTGGCCGTCAGTATCGTGCCGTCGAGCTTGAACTCGATGACGGCCTGGGATTTGTGGATCGCATCGATCTGGCTTGCCTGATCGGCGCTCAAACCGTTTTTGCCGTTATCTGAATGTGCAGATCCGGAACCGCCAAAGAGTCCCTTCAGTCCACTTACCATTGCAATTTCCCTGTGCTCAGGTGAATGTCT
>CAZYDV010000635.1:0-2023 GCA_964646405.1 uncultured Granulosicoccaceae bacterium | reverse complement strand
ACTTGCCTGCGATGCCGGCCAGGTGAGCTTTAACGGCCGCAACGTGACACGCCTGGGCGCTGCGGCGCGATGTCGGGCCGGCATGGCGCGCAGTTTTCAGGTGCCGCAACCGTTCACCGGCTTGACAGTATTCGAAAACGCCATGGTTGCCGCCACTCAGGCGGCAGGGCTTCGGGGCCGCGCAGCCGAGCGGCACTGTCTGGACATTCTCGAGCAGACCGAACTGCTGGAAAAAGCCAACCAGAAAGCCGGCAAGTTGACCCTTCTCGAGCGCAAGCGTCTGGAGCTGACCCGTGCGCTGTGTGCGCGCCCGACGCTGTTGCTGCTGGATGAAATCGCCGGCGGACTGACCGATGCCGAGTGCACATCGCTGATACAGACGATCAGAAACATCCATCGCGACGGTATGTCGATCATCTGGATCGAGCATGTGGTGCACGCACTGCTTGCGGTGGTAGACCGACTGATCGTGATCAATTTCGGCACCAAAATTGCCGATGGCGAACCGCAGGCCATTATGCAAAGCGCGCAGGTGCAGGAAATCTATCTGGGGCTTGCCGCCGATGCCTGAAAACCTGCTCAGCACGCACGCGCTGTGTAGCCACTACGGTGACTTTCAGGCATTGTTCGACCTCTCGCTTAACGTCGGCCACGGTGAAATTATCGCTATCATCGGCGCCAACGGCGCAGGCAAGAGCACGCTGATGCGCTCGCTCGCGGGCCTGATCAGCAACTCCGCCGAGGCTATTCAATATAAAGGACAGCCGATCGGCCATCTGCGCGCCGACCAGATCGCCTATCAGGGCATCGCGCTGGTACCGGAGGGACGACAGCTTTTCGCCTCACTCAGTGTCGAGGAGAATCTGTTGATCGGCGGCCAGACCGGCCGTAAAGGTCCCTGGCACCTTAAATCGGTGTACGAGCTGTTTCCGGTGTTGCAGGAGCGATCTGACGCGCCGTCGACAGATTTGTCCGGCGGCCAGCAACAGATGGTGGCCATTGGCCGCGCGCTGATGGCCAATCCGGAACTGATTTTGTTTGACGAGATCAGCCTGGGGCTGGCCCCGGTGATTATCAAAACCATCTACGATGCGCTGCCGCACATCATCGCCGATGGCATGAGTGCACTGATCGTCGAACAGGATATCGGCAAGGCGCTGGCAGTATCACAGCGCTTTTATTGTCTGCAGGAGGGACGCATCGCACTGGACGGTGAATCGGCGGGCGCCAGCCGTGACGACATCAGCCACGCCTACTTTGGTTTGCAAACATCGGCGCACGCGAATTGAACTGGTTAAACGCCGTTATCCAGGGCATCTTGCTGGGCGGCCTCTACGCCCTGTTTGCCGCCGGCCTGTCGCTTATTTTTGGTGTCATGCGACTGGTCAATATCGCCCACGGTGACCTGATCGTACTGGCGGCCTATCTGGCACTGTCGACATCAATCGTGCTCGGCGTTCATCCGCTGCTCGCAGCGCTTGTCGTCATTCCGGGTATGGCGCTGATCGGCTACGCGTTGCAACGCGGTATCCTCAACCAGACGCTGGGAGACGATCTATTACCGCCGCTGCTGGTGACCTTTGGACTGTCGGTGATCATTCAGAACGCACTGCTCGAAGGCTACACGGCCGACCCGCAAAAACTCAATGTCGGCACACTGGATACCATTAGCCTGCCACTGGGCGAGATCTCGATCGGCCTGCTGCCGCTGATCACTTTCGCGATTGCGGTAATCGTGATCGGTTCTCTGCACTGGATGTTTTATCACACCGCACTGGGTCGCGCGTTTCGCGCTGTATCCGACAATCAGGATATCGCTCAAATTATGGGCCTCAACCGGCGGCATATCTTCGCACTGGCGATGGCGCTGGCGCTGGCAATCACATCGGTGGCCGGTGTCCTGCTCGGTGCGCGCACGAACTTTGATCCATCGATCGGTGGTGCGCGGCTGATATTCGGCTTTGAGGCCGTGATTATCGGCGGGCTTGGCAATCTGTGGGGCACACTGATCGGCGGCGTGATT
>CAZYDV010000634.1:0-2027 GCA_964646405.1 uncultured Granulosicoccaceae bacterium | reverse complement strand
CCTACCACCACGCGAATAACCGTACAAACCACACACCGAATATCCGTAGGGTTGGTAAGCCACAGCGCACCTACCTCCGAACGTAAAAACGGTACGTGCGTCTAGGCTTACGGCCCCTACCGCCACGCGAATAACCGGCACACCCCACAACGATCTTCGCACCCGCAACTACCGGACCCTGTAAACTACAGCCAATAACTCCCGGACTAACAATGAGCAACCACTCACCCGATCAAACTGTCGCAAGCCTTGTTGTTGAATCGCTGATCGCGAACAACATCGACACACTCTATTGCGTACCCGGCGTACAGAACGACAATCTGTTCAACGCGATCTATGATCGCAGGGATTTGCTACACCCGGTACAGGCAAGGCACGAGCAAGGAGCGGTCTACATGGCACTGGGGGCGGCCCTGGCCACCGGAAAACACCAGGCATTTTCTATCGTACCCGGCCCGGGCTTTCTCAATGGTGCGGCGGCTTTGAGTACGGCTTATGCCGTTAACGCGCCATTGTTCGGGCTGGTTGGCCAGATCCCCGCCGGCGCGATCGACAAAGGCTACGGCCTACTTCACGAGATCGAAGGCCAGCTCGAAATCATGTCGAAACTCACTAAACACGCCGATCGAATCGTAGAAAGCGAACACGCCAGCGAACAGATGCACAACGCCTGGAGCACATTGCAAAACGGACGCCCTCGACCGGTGGGCATGGAGATCCCCGTTAACCTGTGGTTGCAGACATGCCAGTTCGACGTCGATTCGCTTAGCGTTGAAGCCTATCCTCAGCCCGAACCCGAAGATGCTGTGATACGGCAGGCCATACAGCTGATCGATCAGGCGAAATATCCGTTGATCGTCGTCGGTGGCGGTGCGCAGGCAGTATCAAATCAGGTGCAAGCGTTTGCCAACCGGATTGGCGCCGGCGTCATAGCATTTCGCAACGGGCATGGCGTGGTGTCTTTCGATGACCCGTTACATCTCAATATGCCGGCAGGTCATGCCTTGTGGTCACAGTGTGATCTGGCGATTGGTCTTGGCACGCGCTTTAGTGCGCAGAAAAAACAATGGGGTCTGGATGACAACATCAAACTGATCCACATTGATATCGACACCGACGAACTCAAACGCGCGCCGGCCGCTGACATGACAATACAGGCTGATCTCAACTGCGCCCTGCCTGCCCTGCTGGCCAGCCTGAGTGAACAGCCATCACGTGCTGACTGGCGCCGTCAAATAAGCCAGACAAAACGCGACACCATGGATGAGATTTCGACCACGCTGGCGCCACAACTGGCATGGCTGTCGGCTATACGCCGTGCGTTGCCGGACGATGGTTTGTTTGTCGATGAATTGACACAGATCGGATTTGTTTCGCGCTTTGCCTTTCCGGCAAGGCGCCCGCGAACGTTTTTGTCTACCGGTTACCAGGGAACCCTGGGATGGGGCATCGCCACCGCTATTGGCGCGGCCCACGCCCGCCGCGATGTACCGGTGGTGTCGATCGCCGGCGACGGTGGTGCGTTGTTTTCCATTACCGAACTCGCCACCGCCGTGCACCACAATATTCCGGTCAATATTGTAGTGATGAACGATCACGCCTACGGCAACGTGCGTGGAATTCAACGCGATGAATTCGACGGCCGCTATATCGCATCTGATCTCACCAGTCCGGACTTTGTCGCGCTGGCGAAGAGCTTTGGTGTATCAGCCAGCCGTGCGGAGACACCCCAGGCACTGCAGACCGAACTGGAAATAGCCATTGCGCACAACCGCCCCAATTTGATCGAGGTACCGGTAGGTGAATTTCCGTCGCCATGGAAGTACATCCAGCTGGGACCGGTACGGGGGGTCTGAACCACAGTAGGACTAGCAGAGTGTTGACTAATTTACCGAGATAAATGGCTGCTTGAGACAAGGGCTGCAAACCGCGCCTGGTTGCAGACACGGCCGTCACATCTTCACAATGACCATGCCACAGACATTCACAATCACACCACTTCCTCGTTTCGTCATGTTGGCATAAAT
>CAZYDV010000633.1:0-2038 GCA_964646405.1 uncultured Granulosicoccaceae bacterium | reverse complement strand
ATGCCAGATTCCGGCCAGCGCCGCGGACAAGGGCAGTTAAAATGCCCGCATGACCATCGAATTCCGACGCGCAGCACTCGCCGATCTGCCCGCTATTATCGAGTTGTTGGCCGACGACGCACTGGGCAGGCTTCGGGAAAAGCCAGGCGAGCCACTGGATCCATGCTATCTGTCGGCCTTCGATGCGATCGAGCGAGACGACAACCAGCAACTGGTGGTTTGCGAGCTCGACGGCCAGATCGCCGGTTGCCTGCAATTGAGCTTCATCCCCGGGTTGTCGCGCACAGGCCTTTGGCGCGGGCAAATCGAGAGTGTGCGAATCGCCGCGGCGCACCGCAATCGCGGCCTGGGCAAACAATGTTCGAGTGGGCCATTAACGCTTGCCGCGAGCGCGGCTGCGGACTGGTCCAACTGACCACCGACAAGGCGCGCCCGGAGGCACTGCACTTTTTACGAGACGCTGGGCTTTGTCGCAAGCCACGAAGGCCTCAAGCTCTCACTTTGAGCCGTCAACCTAATCCCCCATTTGGGCCGGCCGGGTGGACGCTTGCCTGCGGCACACGCACGCCCGGCTATCCACCGACATTGGCTTTGACGACGGCTTACCAATAAGTCGCCGCGCGTCTGTTTGAGCAGGACGGCTGGCGCGCTAATTGAACGGCCAAATGACAGGGTGGATATCGAGATTGTCGCCGCCCAAAGCGCAGTCAGCGCAAGCGGTACAATGCGCGATCCCACCACAACCTCAACCAATTCGGAAAGCAGCGATGAGCGAAGAAAAGTCAGGCGCAGACGGGGCGAAAGCATCAATCGCCAACAAGTTGTTCGATGCGCGCAAGGTGTTGATCTGCGAAGAGATCAACCAGACCATGGCCAAGCGAGTGATCGGTCAATTGCTGGCTCTGGCGGAAGCCTCCGGCGATCCGATTCAACTGTTCGTCAACAGCCAGGGCGGCCACGTCGAGGCGGGCGACAGCATCCATGACATGATCGGCTTCATCCAGCCCCGGGTTCAGGTTATCGGCACCGGCTATGTGGCCAGCGCCGGCACGCATATTTTTCTGGCGGCCGAAAAAGAAGATCGGTATTGCCTGCCGAACACGCGCTTTTTGATCCACCAGCCATCTGGTGGCGCCGGCGGCAGTGCGACAGATATCGCGATTCAGGCCGAGCAGATCGTCAAAATGAAAGAACGTCTGGCACAGGTTATTTCCACCCGCTCTGGCACCGATATCGACCGCGTACGGCTCGACATCGAGCGCGATAAATGGATGGACACTGCAGAGGCTATCGAATACGGACTGGTCAGCAGAGTAGTTTCAAGCGCTACAGAACTTAGCTAGACAATCGATCGCGGATGGCGCGCCCGCCATCCGCGACTAATTTGCTAACTGCCGGCTTCTATATCGTAGACAATCCCGGTAAACACTTTCGTTGACATAAATCCCCCGCCCCACTGTTTGCCAATCTCTTCAAGTGGATTAGCGGCCAGCACTTCATCGCGACTCTTGCCTACCTGAACCAGTGGCGTGATCCGCGCCATCACCTCTTTCAACATGCTCTGATAGGCCTCCAGATCCGCCTTAGCCGCCAACGGGCCGTGACCGGGAATGATCTGCGTATCGCCATCGGTCATCGCCAGTGCCGCCTCGACTGCGGCGATCACACCGGGCACGCTGCCACCACTGCTCTGATCGACAAACGGAAAAAAACCGTTGAAGAAGGTATCGCCCATGTGCAGAACATTGGCCTGGCTGAAGAACACGATTGAGTCACCGTCGGTATGCGCGTTCGGCTGGTGCATCACGTTGATGGTGTCACCGTTAAAGTGAAAGGTCACATCATCGGAAAACGTCACGACCGGCAACGCCGTATCGGGTGCCGCCGGCACCTCACGTTTGAAAGCCTGCATGAATTGCGGGGTCGACATTCGCTCGCGGACATTCTCGTGCGCCACGATCACCGCACCCGCTGCGCCAAAGTTCTCATTGCCGCCGGTATGATCACCGTGCCAGTGCGTGTTCAGCACGTACGACAC
>CAZYDV010000632.1:0-2045 GCA_964646405.1 uncultured Granulosicoccaceae bacterium | reverse complement strand
GTGGCCTGAGAGTTCTAATTCTAGTAGGTGCCACCGTTTCAGCGATGGCTGCAATGTGGATGATGCGGAGTGCCCTGCAAAGTCAGGCAAACCTGCCAACACCACAACAACAGCTTGCTGCGGCACAGCCAACTGAAAATGCTGAGCCAGCTCAGCCGACGGCACGTGTCCTCGTTGCTGATCGCGAAATTCCGACGGGCCGCGTTCTCGGCCCAGAAGATCTTCGCTGGCAGTCGTGGCCTGCTGATGCAGTCTCGACCAACTTCTTCACCGAAGGGGAAGATGTTGAAGCCATCGAGGACCTGACAGGTTCGGCAGCCCGCCTCGTCATCGTTGAAGGTGAGCCGATCACCACCAACAAGATCGTTGATCTGGACGGTACAGGTGTTCTCGCTGCGTTGTTGCGCCCTGGTATGCGCGCTATCTCGATCCCAATTTCGGAAATCACTGGTGCGGGCGGATTTATCCTCCCCGGCGACTTTGTCGACATCCTGTTGACCCGTCAGATTGAGATCCAAGAGATCGACGAGGAAACTGGTGAGATCACGGACACATCGCGTCACCATCAGACCGATACGATCATGCGGACCGTGCGTGTCCTCGCAATTGACCAACAGCTCAATGAAACCGAGAGCGCCGCGTCGGTTGGTAACAGCGCAACGCTTGAACTGACGCCTGATCAAGCTGAGTTGATTACGCTTACCCGTCAAACCGCACAACAAGAGCGCGGTTTCCTGACGCTGAGTCTCCGCAGCTTTAAAGAGATGGTGGATGAGTACGGCGACGACATCGATAAGGTGATGCCCGAGACCGTTCTGGACCTTCACGCCATGGTCCAAGAGCGCCTAGCAAATGCAACCAAGTCGAAAGAAAACTACTTGGCCTATGCCAAGGAAAAGTCGGCAGCGGCAGCAGCCGAGGAGGGCGCCGAGGCGACTCCGGAGCAGCCTGTTGAACCAGTTGTTGCTGAAGCGCCTGCTCCAGCTCCTGCGCCGGCTCCACCATCGACTGTCACGCTCATCCGTAACGGCGCACCAATCGTCGTTCACACTATCACGCCAAACAGCGCGGGGTCCCAATGAGCCACCTATCACAAGCTTTCCGCGCCATTCCCGTAACCGGAGTTGAGATCATGCGTCGATCCACTACCAAAGCCGCCGCTGCCATCGTCGCCCTTAGCGTCGCGATCCCGGCTCTCGCAAACGACGGCGACTATTTCATCGGCCCAGACGGTTCGATTGAATATCGCGATGACAGCGTTGCTGTTGCACCGATTACAGCGCCAGTCTCGGCTGCGCCATTATCGGGCCTGATTGCTGCAGAGCCATCATATGCAACGTCGCAACCGGTTCGTGATGTGGCCGTCGAATTGCCGACGGCACCTATCGCAGCCCCTGCTCCGATCGCATACGAGCCAGTGCCAATCGCGCAAGAACTTTCGATGGAAGTTCTTGTGGATGCGAGTGCAGATGTCGCTCCAGCGCCAGCTTATGTCGAGACTTACAGTGCGCCTGCGGCTGTCGATTTCGTAGCTGCTCCACCGGTCTTGGCCCAGCCAGTGCCCGTGGTTTCGCAGACTGTTGTGACGGAACAGTACGTACCGGCTCCGGTAACTGTCGCACCGGCTCCCGTGGCTTATGTACCGCCACCAGCGCCTGCACAGGTCGAGTATGTCGATGCGCCAGTTCAAGTCGATTATACGACTTTGGCTGCGCCGTCTCCGATCGCATCGATCGAAGCGCTGCCAGTATCTACGCCTTCCGGCCTGTCATTCGCTAGTCGCGGTGACGGTGGTTATGGCAGAACGAATATCGATCGCGGTGGCGAGAGCGAAGCGGGTCAATCGACTGACATCTTTGTCTCTAAATCTGCCGTCTTGAACCTGCCGGCAGAAGCAAGTGAAGTAAGCGTTTCAGACCCGACGGCAGTTCGTGCCGTTCTGCGAACCGCCCGTCAGATTGTGCTGATCGGTCTTCGTGTAGGGACGACGAACGTCATCGTCTTTGACGAGAACAATAAGCAGATCCTGAATCTGGACGTCAATA
>CAZYDV010000631.1:0-2053 GCA_964646405.1 uncultured Granulosicoccaceae bacterium | reverse complement strand
AACCCTGACCCGTGTCGTCGAGGCCGACGAGGAAAAATTCAGCGGCTTTGTGTTCAAGATTCAGGCGAACATGGATCCGCAACATCGCGATCGCGTGGCGTTTATGCGGATTTGTTCGGGCAAGTATCAAAAGGGCATGAAAGCCCGGCACGTCAGAGCTGGCAAAGAGGTTAAATTCTCCGATGCTCTGACGTTTTTCGCATCGGACCGCGGCAGTCTTGACGAGGCCTTCAGTGGCGACATCATCGGCCTGCACAACCATGGCACCATTCGCATTGGCGACACGTTCACAGTGGGCGAAAACCTTCAGTTCACTGGCATTCCAAATTTTGCCCCGGAGCTTTTTCGGCGTGCGGTGTTGCGCGATCCGCTGAAAATGAAGCAGTTGCAAAAGGGGCTGGGGCAATTGTGCGAGGAGGGTGCAACGCAATTGTTCAAACCGCTCGCAAGCAACGATCTGATTCTCGGTGCGGTCGGTGTGCTGCAGTTTGATGTCGTCGCGCAGCGCTTGCAAGATGAGTACAAGGTCGACTGCAGCTTCGAGGCCGTCAATGTGCAACAGGCGCGCTGGATCAAGCTCGACGATGACAAGATGATGCGCGACTTCAAGACGCGGGCGGCCGCCAACCTGTCAATCGATCACGCCGACGAGCTCGTCTATCTCGCGCCCACCCGGGTCAATCTGCAGATGACACAGGAGCGCTGGCCGGACATCGAGTTTCTCGCCACCCGTGAGCAATCGGGTATCGCCTGAACCAGTAGCGCAAGTTTCCGTTTGTTGCCACACGCGTGCGAGCGCTACAGTTGACTCATGGATAACATCAATCGGGATTACGAGCGCGTTCGACAGGCGCTTGAGTTTGTCGCCACCCATTATCGCGAGCAGCCGAGCCTTTCGCGCATCGCCGAACACGTGCACCTGAGTCCGTATCACTTCCAGCGGCTGTTCAGCCGCTGGGCCGGAACGACGCCCAAGCGTTTTTTGCAACACCTGACCATCGAGCACGCCAAAGCGTCGCTGCTGGATGACATGTCCGTGCTGGAGGCCTCGCTGGAACACGGGCTGGAGGCACCGGCGCGATTATCGGAACTGTTCGTGCGGATCGAGGCGTTGACGCCCGGAGAATACCGGCGCCGGGGTGAGGGGCTGGTGATTCGCTATGGCTTTCACGCCACGCCATTTGGCCGTTGCTTGCTGGCCGCGACTGATCGCGGCATTTGCAGTCTGTCCTTCGTTGAAGGCGAGTGTGCAGATCTGTCGCTTGCTGAAATGCGGGCGCGTCTGCCGGCGGCCGACTATCGTCTCGATCAAGCGGTGACTGCCCGAGCCTGCGAGGCACTTTTTTCACCGTCCGATAGTCAGTCTGCAGTGCTGCACGTGGCTGGCACGGCATTTCAACTCAAGGTCTGGCAGGCATTGTTACGGATACCGTCAGGCAAACTGGCAAGCTACGGTCAGATCGCCCGGGCAATTGGCAAACCGTCTGCCGCGCGTGCCGTCGGCACCGCCATTGGACGCAACCCGGTGGCGCTGGCGATTCCCTGCCATCGGGTCGTCAGAGAAAACGGCATGCTCGGCGGCTACCATTGGGGTGAAGCGAGAAAACTTGCCATTCTCGGCCGTGAGGCGCTGACCACACCGATTCGCGAAGCCAGCTAGAACGCTTGCCGTAGTTACGTTTTGTACCTGGAAGATCGCGAATCAGGCTTTGGCACCCTGGCGCTCTCTGAGCAGTTTGCCCAGTTGTCGATGCAGTGCGGCCAGCGGTTTAATCTGTTCAGTGGTCAACTTTTCTGCGCTGTTGATTTTTTTCACCACGTCTTCGAGTGAGCGAATCGCGCGTTCAGCGGGATTCACCGCCGGTTTCTTGCCCTTGGCCATCGCCCGCGCAGCACCAACGGTCAGTTTGGCATCGCGAGCCTTTTTCCACATCTGCCGTTGAACGCCGGGTTTGCGCTCCTTTGCGATCATGATCAACTGGGACTTGGGGATATTCACATTGCCGGTTTCGAGTTCGGCGATGATGTAGTCGGGCAGATTGTTGAGCGCCAG
>CAZYDV010000630.1:0-2057 GCA_964646405.1 uncultured Granulosicoccaceae bacterium | reverse complement strand
TCTTTGGCCATGTCGATTTCCATGCCGACAATCGCACCGCTGCTGTCACGAAAGCCCCAGGGTTTATAGTCGGCCTTGACGCCCACCACCAGCTTGCCGCGGCTCATGACCTTGTTCCAGACATCGTTGGTGCACTGTGCTGCGTAGCCGGTGCTGGCAGCGAACATGGATGCGACGAAAGTGGTGGTCACTGCCACCATCGCCGGTTTACGAAGCGGTTTGAATTTCATTGCAGAATTCCTCGGTTGGCCGGTCAGCCGATCGCTGAACGGAATAGATGTGACGCAATGTCGATCCGAAGAGTAGCGCGTGGCTGTTCCGATATCAAATGCAATGTGCAATGCCTGTAGTACCATGCAGATGCCACCGTGCCGCAGATCAGCGAGCCGGGTGGAAGCAGCTTGTTGTCAGCTGTGAACACGATACCCACTGATGCGCAACAGACCCGTTTCAACCCTGCTAGAGCCAGAAATGACAAACAAATCTCTCCCGGCGCACGCCTCAGTCGTCGTTATCGGCGGTGGCGTGATGGGTTGCTCAACACTCTATCATCTGGCCAAAGCCGGCGTTAGCGACGCCATACTGCTCGAACGCAACCAGCTCACTTCCGGCACTACCTGGCACTCTGCGGCACAGGTTCGCGCGCTGCGCTCCAGCCGCAATCTCACCGACCTGATTCGCTACTCAATCTCACTCTATAGTGAACTGGAGGCCGAAACCGGCCAGGCCACCGGCTGGATCAACAAGGGCTCCCTGTCGATCGCCTGTAACGAAGATCGGCTCACGCACGTGCGCCGGCAACAGTCGCTGGCTGACCTCTACGGGTTGCGCGCCAGCTCGATTTCGGTGGGCGAAGCCAAAGAGCGCTGGCCACTGATGAATGCCGATGATGTCATCGGTGCGGTGTGGTCACCCGACGATGGCAGGGTCAGCCCATCTGATTTGTGTGCCGCTTTGGTCAAGGGTGCACGCAGCAGGGGTGCGAACCTGTTCGAAAACACCGGTGTCACCGCCATTCACACCCGTGGTGGAAAAGTGACCGGACTGGAAACCACCGCCGGCACTATCCGTTGCGATGCGATCGCCCTGTGCACTGGCTTGTGGAGTCGCGAAAATGCCGCCATGGCCAATGTCGATGTACCGCTCTACCCCTGCGAACATTTTTATTTGTTGACTAACCCGGTACCGGGCAGCGAGCACAACTTGCCGACTCTGTCCGATCACGATAGCCACCTGTACATACGCGATGATTCCGGCGGTCTGCTGATTGGCTGCTTTGAGCCGATGGGCAAACCCATCGCGCCACAGACGATCGGCAGCGACTTCGCCTTTCAACTGCTACCTGAAGACTGGCCCCATTTTGAACCGATGATGGAAAATGCACTGCACCGACTGCCTTGTCTCGCCGATGCAGAAGTGCGCATGTTGCTAAACGGGCCAGAGAGTTTCACACCAGATGGTTCATTTCTCCTGGGCGAGACCGCCGAGACCCGAGGTCTGTTTCTGGGTTGTGGCATGAACTCGGTGGGTGTTGCCACCGGTGGCGGGGCCGGCATGGCGCTGGCGCACTGTATCATCCATGGCCAACCGCCCTCTGATCTGTACGAGGCCGATCCAAAACGATTTCCGGATTGTTTTAACTCAGCCACAGCCCTTGCCGCCCGCACACCACAGGTGCTCGGTGAACACTACGCCATCCACTACCCCGGCTATCAGTGGAGCACGGCGCGAAATCTGCGCACCACGCCATTGCATCAGCAATGGCAACGCCACAATGCGCATTTCGGCCAATTCTACGGCTGGGAGCGCCCGCTCTATTTCAATAAAACAGAAGAGCCCACCCTCACACTGCAAAAACCACCGTGGTTTGAACAAGTAGCCGAGGAAGTCAATCGCGCCCACCGCGAGGCCGCGGTTTTTGATCTTTCCACGTTTGGGAAAATTGATGTTTCCGGCACGGGCGCCGAGCGGTTTCTCAATCGAGTCTGTGCCAATGACCTGACCCGCGAGCCGGGGCGTGCCATCTACACCCCGATGCTAAACGAGCGTGGAGGCTA
>CAZYDV010000629.1:0-2069 GCA_964646405.1 uncultured Granulosicoccaceae bacterium | reverse complement strand
CCCCGACCCTCGCCTTGTAAGGGCGATGCTCTCCCAGCTGAGCTAAGCACCCGAAGCAAGCGCGCTAGTTTACCGCATCCTTTAGCGCTTTGCCAGGCTTAAAACGCGGAACATTGGACGCAGCTATATCAATTTCCTTACCAGTTTGTGGGTTTCGACCTTTTCTCGCTTCTCTCCTGCTGACGAGAAAAGTACCGAATCCAACCAGAGTGATTTGCTCACCATTATTCAGCTGCTCGCCGATTACATCAACCATGGCGTCGATCACTTTGGCAGCATCCGACTTAGCCAGATCGGCCTTATCCGCAATCGCATCAACAAACTCGGATTTATTCATTCAGCAGAGTCCTCGTAAAGAAGTATGAAAAACGCCGTTTCTCGAAATCGGTGCCAATCTGACTGGGCGTTTCGGGAATGGGTGGAATACCAGACGGGTCGCAGCTCGAACTTCTCGAGCCAGCGGTAGGTGTTGTGTTAGCCAGACCCGGCACGCCCTGCCTAACCAAGGCAACGATTTTATCACATCTGGGCGTATTGGCGACACACGACACAAGTTTTATTCCGTCGCGTGTCTCCCGGCGCCAGTACTACCCTGGCGCCGAGTGGGCTAGTGACGACGCAGGCCTTCGCTACCCTTATTGCCGGATTTGGATTTCTTACCGCTATCGACAGCGTCGGGCGACGGCTCTTCAAGCAGCGGTGTCGGCATTGCGACCAAAGCAATTTCCAGCACGTCATCGATCCATCGCACAGGCTTGACCACAAGATTTTCGGTCACCTCAGCGGGGATATCGGCGAGGTCTTTTTCATTCTCAGCCGGGATAATGACGGTTTTGATACCTCCTCGATGCGCCGCCAGCAGCTTTTCCTTCAGCCCGCCGATGGGCAGCACTTCTCCACGCAGCGTGATCTCACCGGTCATTGCGACGTCAGAACGAACCGGAATGGAGGTCAGCGCCGAGACGAGTGCGGTGCACATGCCGATACCGGCGCTGGGGCCATCTTTCGGTGTAGCACCCTCCGGTACATGGATATGGATGTCCTGCTTTTCGTGGAAATCCTTGCTCAGCCCCAGTGACAGTGCGCGACTGCGGACCACGGTTTGCGCGGCCTGAATGGATTCCTGCATGACTTCACCGAGCTGGCCGGTATAGCTGAGCTTACCCTTACCATTGATCACCGCAGTCTCGATCGAGAGCAGCTCGCCCCCGACCTGGGTCCACGCCAGGCCTGTGACCTGGCCAACCTTGTCTTCGTCGTCAGCTTTGCCAAACCGGAATTGCCATACGCCGAGATATTTATCGAGGTTGTCCGGGGTGACAGTGACGCTGTCGACGTCTTTCTGCAACAGGATCTCCGTGACGATCTTGCGGCAGATCTTGGAAATCTCGCGCTCGAGATTACGCACGCCCGCCTCACGCGTGTAATGGCGAATGATGTGCCGAATAGCGTCGTCAGAGATATCCATCTCACCGGGCTTCAAGCCGTTATCCTCGACCTTTCTGGGTACCAGATAATTGACCGCAATCTTGAGCTTCTCGGTTTCGGTGTAACCGGGAATCCGAATCACTTCCATGCGATCGAGCAGCGGTGCCGGTATGTTCATGCTGTTGGCCGTAGCGACAAACATGACGTCGGACAGATCGTACTCGACTTCCAGATAGTGATCGGCAAAGGTGTGGTTCTGCTCTGGATCCAGTACTTCCAGCAGCGCCGATGAGGGATCGCCACGAAAGTCGGTCGACATTTTATCGATCTCATCCAGCAACATCAGCGGGTTGCGAGATTCTGCCTTGGTGATATTTTGCAGAATTTTGCCGGGCATTGATCCAATGTAGGTTCGACGATGCCCCCGTATTTCAGCTTCATCGCGCACACCACCCAGTGCCATGCGACTGAATTTCCGACCCGTTGCCCGCGCTATCGATTTGCCCAGTGAAGTCTTGCCTACGCCAGGCGGCCCGACCAGACACAGAATCGGCCCTTTGGATTTTTTCACCCGCTTTTGCACGGCGAGGTACTCGAGGATGCGTTCCTTGACCTTCTCCAGACCGTAGTGATCTTCTTCG
>CAZYDV010000628.1:0-2089 GCA_964646405.1 uncultured Granulosicoccaceae bacterium | reverse complement strand
CGGCAAACGCGTGCGGGAATACATTGATGCCCCGCAGCTTGACCATATTGTCGCTACTGACGACGCACAGGTATTCTCCATTGAGCGCCTCGAACTCTGCGACCCAGCCGGCAAACGCGTGCGGGAATACATTGATGCCCCGCAGCTTGACCATATTGTCGCTGCGCCCGAGAAAACCCTCGATGCGCCTCAAATTCAGACTCAGTGCCGAGCGCCCGGGCAAGACGCGGGTGACATCCTGTGTATTAAATCGAATGATCGGATAGATATCGCGCTTGAACAGCACAGTATCAACCAGATTGCCGGGCTCACCATCGGCGACTGCGGTACCATTTTCAGGATCCAGCACCTCGACCAGATGCGCATCTTCCCACAAATACAGACCATCGTGATCCGGCCCCTCTGCCGCAATGGTGCCAGTATCACCGACACCGTACCAGTCGAACACCTCGGCGCCACCCCACAGGGTCGAGATCAGGGATTTAGACTCTCGACCCATATGACCGGAGATCATGCGCATCGGAATATCGACACCGGGCATGATACCGGCATCGAGTGCCGTCTCGGCGAGCTTTCGCATGTAATCGGCAAAACCGACGAGCACCGTGGCCGAAAAATCCCGCATCAACTCCACCTGGCGGGCACTAGGGGTATCGCGCCCGGTGCCGGCCGGCAGCAGTGTGGCTTTGGCAAAATGAAGAATCGCTTCGCGCACATAGTGCCCGCCATTGACCATGCCAAAACCGTAGATCGAGTGCACCACGTCATCGTGTCGCATACCCTGAAACCGATACGCACGCGCCAGCAACAGATTTTGTATCTCCCGGCTATGCACACCATAGAGCAGCGTTTGCGGCCGCCCGGTAGTACCTGTGGTGGTATGCACAACGGCGCGGGCACCGGGTGTGAAACCATGAAAATCACCATAGGGCGGGTGATTTTCAATCGACTCCATCAGGTGGGATTTATCAAACGTGGGCAGTGACGGCAGATCGTCCAGCGATCTGACATCACCTGGTTCAATGCCTTTTTCACTCCACAGTCGCTGATAAAACGGAATCTGCCAGCCGCGTTCCATCAGCGCCATAAACTGACTGTTCTGGATCTCGCGCAGCTCATCGCGGCTGATTTGTGCAAAGCGACGCTCAAACGCCTCGCCCAACGGAAATTGGGCCAGAGCCGCATCGGCATCAAACTCGTGAAACCAGCTATCGTGCACGGCTACCGACCCGGGATTTGTGTCAGCGGGCATAGGCGCGCGCGAGCCACGAGCCAATGTCCGGCAATTGCGCCAGTTGCTGGCCCTGATCAAAAATCGGATCGGCCTGCGCCTCAAAACCTGCGAACGCACAGCAATGGGCCACCTTGTCGCGGTGTTGCTGCTGGCTCATCGGCATTTGCGGAGAACCGAATACTTCACTTAGCGTTCGCTGCACAACACGGCCGTCTGAAAGTTCTATCTGCACGCTCTGCGGTGACAGTGCATTGGGATCAGGCGATCCATCGTCGATCACCTGAATGTTAGCCGCCAGTTCGTGAATAGCGGTATCGGCAAGTGATGCCGCGTCGAAATCGAAAAGCCCGATTGAGCCACGCAAAATTGCCACAGCCCCCGTGTACTGCATGCAAAGTCGAGCATAGTTAGCCGGCAACCCCGAGTGTATCGGGCGCGCCACCAGCCGGTGAATCAGCGGCGGCCCGGTAAGCGTTACCGACTTGACCTGCGAGGCGTCGATATTATTGTCACCGCACAGTGACAACAGACCATCCAGACCGCCATGTGTGGCGCGCCCGGTCGGAAACGGTTTATAGGCGAGCTCGGCGATTCTGCGCACCTGGCTAAGCTCACGCAACGGCCCGACAATCGACCCACCGGGTTCAAACAATTCAAGGTAGCCAAACGGACCGTCGATCACATCGATCGGCGCGCTGATACCGGCCGCCGCCAGATCAGCCGCGACAATAGCATTGCGTGCATTAAAGCCGATCTGCATCGGCAGCACGGCAACCCCTTCAGTGTGGGCCTGCATGGTACCGCACAGCTGGCTGTATAGATGGCCAAAGGTCTGTACTGTTGTATCGAGTGAAT
>CAZYDV010000627.1:0-2117 GCA_964646405.1 uncultured Granulosicoccaceae bacterium | reverse complement strand
GGACTTACAGCCGATTTTGTATCCGGCTTTTTCGCGCAACTATCTTGACAAACACCGCAGATAAGGTGGCGCTTATTGCACTTGAGCATCACCCACCCGGTACGGTCGCTACAGCCGTGTCGGGTAGTGACACTCCACAATTGCCGCTCGGGTTCAGCCGATTACTAAATGATTGAGCTCCTATCTGCAACATTTTGTTGGTAGGTTACAGTTCCAGCGAGGTCGAACGATAGTGACGTGCACTTTGTTCGGCATAGCGTCTTGTTTAAATGGACGGGCGCAATGATTAGATGATGAGCGTTCCATACTAAATTCAATGTAGTTAGAAGTGTTTTTACTTCGGGTTAGATTTTTTTGTACGCGTGTTTATCAGCTCCGCAACGATTGACACTGCAATCTCCGCCGCACTTCTGCTGCCAATTGACAATCCCACCGGACCATGTAGTCGCTGAACTTCTTCCTCTTCAACGCCGATGCCAACCAGTCTTTTGCGTCGCCTTTCATTATTGGCCTTCGAACCCAACGCCCCCACATAAAACGCATCTGACGGCAACGCCTCAATGAGCGCGCTATCATCAAGATTCGGATCGTGGGTCAGTGCCAGCACGACGCTGTTATGGTCAGTCGCATGGTCAAGCACAGCCTGGTCCGGCAATTGGTCCGTCAATGTGCAGCCGGGCACGCTCCAGGCGCTGGCGATTTCGGGGCGTGGTTCACAGACGATCACTTCGTAGCCCAGCGCCTGGGCGAATTGCGCGACGTAGCGAGAGAGTTGCCCGACGCCTATCAGCAGCATTCGCCAGCCAGGGCCGAAGACTTTTCTGATTGATTGCTCATCAAAATTGAAGTCGACGTCTCGCCCTACCGTTTCGATGCGAGTCTGGTTGCTATCGAGTTGGACGGTGCGTGCGATTCACTTGCGTTGGCCCAGCAAATCAAGCACTTCTTTTAGCTCGCTGGATTCGGTTAATGCTTCGAATACCAGCTCCAGGTGGCCGCCGCAGGGCAGGCCGAATTTGCGTGCCTCGTCGGTGCTGATCTCATGGGCAAAGGCTCGTGCCCGGTCGTCCTGATCGATGCGGATCGCCAGTTGCTTTTCGATGCAGCCGCCGGATACAGATCCGACCAGATGCCCGTCGTCTCGGATGGCAGCGAGCGATCCGGGTGGTCTGGGCGATGAGCCCCAGGTGCGGGCGACGGTGACCAGTTCCACACGACGGCCGGCATCCAGCCAGTCGATGGCCTGTTTCAGCACCTCGGTGTCGCTGTTATCGATATTCGCCATGTCTGTGGTTCAGTGATTGATGCGGGCCGCTTAGTGCCCGGAATATCGGGTCACTGGAGGAGTTTCTCCAGGAACGGTGCTGTTTTTGATCGCTTGGATTTGACGATTTTGGCCGGCGTGCCATTGGCGATGACTTTGCCGCCTCCGTCACCCCCCTCGGGGCCCATGTCGATTATCCAGTCGGCGTTGGCCATCAGATCGAGGTTGTGCTCTATTACTACGACCGTGTTGCCGGATTCGACCAGCCGGTGCAGCACGTGGATGAGCTTTTCAACATCGGCCATGTGCAGCCCCACGGTCGGCTCATCGAGTATATAGAGTGTGTGGTTCAGTTTTCGACCTCGTCGCTCCTGAGCGCCAGTGCCGGCCTTGGCCAACTCTGAAACCAGTTTGCTGCGCTGTGCCTCGCCACCTGACAATGTTGGGCTTTGCTGGCCAAGCGTCAGATAGCCCAGACCCGTGTCCTGAAGCGGCTTGAGCGGATGCCAGATCGGGCGGTGGGCATCGAAGAAGTCGACGGCCTAGTCAACGCTCATCTGCAGCACATCGCCAATGGATTTGTCCCGATACAACACACTGCGGGTCTCAGCGTTAAAGCGTGCACCGCGACACACTTCGCAGGGCACTTTTCGTGAACCCCCGGAATTACCGGGGGATACTTTAGCGTTGATAATCCTATTTCGCTTTCACCTTAATTTATTGGATCTTCTATACCTGTTTTCTACTGGTTATTCGATCGAAGATAATGGTACGTCGTGCAACTAGTCCTCCGCAGCAGAGCAACAGCAACAGCATTGAGAAAGGATCGGCCAACCCTGTGCCGGTGACGATA
>CAZYDV010000626.1:0-2119 GCA_964646405.1 uncultured Granulosicoccaceae bacterium | reverse complement strand
CATCAGTGAACGTTCTGCATCCGAGAGCCGCAGGTTGTCGATATTGTCGTGCATGTTCAGACTATAGATCTATTGGTGGGGCTATGCCGAGTTTGCGCTGCTGAACGCAGCTTCCAGTACCATTTCCCAGTTATCCGGTGTGTCCGGGAACGGTGGTTTAAGATCCATTCGAAAAAACAATTCGCTTTTTGCGTTTTCCTTAACGACGTCGACGAACTCCTCAAATGAGCTGATGTCTTTGTGTTGTAACAGCAAATTACTTACATGCAGCAATGTTAGCTCCCACGCAGTTCGGGTGAAGACAGGGCCGGTTGTGGTGATTGCAAGTACCGTCCTCTCAGCATTTTTCTGGGCGCATTGGGATCATCACTATACGCATCGCGGCGATGCAGCACATTGCGTGTGATTACCCCTTGCCCGGTGTTGAGTCTGATTGTGTGATGCCACTCAGTGTGGTTTTCTATTTGTGTTTTCATTTCTTTCGCCGCCTGCAACGTTTCCGGTGTGCGCCACTCGATGTTCGTAGTACGTGTGGTGTAGTGAGCACCAGGCGAGCCGTCAGCGCGGATAAAAAACACCGGGGAGTATCGAGCGGGGCGATCATGGCCGAGGTCATCGCGATTGGCCGGTAACATCATCGCCTGCGGGTGTGTAAGCAGGGCCACCAGTTCGGGCTGTTCGTCCATCAGTGCGATCAACACCAACTGGTGGTCCAGTAGTGTAAGCGCACCACCGCTACTTGCAGGGTTAATACAGTGCAGGGTAAAACAGCCGAGTGACTGGTCAGCGGTGTTGTAGTAACCGTCGGTATGCCATCCCATGGCTTTCGAGGTATAGGGAATGAATCGACCCTGACTGGTGCCGGATAAATCAGTCAGCATCGACAAGCCACTGTCGTCATGCACCACACCCGAATCAAATGATTGCAGCGACAGCTGCCGGTGTAACTGCCGCGAATCGCGACCAGGGTCTGCTGACTCGTGGCTCCACTGATAAACGGCAAACCCATGTTCGGCCACCGCGTTGCAGAGGCTGTTGATGGCGTCTCGGTCTGCAGGGTCGTTCAGCGATGGCGATATTTGCGTAATCACCGTATTGTCAGTGGTCTGCTGTAGCTGTAGACGATGTTTTCGCCACGCCAGATAGCTCGGCAATTTGCCATCGATCCGGCCGGGCAGAAGTGCCCTGTACGCGGGAGTTTCCATTAATTTTGTGCTGGTTTCATAAGGGTTCTCGCATCAACAGTTCCGCAAAAAGATACAGATCGCGAAAGTGCCTGACAACCTGCTGATATCGACTGGTCGGCAAAGGGTAAATCGAGTGTGATTTTGCTGTATGCCTTTAGGGATATGTAGGCTAATTTGCGTGTTCATAAAGGGTTATATGCATGGATTTGGCTACACTATAGAATCCAGTGGTAATGACCGGCCCGTCTGCGATGCGGGCGGGCATTGGTACTCTAAAAGGCGAAGAAATGACGGATAAAGAGTCCAAAAAAAACCACAATACCCCGATGCTCGATCATCTGGAGACTGGGCCCTGGCCCAGCTCCGTCTCTGGGATCAAGCGTCTTCGCGATGATCACCCAAGTGACCGGATCAATGGCATGGCCAACGATTTACTCGGTCAGCTCGAGCATTCCTACCAGACGCGCAAAGGGTATTGGAAAGGCGGCACCGTCAGTGTCTACGGTTATGGCGGCGGCATTATTCCGCGTTTTTCTGAAGTCGGTGACATGTTTCCCGAATCACGCGAATTCCACACGCTGAGAGTGCAACCGCCGGCGGGCAATCACTACTCCACAGATATTCTGCGCACGCTGGCCGACAGCTGGGAAAAGCACGGATCCGGTCTGGTGACCTTTCACGGGCAAACCGGCAACATCATGTTCATCGGCTCCAACACCGAAAATACCCAGCACTTTTTCGATGAAATCAACGATTACGGTTTTGATCTCGGTGGCGCGGGCCCGTGCGTGCGGACTGCCATGTCGTGTGTCGGCGGTGCGCGTTGCGAAATGTCCTGTGCCAATGAGCATCGCATTCACCGGCAACTGGTTAACAACTTCACTGACGATATTCATCGCCCGGCTCTGCCCTACAAATTCAAATTTAAAATA
>CAZYDV010000625.1:0-2119 GCA_964646405.1 uncultured Granulosicoccaceae bacterium | reverse complement strand
CCACCGATTCGTGCTCGGCGAGATAGGCCATCGCGTTGAGTATCTCGGCGTCGTCGTCGACTACCATCACCGTTGGCACAGATTCAAGCTCTCGAACCTCAGCCAACGCCGCACCCTGGCCCATCGTGTAATGGTTGCCGTCCATCTGCCCGCGATCGATGTGGAGGCTGAATGTTGATCCCTTCTCCAGGCGCGAGATCAAGGTGACCCGATGACCGAGCAAACGGCTCAACTGCTTGACCACCGCCAGACCGAGTCCACGCCCGCGGCTGCGATTACGCCCGGGATTGTTGAGCTGCACGTATTCGTCAAATATCGTCTCCTGCATCTCTACCGGCACCCCGATACCGGTATCGATCACGTCCAGCCGCACGCCGTCACCCACTGACTGCGCGCGCACTGTGACGCCACCTCGCCGAGTATGGCGTATGGCGTTGCTGATCAGGTTTTCCAGAATGCGCAGCAACAGCGCCGGATTGCTATCGACCACCAGGTTGCCGGCGTCGAACTCCAGATCGAGCTTGTTCTCAAGCGCCAATGGGGTATAGACCGATTCGAGCCGGCTGAACAAACCGGCCAGCGGCAGACTGGATATTTCGCAATCGATCTGGCCTGACGATATCCGCGTGATGTCATTTAACGACTCCAGAATATCGCCCATCGAGTCCACCGCACTGCCCAGCCGCTCGAAGAGGTCGCGCCGGGTGGAATCGGGCAATTCGCGCTCGAACATCGACAGATACAACAGCATGGCCTGCAACGGCTGGCGCAGGTCGTGGCTGGCTGCGGCCAGAAACCGACTCTTGGTCTCGGTGGCACGTTCGGCGATGGCGCGCGCCTCATCCAGTTCGGCGACGGTATCATTCAGCTTTTGTGTACGTTTTTGCACTTCTCGTTCTAACGATGAATTTAATTGCTGCTGCGCCGCTTCACGCGCGGCCTGTTCCATCGCCAGCCCCGCCAACAACGCGGCCGTGTCGATTACCTCATGGGCGAACTCGTTGAGTAGACTGGCGCTGGAAAAATACACCGACAGCGCCCCGATCATTTCATCGGTCGGTGAGATGATCGGCACCGAACAGCAACAGCGCATGTCGTTGACTTCAAAATGGGGCCATAGAGACTCGAGCCCGGGCTCTGTCGTGACATCTTCATATACCTGCTGCGACAGCCTGACCGCGCCACTGCCGCAAGGCCCACTGTCGATCGACACCGGCGCACCATTGAGAAAATCAAACGCAAACTGCGGCAGGCCCGCATTGGCGGCCACCTCAAAACACTGGGTCGCTCGATCAATTTTTAACACCGAGCTGCATCGCGCGCCGGTGTAGCGCGTGACCGAGTTGACCAGCGATTGCAGAAGATCAGATAGATCGGATCCACGTGCGATGTGTTCGAGCATCGTCTGTCGGTACGAAGACCAGCCATGCATATCGCTGTGATCGACCAGATCACTGGACAGCACCAGCAGATGGGTTCCTTCAGCGCAGTCGACCGGAAACATCTCACTGCTAAAGGACGGGCCATCCTTGCCGCCATGCGTTTTTCCACTGGAGAAAGTCGACGCCCGGTGCTGGTTAATCACCAGTTGGCGTTCGCGATGCATGCGCTGCGACATCAGCGGACTCATCATGCTATCGGGCTGCAATCCAATCATCTGCTCGCGTGGCCGCGCGAATTTTGTTGCCGCGCGCTCGTTCAACCACAACAGCCTGCCATCGGCATCGGTGTAGAACACCCGGTACGGCACCGCTTCGAGCAATTGCTCAAACTCAATATTGCGGGCCGCAGCGCTATCGCGGATGCTGATCAGTTGCAATTCGCTGTCAGGCAACGCCGAGCGACGATACTCGACAAGCCGCTCGCCAGTCCGTCCGGGGAGTAGCTTTCCGGTGTACCATTCGGTATCGACCGCCTCCCCGCTGCCGAGCAGCTCGTCGAGGGATACGGGCAGTTGTTCGCGTGGTTGCCCGAGCCGCTGGCAGAAGCGGTCGTTCGCAAACTCAACCCGATTGCCACGCACCACTAGTACCGGCTCGGTCAAACCGTTGAATAATGTGAGATCGTTCACTGTCTCGGTTTAATCCGTTAACATCTGCGTGAAAGTTGCACTGACATA
>CAZYDV010000624.1:0-2120 GCA_964646405.1 uncultured Granulosicoccaceae bacterium | reverse complement strand
AAGATGGCTTCGGTGTCGGTGGTACAGACCGACGATGGCAAACAGCGGCTACGCTTTATGAAAGCCATCCCGACAGAGGGCGCGTGCCTGGCTTGCCATGGCGCGCACGTGTCTGCTCCGGTTCAGGCGAAACTGGACGAACTCTACCCCGAAGACAATGCCACAGGTTATTCGCTTGGGCAGGTGCGAGGAGCGATCGTGGTAGAAAAACAATATTGAATTTATCGCAGAAAACTCAAACGTAGTGCGTGACGACAGGCCAGCCGCGCATTGCATGGGACAATCCGATGTCTGTGGATTCAGGATTTCATCGACCTTCTAGTGGTTTATCACGTCGCAGCGAGGCGAGCCAGATCGTCCTTGTCGATGATCTCGATTGAACCGCGCGATTGGTGAACCCAGTTGCGTCGCTGAAACTCGCGCAGCAGACGTGAGATAACTTCACGTGCGGTACCCAGTTCGACGGCCAGATGCTGATGCGTCACATCAATAATCGGGCTCGAACCGGCAAGCTCAACCAGTTTTTGCGCGAGCCTCACATCCAGACGTTGAAATGCTACCTCTTCGACCATGGCAAACAGATCGGTGATTCTCTTGGCGAACGCACCGAATACAAACTCACGAAATATCTTCGAGCCCGCCAGCAATTGATCGCTTAGCTCGCGTGACAATGCAATCGCCTGCAGATCACATTCGGCCACACCCTGCGCGGAGTAGTCTTGAAAGGCGAGTAGACAGGCTGTGGTCATGATACAACTCTCGCCCGCACTGATGCGGTAGAGCACGATTTCCCGACCAGACTCGGATACCTGATGGACGCGAACCGTGCCCTCGAGCAACAACATCAGGCTGTCAGGTTGGGTGCCCGGACCAAAAAGACTGGTGTTTTCCGGAATGCTGATAATACGGCCCTGCTCCAGAATCAGGGTTCTATACGGCGGCTCCAGGTTCGACAATCCGGGGAAACGATTGATCCAGTCCATCTCAGGTATCTCGTTGTAACATTCCCGAGTATAAACCAAGCCGGCTGACCGCTTTGTGCGGCATCCTCACTGGATCACCGATCGATCAGACAACCCCGCACGTTGCAAGCGAACACCAATGGCTATTGTCCTGCAGCGAGTTGCGGTCGATCGATTGTTTTGACGGCCGTCGTGCAAACGGACGTTCAATAAAACCGACTGATCCACTCAATCAGTTCGAATCCACCCGATCGTCCTGCGGCCTTCACGGCGAGAAAATCCTCGATCAACCGCGCACGTTTTAACTTGTCGCGCCAGTGACGCAGACCGTGCCCGCCATCGGCAAAATAGTGCACCGTAACCTCCTTGCCAGCCTGGCGGGCAGCCGCCTCGAACTCCCGCACTTGCCGCGCCGACGTAATTTGATCGCGCACACCAGCCAGGATCAACAGCGGCCCGTGAATCTGCTCTACCCTCCTGAGTGGAGAGTAGGCCCTCATGGCCGCCAGATCCTCCTCGTTATCCGGATTGCCGAAGTACTGCCACCAACTCTCCAGCCCTTCACGCCAGAAACCGGGGTGATGTTTGGATTGAAATTCCGGATCGAGCATGGGGAATTCTACGATAGCGGCATCGAAGAGCCCGGGCTCGCGCGTCATCGCAAGCGCTGCAGAATAGCCGCCATAGCTCATCCCCATCACCACCAGCGCATCCGGGTCAGCCATTTTCTGCTCGACGAGCCAGTTTGCCGCATCGGTGATGTCGTCCTGCATCTTGCGCCCAAACTCGTCGTAACCGGCCGACTTGAACTGTTTACCGTAGCCAGTGGAGCCGCGAAAATTCACGCTCAGCACACCATAGCCGCGATTGACAAGAAACTGGCTGGCATGATCGTATTCGATATCGACATGGCTGGCGGGGCCACCGTGTATGTGCACGATAAACGGTATCGGTCCAGCGGGGTTTTCGGGCATAGACAACACCGCGGGAATCGACAGCCCGTCGCGCGCACTGAAGTTCACCATCCGCTGTCCGACCAAAGCCTCCTTGTAGCGCCTGAAATGGTACTCGCCCAGCACCTGATGCGTTTTTTCCTGCAGGTCTATCAACAAATATAAAAAAGATTTCCCCGCCGGAGAGATCGCGGCAGTCACGTAT
>CAZYDV010000623.1:0-2125 GCA_964646405.1 uncultured Granulosicoccaceae bacterium | reverse complement strand
ATCGCTGTGGTGGCATTGGATAAGCGCTCACCTAAAAGCTGGCTTTGCCCAACCTACAAGAGCGAAAATCGCACCGAATATCGTTCTGAGTAACCGTAGGTCGGGCCCCGGCGTAGCAAAGCGAAGAGTGCCCGACGTATATCTCACGGCATTGTTGGCAACACGTTGGTGCGCCGTCAATCAGAGCAGACGCGGTACAAAGATAATGGCGCCGCAGATCAGGGCGCAGACGGATGCGATCAGCACTGCCGTGGCGGCGACGTCTTTGCATTTGCCGATCAACGCGTTGTGCTCGGGGCTGACATAATCGGCGAGATTTTCCAGTGCGGTATTGAGCGCTTCGGTAATCCAGACCAGTGAAATGACAAGGGTCAGGATCAACCATTCCATCGCGTCGATGCGCAGCGTGGCACCCAGTATGATCGCCACTACGGTTGCCGCCAGGTGCACGCGCGCATTGTGCTCATCCGTCAGCATGGTTCTAAGCCCGGCCAGCGCGTGCTTCATGCTGCGAAGTCGTGCCGCGATGCGGAACGGTTCACTCATACAGGGTGATCGCTGTTTGCCTTGGACAAGCCGATGAGCTGGTTGGTGATAGCTGCCAGTTCATCGGGATGGTCGAATACGGCGAACGGGATGTGTTCGGGCAGTGGCGCGATGAGTTGTTGCCATCGTCGCTGGTTGTCGATGTCCAGTTGCGTGGCGGTGATGTCGTCGTCGTAGGAGTCGATCGGCACTCGGCGGATCAAAATGGCTGCCACTTGGTTGGGATGCTCTGAGGCGATCTCGGTATAGACTTCAGGGTCTTCCTGGCCGCTGTCGCCGACCAGTGCGAACTGGCGCTGCGGGAAGCGTTGCAGCAACTGGCGGATTGTAGCCAGCTTATATTCGCGAGAGCTTGCAAAAAAATCTACGAAGGTCTCGTCACCCACATAAAAGTGCCGGAGAGACATTGAACCGAACGGGAAATGCGTTTGGCGCATGTCGTTAAGGGTAGGGTAGAGCTGCCATGGAGAGGCCGAGACGTAATGAAAGCAGCAGCCGGCCTCAGCCAGTTGTCGATACCAGTCGGGCATGCCGGGGACCGGCTTTGATTCGTCAAAGAACATGCCTTTGACCAGCCGTTTTCTGTCGGGCACATGACTGATCTTGATCGTATCGTCGATGTCGGAAATGATCGACACGCCGCGCTTGGGCACCAGTTGCACGAGACCGGAAAAATCGTTGGCCAGGTCACTTGCCAGTCGATACGGCAGGATGCTGCCGGCGGTGGCGTTGCCGGTGTACTGGGCGGTGAATTTGATATGGCCGTTGATTGGACTGCGTGGGGTGTTGAAAGTCTGTCCGTCCAGTATGACCTTGAAGCGCTTGTTCATCTCGCGATCAGCCATGAACCAGATGATGCGCTCTTTGAAGGTGTCGGTCAGCGATTGTTCGTCGTCAACGACATCCGCAAGATCCAGCAATTCGAGCACGGCGCGCTGTCCGAGCTTGCGCAACAGTGTGCCGCGTTCGAGTTCCACCACCCAGAGATGCAGCGGTACGGTCCAGCCGCCGTTGTCTGCCTGCGATGCACTTTGCGCAAACAGCAATACGGTTTCATCCGCCTGCAGCGGTGAGCCGTGGCGCAGCCATTGGTATCGGGAGTTAAGCCAGGAGAGCATATCTGTTGAGGTACTACCGTTGGAGTATGACTGAAGCCGGCTTTTCGTTGAGATTAAAAAAGCCGGCTAAAGCCTGTACTCCAGCGAGGTGGCGTACCCAATTGGTGTTACTTTGGAATCGAGCCCTGCACGCCTTCAACGTACCAGTCCATCGAAACCAGGGTCGGGAAATCACCCAGGTGGGCCTCGCCTTTCTCGCAGTCCTCGGCCATGCTGCCGTCCTGCTTTTTAATCGGGCAGGGGAAGGTGTGACGCTCGCCGGAGCGCAGGCTTTCTTCCAGTGCTTTAGCTTCAGCCATCAGTTCTTCGGGGATGTTTCCATAGGCAGCCATTTCAACCATGCCGACGCCATTGCCCTTGCCATCCTTTGACAGGCCCCACCAGATATCTGATTGTTCCCAACTGCCATCGATCACTGCTGCGACCCGATCGATGTAGTAGCTGTCCCAGTTGTCGACGAT
>CAZYDV010000622.1:0-2130 GCA_964646405.1 uncultured Granulosicoccaceae bacterium | reverse complement strand
CTATCGCATAGTCGGGCAACGCAAATTCCGGTGCGTTACCGTAGACGTTGTGACGCACGATGACGGCGCCCAACGCCGCGATCACGACGGGCGCGAAAACGCGCAACGCGTAGTAGCCAACGATAACTTCCAGCGCAAAAATGACACCGGCGATCGGTGTATTAAAGGACGCCGTGACCGCCGCTGCGGCCGCACAGCCCAACAGTGTGAGTGACTGCGTGCGATCCAGACGCATGATCTCGGCGACCCATGAAGTCAGCGATGCACCAATGTGCACGGCTGGCCCCTCGCGCCCCAACGGTGCGCCAGAGCCGAGCGATATGCCGGTTGCGAGCGCGGCGACAAAGCCCGAGCGCACGTCCATCTTGCCGGCGCGCAGCGCGCTGGCCTCCATGACATCGGCGATGCCCTGAATCCGGTTGCCCGGCAGATAGTGCAGCAGTGCCCCGACCATTATCCCACCGACCACGGGCGCCAGTATCAGATAGCGCCAGTGGCCAAATTCCGCGCTGTCGAACAACACCACGCGCTCGATCATTCGAATAAATTCGATCAGAACAACCGTGCTGAAACCGACCACGATTCCGATCGCGAGTGCGAGCAGAAAAAAGCCAATGCGGTGTCGGAAAAAGTGACGCATGATTTAGCGCGTGAATACCATCGGTTGGTCCGATCGTGGCTGTCTTGTGTGATGTGTATTACAAAACCAATGAAAGGTTGATACCAGTTTTGGCCCCGGACACAAGACCGATTGAAATTTCCCAGCTTTCAGCTAGCGCTGTTTCAGCAAATCGCGGATTTCTGACAGGAGTTCGACCTCGGCAGATATCGTTGGCGTTTCCGGCTCCGCAGAACGCAGCCGATTGACCAGCTTGATCACGACGAAGATGGCCATCGATACGATGAGAAAGCTGATCAGCGTGTTGCCAAAGCTACCCAGGTTCAGCGTAACGGCACCGGCTGATTTTGCCGCTGCCAATGATGCGTAGGGGGCCGCCTGAGCACCCTCCTTCAATACGATAAAGACATTGCTGAAATCCACACCGCCGAGCAGCAACCCGACGGGGGGCATGATGATATCCTCCACGAGGCTGCTCACCACGGTACCCACCGCGGCACCAATCACGATACCGACCGCCATATCGACAACATTGCCGCCCAATACGAATTTCTTGAACTCTTCCAGCACTTTGATTTACCTGCGTTTAACCCACCCGCATGTTAACGCTTCAAAGCACGCCTGTCGCACCTGCGTGGAGTATCGGTAAGGGACACGATCAGGTTCCGGTCGACCGTCTGCGCACGTGCCGATCGCTCGTGTGTGACAGACGCACACAGAACGTCTACGGTAAAACCACCAGTGACGATGTGAGCAGACATTCGTGGCCGGTCATTGCGCTGCCTATCTAAAGATTGCGCACTCTGGACAGCCTTCGAACCGTTTGATCTCCCCCGGCAAGCCCGGGGGAGACGTCGTCACTAGCTGCCCGAGGCGGCGGGCTGAACCGGCGGTTTGGCTTTACTCACGGATGCCGCGGAATTTTGAACTGCACCAGGAGCACCTTTGGTCAGCGAGATCAACGCACGATTGCGATCGAGAAGTTTGGGGCCAATGCCCTTTACTTTGATCAGATCATCGATGCTGGTGAAATTGCCATTGGCCTTGCGGTATTCGACAATCGCCATCGCCTTGGACTGACCAACGCCATTGAGGTTTTCTGCAATGATGGTTGCATCTGCCTTATTGATGTTGATCAACTCACCGGCACTGGCGACCGAGGATATAACGAGAAGGAACGCTATTGCGACACTACGAACTACGTGGAACATCTAATTTCTCCAACTACTTATTGATACCTGATCGACTGATTCAGGCGATTGCAGGCTAGCACGCAGAATCGGCGTATTTCCAGACCGCGATCACATTACTTGAATATTGCGCACAGCAACACCTGAGCGATCAATCTGGAGCGCCAGAGCGATCAATCTGGAGCGCCAGAGCGCGCACCGACCAGCATGACTGGCCGCGGTGACGTGATACGAGCTATGCGGTCATACTGACAGAGTCGACTTCAACCACGGGTAGTCGAATCTCGATAGTAGTGCCTGAACCTTCGACGCTGCTGGCGG
>CAZYDV010000621.1:0-2157 GCA_964646405.1 uncultured Granulosicoccaceae bacterium | reverse complement strand
CCAGCGGCAAAAACCACGGCTTGCCAAGATGTCCGGGCACCGCCTCCCACGGCAGTCCGGCCCAGGGGTTGTCACGCGGGCTGCCCAGTATCTGGTCTGCCATCATCTCGCCCTTGTGCGTAGCGATCTGCGCGCCGTGGCCGGAATATCCCATTGCGTAATGCAGCCCGTTGGCGACGCCTGCTCGCGGGTAACGATCAGCCGTCATATCCACAAGCCCGCCCCAACAATAGTCGATTTCAACTGTCGCAAGATGTGGAAACATATCGATCATCGCACGCCGCAGGACCGCCCCGCCCTTTACATCCGCCTGCTGATCGGAACGCGCCGAGAAGCGCGCACGGCCACCGAAGATCAGACGCCTGTCAGGCGACAATCGAAAATAGTTGCCGATGTTCATGGTGGTCACGCAGGTGCGATCGCCGGGCAGCGTTTGTGCAACTTCAGTATCCGTCAGCGGGCATGTGGCAATCAAAAAACTGCCAACCGGCACGATGCGACGTCTAAACCAGTTGAAATTGGCGCGGGTGTAAGCACCCGTCGCCAGGAGAATGTTGGCGGCAGTGACTTCACCGCGAGCAGTTTTTAGTCGATAACCACGTGCTTGTTCGACATAGTCACCCACTGGTGTGTGCTGGTGAATAGTCGCGCCATGTCGCACTGCAGCAGTGGCAAGGCCTGCGACGAACTTCCCCATGTGCATCATGGCACTTTTTTTCTGCAGCATGCCGCCATGAAAGACATCGGTGCCGATCTCGTCTTGCAGCTCGTCGCGACTGAGTAATACGGTTTCTGGGTCTGCCAGGCGGTTCACGCAGTCAAAATCGCGCGCAATCGCTGCCATGTGCTTAAGCTTTGAGGCAAGTTTCAATTTGCCGGAGCGTCGAAAATCACAATCGATGTGCTCTTGCGCGATGATTCGCTCGATGGTGTCAATACCATCGTCAAAGGCGTGGTACATGGCGGTGGCCTGCTTTTCACCAAAGCGTGTACAAGCGTCGGCAAAGCTGTGTGCAAGGCCATTGTTCAAATGCCCGCCGTTGCGTCCGGAGGCGCCGTGGCCGATGGACTCTGCCTCGAACACGACCACACTGGCACCATTCATAGCCAGTTTGCGCGCCGCCCCAAGACCGGTAAACCCGCCCCCGATCACTGCTACATCATATTGCCCTGACACCGGTGCCGGCGATTCTGCGGGCAACGGAGTCAGGCCATCGAGCCAATAGGGGCAAAACTTCACCGGGCGGCCACTCAGTTCAGTCCGAATACACCCGGCAAGCCGGAGATGTCGGCAATTTCGCTGTAGCCGTAGTAGGAGTTGGCCGGCTCGTGCCCGCGGTTGACCCAGACTTTCGATTGTATGCCCATGTCGTGGGCGGTCATCAAGTCGTAGCGGAACGATGACGATACGTGAGTGATGTCCTGTGGCCCGCAGCCGAGCACATCGAGCATGTATTCAAAACCCTTCATCTGCGGTTTGTAGGCGCCGGTCTCCTCAGCGGTAATCACGCGGTAAAACGGTGCGCCCAGTTTTTCCACGTTGGATAGGATCTGATCATTCATGGCGTTGGACAAAATCACCAGTGGTATCTCCTGCGCGATGCGTGCAAGACTCTCCGGTACATCCGGGTGCGGGCCCCAGGTGGGGATTTTGCGATAGATGCTCTGCGCATCGTGTGCTCGAAACTCCACTCCGTGCGCGAGGCAGGTTCGCTCCAGCGCATTGGCAATCACATCATAATAGGGCTTCCAGTTGCCGAGCACTTCATCCATGCGAAAGGCCGAGAAATTTATCAGAAACCGATCCAGGGTATCGTCACTGACCACTGGCGCATAGATCCGCCGCGTGGCACCGGCAATGTTAAAATGGGTCAAAGTGCCGTAGCAATCGAAGGTGATGTATCGGGGGCGAAAAACACTCATGGCTGAACCTTTATCAAACGGTCGCGACCTGCGCGTACGGGTTTACCATCTTACACACAACGGTGCAGGTGGCGGCCAGCGTCTGCCGACATTCGACAGGGAGCGGCAGTCACCCGTGCAGACTGACGATAAGCTTTGGTATATTGCGCTGCACCCACGCGTGCCCGCAACCGACCCGAGTAAGCCCAATGGAACTGACATTTGCCGCTATGCGCGCAGCGCATCTTGCAGACG
>CAZYDV010000620.1:0-2171 GCA_964646405.1 uncultured Granulosicoccaceae bacterium | reverse complement strand
CACGATAAATCCCTCGACGACATTCGCCAGTCGGCCAACGCTTTCGTCAAGGCAGTAGAACCCGCTTGAATCCATTCTGTCTGCGGTTCGAGGGAACAGCCACTCGCGATGATGCGCGCACGCGATGGCGCTGAACATCACGCCTGACCGTCCCGACGAGGGAATCGATTCACCCTATCGCTGGGTGATGTTGTTTGGCGTATGGCTACTGTATTACTGCTTTGGCCTGGTGATCTCATCCATTGCCCCGCTGGTTGCAACCATCGTCGAAGAATTACAGATCTCGCTCACCAGCATGGGCCGCATCCTCGGTGCCTGGCAGTTTGTCTACCTGTTCTGTGCCATACCGGTCGGCATCGCCATTGATCGATTCGGCCTGCGTACCTCGTTGACGCTCGCGGGTCTGATCATCGCGGCATCTGCTGCACTGCGAGGAATTTCTGATAGCGCGGGCACCATGTGGATGGCGGTGGCAGTGTTCGGTCTGGGTGGGCCGCTGATATCGATCGGCGCACCCAAAGTAATCGCCAGTTGGTTTGGCTCAGGCGAGCGAGGCACGGCAATGGGCATCTACATGACAGGTCCGGCGCTGGGAGGAATAACCGCACTGGCGCTGACCAACAGTGTGTTGATGCCCTGGACCGATCACAACTGGCGCTACGTGATGATGATTTTTGCCAGTATCGCCACCGCTGCCGCGGCCACGTGGTGGTTGATCAACCTCAGCAAAACCAGCCACCTGGCCAATCCTGCACCGACCGCCACAATAGCCGACGGCACCCTCGCCGTGTTCGTCCGGTTGTTGCGTATCCCACTGGTCGTGGTCATATTGATCATGAGCATCGGCATCTTCACGATCAATCATGGGCTGGGCAACTGGCTTCCCGAAATCCTGCGCAGCGGCGGTATGAGCGCCAGAGACGCCGGCTACTGGGCGGCCATTCCAACCATCGCCGGCGTCGCCGGATCGCTACTGATTCCGCGCCTGGCAACCCCCGCTCGCCGCTATTATCTCCTGATCGGCCTGATTGCCACCGCGCTGGTGGCACTGTGGCTACTGCGCACCAGTGACGGGCCGCTACTGGCGGGTGGTCTGATGTTGCAGGGCATCGCACGCAGCACCATGATGACACTGGCCATCCTGATCTTGATGGAAACGCCGCAGGTCGGCGCGAAAAACATCGGCATCGCCGGCGGGCTGTTTTTCACTGCTGCCGAGATCGGTGGCGTACTCGGCCCGATGAGCATCGGCCTGATTGCCGATGTCTATGGCGGGTTCGACGCAGCCTTGTGGATGATGACAGCGATCTGCGTGATTTTAGTCGGCCTGGCCTTCCTCGTCAGATGGCTGGCGGCTCGCACGTCAGCCAACTAAACCGGCCGTGTTATCAGATCCACTGGTTGAGCAAAAGTGCCAGCGACTCCAGCGGCGTGATCAGCAGGTACAGGCCATCATCGCCTGCACCGGGGCGTATCTCAACCCCGGCCTCGACCACACGGTTCGAGGTGCCGATCGCCTTGCCCTGCTCAAGCACCAGGCCATCGAGCGGATACTCAAGCCCGCACGAGGATTCAAAACACACGCGAGACAAGGGGTAGACCGATAATCGCATGCCGGCCTGCAGTTGCAGGCGAGTCGAGCCTTGGCGAGCCCAGAGTACATCCTGTTCAGCTAACAGCATGATGTTTCGCCGGCGAGCGTAAACACTGAGCGAATGCATCACCGCCAGGGTGTGATCGAAACGCTTGCCGGTAAATCCCAAAGCGACAAACCCGGGGGCATCAATACTGTAGAGGCACTTTTCAAAATCCGTGGTGTCCTGTTCAGCCAGTTGCAACAACTGACAACGCGACCGCCAGTGCTCAGGGTCATCCAGAGAGTCCATATCACCGATGATTGCCGCCGGCGTCACATCCAGATCGCGCAGACTGTTCGCCCCACCATCTGCCGCCACCAAAGGCCAGCCACGCGACGACAAACCATTCAGTGCGGCGAGGTTCAAGTCTCCGCCACCGACCAGCACCACTGGACGTGAAAAGTGTAACTGTTGTGATTTATCCCCAGGCATCCATACATTATAGCGCTAGCCGCATTATTCATGAGGATTCGTCTGATGGTGAATAGACACAGTGCTTTTTTGCCAAAGGCCTTTTATGCAAACTTTTACCTG
>CAZYDV010000619.1:0-2180 GCA_964646405.1 uncultured Granulosicoccaceae bacterium | reverse complement strand
GTAAAAACAAGTACAAGGCGCGGATAAAAATCCTGCTGGCAGATCTTGGCCTGGCGGAATTTTCAGCGCAGGTGCAACAGGCGTTTGAGCACACTGATCGCGAAATCTATGCGCATGCCGTCGACGAGTTGCAGCGGATTGAGACGCATTTCGCCGCGACGGATGCCTCAGCGGCTACGCCCGTGACACGATCAGAGCAACCGGCCGATCCTGTTTTTGCCCAATGGCTCCGCAACAATATCTTTGAACATCAAAACCCCGATCGCGCCATCGTAGTGATCTCGCTGAAACCGGCTGGCGGTATACCCGGTGATGCGACATCGGCGCAGATGCGCACAGTTGCCGAACTGGCGGCAAACTACTCGCAGGACGAAGTTCGCGTCACCCATCGGCAGAATCTGGTTCTGCCCCATGTAAGCCGTGCTGACCTCTATGCCGTGTGGCAGAAACTGGTCACAGCAGACCTTGCCAGCGCCAATGTGGACAACGCGAGTGACATTATCTCCTGCCCCGGCATGGACTATTGCAGCCTCGCCAAGGCGCGCTCCATCCCGCTGGCGCAAACACTGTCATCGCAACTGGCAAAACGCGAAACCAGACAGCCGCTGTCCGGCGTGAGTGTGAATATCTCCGGCTGCATTAACGCCTGTGGTCACCACCACGTCGCAGCGATTGGTATTTTGGGTTTGGAGAAACAAGGCAGCGAGAGTTATCAGATTACCCTTGGCGGGCGCAACGACATGCAGGCAACGGTCGGCAAAGTATTGGGGCCAGGGTTCTCTGCCGAGCAACTGCCGGATGCTATCGACAAACTGGTCGACACCTGGCAGGCCAACCGGATCGCCGATGAAGACTTCGCCGATACCTTCGAGCGCATCGGCAAGGAACCGTTTAAGGAGCACGTCTATGCAAACGCCTGAGCGCCCCCGGATCGCGGTCGATGCAGACGCACCGGTACTTTCGGGGGACACCCCTCCGGCTGACATCGACACCGCACTGTTAAACGCCGATAAACTGACCATCCACTTCGACAGCTTCGCAGATGGTCGCGGCCTGTCGCTGGCAGCACACCTGCGCCAGGTGCTTGGGTTTACCGGCAGATTGCAGGCCAGCGGTCAACTGCTGCCAGATCAGCTTCGCGAGCTTTTCGCCGTTGGTTTTGACGCCGTGTTGCACGACGAGCAGGAACGTAAGATTTCGGGCCGCAAATCACCCGACCCGATCGTCAGCCGCACCTATATCCACCCTGCGACTGACTCGAGTGCCCCATCGGTTTGGCAACAGCGGCATCGATAGTGAGTTGGTACGTGCGCTTAGGCTTACGGCCCCTACGATTGCATTCACCATGTCATGACGGGATACTGCCTGCGACCTGGGAAGCAACTTAGCGCGGCGTGCGCCCTCACGGCTTGTTCGCTCGACGCAGTCGCACTCCCACTCGGGAGTGTACTTTCTGTACCAATAGTCCGTAGGGGCCGTAAGCCTAAGCGCACGTACCTTATCCAACGCGGGTGGTAGGTGCGCCCGGGCTTACCAACCCTACAGGTATTCGGCGTGTGATTCGGGCGGTTTTGCCATGAAGACTACTAAAACCCGCCCGGCGGCAATCCGCTTGGTACTGACTCTGGCACACTGCGATCAAATTCAGGATCGTTCAATGCGTTCAAAAAATTCTGAATAAATGCGCCGCGACCATCATCCATCTCGGGCATATCCAGCAAGTCTGGATCCAGTGACGCACCTGGCACATTCGAGTTTCTGGACCGCGGCTCGTCGTAAAAGTTAACCGCAGCAGACACCGTTGAAAACTGGCCATTGTGAAAATACGGGCCGGTGAATTCGAGCTGGCGCAAAGTCGGCGTTCTAAAGGCGAAGTTGCCGTCGCCACTGTCCGGCTCGTCCTGCATACCATGTTCTGCCGCACCCAATACATGCAATTCGAAGTCGGAGAACATCGGCCCGTTGTGGCAGTCGGCGCAACCGGTCGTGACAAACTCCTGCATCGCCGATACCTGATCCGGCGTCATCGCATCCGGCTCGCCGCGCATCCAGCGATCATAGGGGCTGTTGTTTGCGATCAGTGTTTTTTGAAACTCAGCCAGCGCAATACCAATACGTTCAAATGTCACCGCCTCGCCGTCGAGCGCGACGGCAAACTGCAGGCGATATTCATCAACAGC
>CAZYDV010000618.1:0-2182 GCA_964646405.1 uncultured Granulosicoccaceae bacterium | reverse complement strand
TGAAAGAGCAAGAACGAGCAGTAGTGGAATTATAGCGATGTTACGTCGATACATAAGAGCAGTTCCGAAAGCAGGCTGCCATAGGATAGCGCCTGAATGCTACAGTGGCGGCGCCGCGCGCTGACCTCTGACCAGCTTGCCGGGTAGTTCCCCGGTGGGCGTGTCATCGCGATGCGTAACCACGCCGTTGACAATGGTAAAAACGTATCCACTGGCACCCTGCATCAGGCGTTTTCCGCCGGCCGGTAGATCCTGCACCATATGGGGCGCTTCAAAATCTAATGCATCCCAATCGATAATATTCAAATCACCTTTCAGGCCTTCACGTATCAGTCCTCGATCACCGAGGCCAGCTGCCTCGGCAGTGTCGCTGGTGAGTCGGCGTATCAGTTCCGGCGCATCAAACTTGCCCTCCGATTTGCCCCAGTAGGTCAGCAGCCATGTAGGGAAGCCGGCGTCGAGAATGAAACCGACGTGTGCCCCGCCGTCACCAAGACCCATGATCGCCATTTTTTCATTCAGTAGTTCCTCCGATGCACTAAGGCTGTAGTCGGAGTAGTTGGTGATCGGCATATAAATAAAGTTCTTGCCGTTGTCCGCAGTTAGCAGGTCATAGGCAATTTCCGCTGCCGCTACACCGGCTTGCTCGGCCACAGCCGCCAGGCTTTCATTCTCTGCCGGAGTGTAGTTTTTGTCTCTAAAAGGAAACATGTGCGCATAGGACATGCGATGAATCAACGGGAAGGTTGAACCTTTTACCGGATCTTCTGAGAGTATCTTTGCCCTGATTGCCGGGTCGATCAGTTTTGCCACCATTTCATCATGGGGTAGATGGCTAAACGATTTAAACGTTGGGCAGCCGCTAAACGGGGTTTGACTGGCTTGCAAACCGAGCAGAATGCCTATCGCACGTGGCGGAAATACCGGGCGAATATTAACGCCTTCTTTTTCGTAGGCCTCGCGATTCATTTCCAGAAGCTGGTCAAACATCTCACGCAACCTGTGGCGCTGTGCCAGTGTGTACACCATTGGCCGGCCACTGTTTTGCGAAACCCGCTTCAAAATACCGAATGCCTCTACCGGATCCGGATCGGCCTGCAGGGTTTCCGGCGTTTCGTCGGTAATCCAGTCAGAGACCACTTCAATAAAACCACTACCGGCATCGTTCAAACCCTCGGCCAGGCCCATTAGTTCATCTTCGTAGACGCGCAGTGTTGGAATGTAGGCGCCGGCCAGTGTTTTGTGTGAGGTGGTGCGACTGGTAGATACGCCGAGTGCTCCCGCCTTGACCGCCTCGGCAGTAATACGGCGCATTTTGTCGATGTCCTCGCCAGTTGCAGGTTCAAACGCTACCGCGCGGTCGCCCATCACATTGACCCGCACTGCCGCATGCGGCACCAGCGCGCAGACATCAACATCGCGTGGCCGCGATTCAAGCGCATCAAGGTATTCGGGAAAGCTCTCCCAGGTCCATTCCAACCCCTCATGCATCACGGCACCCGGAATATCCTCAACACCCTCCATCAGCTCGATCAGTTTCTCGCGGTCTTCAGGACGGCAAGGTGCAAACCCAACCCCGCAGTTGCCTATCACCACCGTGGTAACACCGTGCAATGAGGATGGTGCGAGGTGATCATCCCAGATAGCCTGGGCATCGTAATGCGTATGAATATCGACAAACCCTGGCGTGACCAGTTTACCCTGTGCGTCTATTTCAGTCGTGGCAGATCCGTTTACGTCGCCAACCCGCACAATAATGCCATTCAGAATGGCAACATCCGCAGATCGGGGCTCAGCGCCACTGCCGTCGATGACAGTTCCGTTGCGAACGATCAAGTCATAGTCGTGGTTGGACACAGATTCCTCCTCAAGCAGCCTCGCCATGATACGTCTGTGCTATTGCTTTTTACAAGCGTGCGGCGAGGCTGTTTCTTCGCTTCGGCCAAAGAATGCGGTGCTACGGCAACGCCAGGCGGATCGCTTGATTCGCATCGCCAGGGATGAAGAGCGCGATGTATTGCTGGACTACAGGTTGCAGTTGCTGGAGCATTTTCCCTACACTGATAACATGGAGGGCGGTGTGTCAGTACACCGGTTCGAAAGTTACGAAGTGCAGCGAGTGTTTAAGATCAAGTAAGAGATCGTCATCCTGATGAAACATCCGGGTTAAAGTACTCCACCG
>CAZYDV010000617.1:0-2203 GCA_964646405.1 uncultured Granulosicoccaceae bacterium | reverse complement strand
CCCAGCACCAGCCAGGTTTCGTTGGCATCCCAGAACGGTCCGATCGAGGCGATCATCTGATCGCGCTGTGGATTGTCGGCGGTACTCATCAGGATGCCCACACCAAGATCGTAGCCATCGAGAATCGCATAGATCAAAATAGACAGTCCCATCAGGCCGATAAAGACAATCGGCAACCAGAATTCTGCGTTCATGTTTATCGTCCGGTTATCAGGCGGTCAGTGGTTTTGGGAGGGCGGCTGGCGTCTCCTCTCGCTTGCCAGCCAGGTAGAACAATGTCGAGATATAGGCCAGAATCAGGAACCCGTATAACGCCAGGTACATCGCCAGCGAGCCCGTGATGGCGGGTGCGGCCACTGGCCCCAGCGCGTCGCTGGTTTGCAAAACACCATAGACCAGCCATGGTTGCCGGCCGATCTCGGTCACGTACCAGCCCGCCAGGGTCGCGACCCAGCCAGAGAATGTCATCGCAACCAGCGCCCGCGCAGACCAGCGGCCGGGTTCGCCATCGCGTCGCAGTTGTAGGCTCACCCACCACGACAACAGCAACATCAGCATGCCGGTGCCCACCATCACCCGAAATCCCCAGAACACCGGTGCCACCGGCGGATGTTGGCCGTCGAAGTCGTTGAGCCCGCGCACCGCGCCATCCAGATCATGGGTGAGGATGAAGCTCGCAAGCTTCGGCACGCCGATCTCGTAGTGATTGCGGCGGTTCTGTTGGTCAGGCAGCGCGAACAGCAACAGCGGTGCGCCGGTTTGGGTCTCCCACACGCCCTCCATCGCAGCAATTTTGGCCGGTTGATGTTTCAGTGTGTTCAGACCGTGCAGATCGCCAACGAAAATCTGCAGTGGGGTGAGCATTGCGGCCAGTACAACACCGGTTTTCATCGCGGCCCTGACGCTGTCGCTGCGGTTGTGATGCAGCCATTGCCAGGCCGAGATGCCAGCGATCAGAAAGGCCGCCGTCAGTCCTGATGCCAGCAGCATGTGAATCATGCGGTACGGCATCGAGGGATTGAAGATGATCGCCATCCAGTCGAGCGGATAGGCGACGCCGTCGCGTATTTCAAACCCGGCCGGTGTGTGCATCCACGAGTTCAGCGCCAGAATCCAGAAGGCCGACATACTGGTGCCGATCGCCACCAGCAGCGTTGCTACTGTGTGAAGACGGTTAGACACACGGCTTGCACCAAACAGCATGATGCCGAGAAACGTCGCCTCCAGAAAAAAGGCCGTCAGCACTTCATAGGCGAGCAGCGGGCCTGCGATGTTGCCGACGGTTTCCATGAAACCTGGCCAGTTAGTGCCAAACTGAAACGACATCGTGATGCCGCTGACGACACCCAGCGCAAACGACAGAGCAAATACCTTGACCCAGAAGTGATAGGCCTGTTGCCAATGGCGCTCGCCCGATGCATTGAACCGCAGCTTGAAGTACAACAGCACCCAGGCCAGTGCGATAGTAATAGTGGGGAAGAGAATATGAAAACTGATGTTGGCCGCGAACTGTATTCGCGCTAACAATAGAGCATCCACGAGTATGGCTCCTTTTAGACTAACGTTCTTTTTTTGCTTTGCCAGACTTTCCGCCGACCAGGCTTAGCTTGTCCTTCATGTCGAGCAGCTTGGGCACGGTGCTGCCAAGTTTCAGCAGCCGCTTGAGGTTTTCCGGACTCAGCTTCTGGATATCCTCAGACCAGCGCGATACCTGCTCCATCAGCTCGTACATCTCGCGCATGCGATGGTGAGCGTGTTCATCCGCCTCGTCGGTGGGGGCCTGCATCAGCGTGTCACGCAGCAGTGTCAGCGTTGGGTCCAGTTCCCGTTTGCGGCGCTCTTCAACCAGCGTCAGAGCGATGTCGAGAATGTCCTCTGGGGTGGAGAAATAGTCGCGCCGGTCATTGGGCAGGTGTTGCGAGCGCACCAGTCGCCAGGCCTGCAATTCCTTCAGGCCCATGCTCACGTTCGAGCGCGAGACCCCCAGCGCTTCGGTGATCTGCTCGGCGTTCAGCGGCTCATCGCTCAGATACAGCACCGCGTAGATCTGCCCCACCGTACGATTAATGCCCCAGCGGCTGCCCATTTCGCCAAAGTGCAGTACAAACGCCTGTTTGTTCGCTGGTAGTTTCATTAATTTTCGCTATTACAGTAATTACTGAAATAACTATAGCGGCAGACATTGGAAAAACCAAGCGCTATT
>CAZYDV010000616.1:0-2209 GCA_964646405.1 uncultured Granulosicoccaceae bacterium | reverse complement strand
TATCAATGTTTCGAAAGGCGACATATGTTATGCACTTGAAAGTTGAATGCGCCCTTCTTGGTTTGCTGCTATACGAAAGTTATCAAAGCGCTACCAGAGAATACGGAATTGCGTCACCGTTTTTGTGATTGTGGGTAGAGCGTTTACGTAGACGAAGGTGGCATGATTGACGTAGGGGCCGTAAGCCTAAGCGCACGTACCAATGTCGTTAGGGAATCGTTCAAAAGAGTTGCAAGCTTTGCGCGCGGGTGGCATCGCGAAGGTCTGATGGTAGGTGCGCTTAGGCTTACCGTACCCTACGATTGTTCGGTTTCATCCGGCAACAAAGCTCGCTCCGCATCCTCCAACTCCGGCGTACGCCTGAAATACTCATGCTTCTCAATCAACACACGCGCTTTGGCCAGTTCATCGGTATCGCGAAACAGACGGGCGCGATGCAGGTGTATGTCTGCCAGATACAACGGCATCGGGCCGCGTTTGGCGATCAACTCTGCTTCGTCTAGGAAGTGGCTGGCGGTGTGTTGCAGGGAAGCAGGTAGTGTTGTATCGGTGGTTTGGTTATGCTCCCACAAATGGCTGAATAGGGCGGCGGTTAACAGGGCTTTGGGGATGTGGTGCGTTGTGCTCGCATTGCGAAGTCCGCTGATGACTTTTTCGAGGTTGGGTGCAATTTTTTGCAGGGCGTCTGAGTTTTGAGTCGCATCCAATTTATATTCGTAAAGGTTTGCTCTAGTCACCGTCAATGTGTCGAGTGCTTTGTCTAACAGGGGAGCATTATATTCTTGTGCCCATTTCAGAGTTTGCGAGGCTCTTTCACATACTTGGTTACAATACTCGTCGATAGGGATACAGTTTTCTTCAATAGCTGCCTCGGCAGTGGCGGTGGATTCAGGTGCTCGTGGTAAATCGTCATTTTCAATGCGGTTTCCTATTAACACAATAACCCACGCAGCCCGCTCACCCGCCCCCAACAACAAATCGCAATACCGAGCTCCTTGCACTGAATACAGCAACGGCAACTGTTCCTGCCGTTCCGCCTGCAACTGTTCAGCCTGCTCGAACAACGCACGAGCTTCGGCCAGCTTGCCATGCTGATGCAGCGCGTCGGCGACTGTGGTGCGTTTGCTCATACGCCGAAACTCATCCTCACTGCGGTCAGCGAATTCAACAGATCGGTAGCCGCTGCTGACCGACTCTGATACCAGTCCGAGGGTAAGTTCCAATTCGCTCAGGTTGCCATAACTATCCGCCGCGCCTTTCCATTGTTGATTTTCAACGTCCATTTCACCAGACACCCGCATCGGTTCTCGCGCCTCAGTCAAACGACCGAGTGCACGGAGCCTGAATGCCGCTTCGTTCAGCAACCATGCCTGATCCGATTCACTCAGATTTTCCGACAACCGCTGCCACGGCAAATCAAAAAACGCGGCAATCGCACCCAGATCAGCACCGATCGCCCCAAGTTGTTTCAAGCTGTAAAAACCACCCGACCCAGTACCACGCAGAATACGATCGCGATACACATCACCACAAGCCTCCTGATGCCGCCCAGCCAAACACCCATGCGTCACCGCCTGATAAAGCGGCTGCAAACCAGCCAGCGTATCCGGCTGTTGCTCAGTATCCTCACACAAAAAATCAAACAATCTTCCATGCGCCTCAGCAAAAGCCTCCGGCATCTCTTCTTTCATCTGCTCTGCAAAATACTCCCGCACCAGCGGATGCGCGTCCAGTGGCAGTGACGCGAGCGGCGCTGCGAAACCACTGTCAGAATCCTGCGGCGGTGTTCTCACACTCAACAATCGCGCATCGACCAATCGTCGCAACACAATATTCCATTCACCGTCATCCAGCGGCACAAGCAGATTAGTCAGCCCCTCAATGATCGGTGTCTTACGCAGTGCCGCAATACAGCCTGGTTGTGCCGGGCGGTCGAACAGGCCCAGCAGGCGCAGGGCGGCGAGGTCTCCGGGGCGACCCTGCGGCGATTGCAGCCAGTTTTCGTAAACTGCGAGAATTTTCCACGCAGTGCGCTTTCGTGCGGTGCGTGTGGCCTGGTCTGCACGGGCGAGGCCTACCGTGTCGCGGCGGCGAATGTCGCCGCCGTGCGCATCGAACAGAAAGCGCCCGAGCAGTGAAAGGCTTAGTGCATGGCAGCCGAGTTCCTCGCAGGCATCTTCAAGATCTTTTTGATCATTGGGTGGTTCAT
>CAZYDV010000615.1:0-2210 GCA_964646405.1 uncultured Granulosicoccaceae bacterium | reverse complement strand
GCATGCCGCGAAGGTGTCATAGTCACAGACCTGTCACCGTTAAGAAAGTACGAAGTACTCGGCCCCGATGCTGAAGAGTTGTTGCAAAGCTGCGTAACGCGCGACGTCAGACGTCTGTCTCCGGGCCAGGTCGTCTATACCGCCATGTGTTACGAGAACGGTGGTATGGTAGACGACGGCACGGTGTTTAGAATGTGTGAAACGAACTTCCGCTGGGTTGGCGGATCTGACTACAGTGGCATATGGCTGCGGCAACAAGCGCAGTTACGCAATCTAAACTGCTGGGTAAAATCATCTACTGACCAGCTGCACAACCTGCAGGTGCAGGGCCCAAAAAGCCGGGATGTGTTGAAAGAGATAGTCTGGACACGTCCCGACCAAACACCACTCGAAGACCTTGCATGGTTTCGATTTTCAGTAGCCCGCATTGGCCACGATGAAGGCACGCCGATACTGGTATCACGCACCGGCTATACCGGTGAACTGGGCTACGAAGTCTGGTGTCACCCGAAAGATGGTGCCGAAGTGTGGGATGCAGTGATGGAAGCCGGCAAGCCACACCAGATTACTCCACTGGGTCTTGAAGCACTCGATATGCTGCGTATTGAAGCCGGGCTGATTTTCGCAGGATACGAGTTCAGCGACGAAACCGATCCCTTCGAAGCCGGCATCTCGTTTACCGTACCCTTAAAAAGTAAAACCGATGATTTCATCGGCCGTGACGCTCTGCAAAAGCGAAAAGACAATCCACAGAAAAAACTGGTTGGACTTGAGCTGGAAGGCGATGAGCCTGCAGCACACGGCGACTGTGTCCATATTGGTAGACAGCAAATTGGCGAGATAACCAGTGCTACTCGTTCACCAAAGCTGGCCAAAAACATAGCACTGTGCCGGGTGACAGTGGAACACGCCGAGCCAGGCACGCAGGTTGAAGTCGGTAAACTCGACGGCCACCAGAAGCGATTGCCTGCAACGGTAATTAGTTATCCGTTTTACGATCCAGACAAGTCACGTGTCAGGATGTGAGTACGGCCCTGCACTGCTAGAAAAAATCTCTCAGCCCGGGATTAGCTTCGAGCATCGGCGCCACTAGTTTTGAGCTCTGATCAATAACCACAATATCGTGACTGTGTGCGAGCCCGTCGTGCACACGTACCTTGCCGTTCGCGGGTAAAGACCACTTCTGACCACTTATACCTGGCAGCTCTTTCTCAAGTGCCACAGAAATGAGTATTGTTAATCCGTCCGGGAGTTCATCACCAGCAAAGTTCTGGTGCTTAAAACCACGCCTGTGCCCATGCTCACAAGCAGTCTCAGAACTGTGCCTGAAACTGAGTCGTGCACCCGATGATTGAAAGGGCTTTGTGGATCGTCAGTCCATTCCCAAGGCTTCTTTCCTCTGATTGGCCCAAGTCCGTAAAATCTGATCGATCGCCAGGCCTATAAACGCAACACAAAAACCAAGAATCAAGCCATTACCAACACCGTGTCGGTCCGACAATGCCCCCAGAATCAATTGTCCAAGATCGTCGGTACCTATAAGCGCACCGATTACAACCATCGCTAACGCAAACACAACAGTTTGATTGATACCCAGCGCCAGATGCGGAAACGACATCGGCAGCTCTATGGATATGAATCGCTGAATGCGATTGACTCCGGACATGGAGCCCGCATCGTGCAACGATTCCGGCACACTACGGAGCCCGACTACCGTGTATCGAGCTGCCGGAATAGTGGCATAAACTGCAACAGCAATAAGCACCGATGTATCGGTAACACCGAATAACATCATCACCGGTATCAGGTATATAAACGATGGAAAGGTTTGCAGAGTGTCACACCAGGTCAATAAAATTTTCGAAGAAGTTTTGTGTTGTGCGCACAGAGTTCCCAACACAATGCCCAGGACGCCGGAAATCAGTACCGCCATTGTCATCAGATACGCTGTGATCAAGGCTCGATCCCACCATTCGGTAAGCGCGATAAACAACAAGTATCCACCAACAATAAGCGCAGAACGAAAGCCACCTATAATAAATCCGGTACCCATTGCTAATGTAAATGTCGCAATCACGGGCATAGACAAATAAGCTTTCTTAACCGGTACAAGCACTTCAACGATAAACCATTTGTTGAACCCGTTCAGAGTATAAAAATAGGTATCCCATATCCAGTCAACGCCGGCTTGCCAGAAAGGTTCGGTAGTA
>CAZYDV010000614.1:0-2211 GCA_964646405.1 uncultured Granulosicoccaceae bacterium | reverse complement strand
GGGGTCGGATGCGGCACTATATCAAGCGCTAACCACCGCGAGCCAGAAATCTGCGGCCTGCCCACACCGGCAGCGCAATGCCGCCAGCTAACCGCCCCCGAACCGCCACGGCAGACACCACAGCGCGAAGTCTCCCCTGGGCTATGCCGGGTTGTACGATTTCTGGAAGCGAATCGTCAGTTAAAAACGCGCTCGACTGCAAATACCCGGGCCCGCGGGCTGTACCCGAACTCCGATCCGCCGCTATTTCTCAGATAACCGGCAGGTAAATGATGAGTGCGCCAAGATGCACAGCGGTAGCGGTGAGAAAAAGCTGATGCGACCAACCGTCCCAACATGCGAGCGGTTGCATGCCACTGTGCGCCTGCGCCAGGCGCAGGCCGATACACCACTGAGCAAATGCCGGCCCCGTTTGCCAGGTGGGTCATGAGCGCACGCGTGCCGAAACTTGAGCAACCGGTCGAGCGCCACGACCTGTTGCTGGCCGTTATAGTGACGCTGACGGGTGCCTGTCTGGCCACGTTCATCGCAATCACGTTGGTGGTCAACAAGCAACTCAAGCAGTTTGACACCACCGCTGACCAGATTGAACAACGACTGCTGCAAGCCACCAGTGACAGCAGCCAGGTGCTGCATTCGGTCGCGGCGATCCATCAGGCATCTGAGCGCGAACGGGTGCATCGTCAATTTGCGATCTACGCCAAAGGGGTAATAGAGACGCGCCCGTCGGTGCAGGCACTCGGGCGCTACGATCGCCTTGATCTCGAACAGGCGATGGATTTTTCGGCGGTGTTGCAGCACTACGGCGTGATTGCCGAATCGACCCGTCTGCGCAGTGACGGCGAGCAACCCCTGACGGCGACGCGCAACCGCTTCCACCCGATTGTCAATGTGCACCCGGCGGCCTCTAAACTCTATGAGCTGATCGGACTCGACCTGGAATCCAATCCGCAACTGAGTCGCCGACTGGAAGCTGCGGCAGCGCAGAATCAGACCACCATCGCCGGCACGCCAGACAGTTGGCCACTGCCCACTCGCAGCATGTTGATCGTGCAACCAACCTATCGAGGTCACTACCCGCCGGCCCATCCGATCGACCGGCTCGATCAGACCGATGGCGGCTACTGGCTGGCGCTCGACATCCAGCAGATCCTGACCCAGATCCGCGCCGACGAGGACATCCTGGATGCCTCCCTGTTCGTATACCAGGGCGACCGGGAAAATCCGGTAGCGGCCGCAGCCGCTACCGCGACGTCCGTGCCGGATCTGCACTTCGTCGACTGGTTTTCGCCCATGTCAAAACGGGTGGACATCAGTACCGACATCGGCGACACGCTGCTCTCGCTGACGCGCCCGACCGGCCTGTCGGAACAGGAACTGTCGCTCTTGATCGCCACATTTTCAGGTTCGTTTCTATTTTTCAGCCTGGCGTTTTTCCTGCGCATGCTGCGAAACAGCTCGGAGTTGCAGATCGAATATCGCGAGCGCGTCCTGGCACAGGAACGCGAGCGCGCGCTGGTGACACTGCAGTCGATCGGCGACGGCGTCATCACCACGGACGCAGACGGCATCATCGACTATTTCAACCCGGCGGCGGATCAGATCGTCGCGGGTAACGGCGAGCAACTGCTTGGCCAGCGTCTTTCGGATGCACTGATCTTCAGTGTTGCGAACGATCCTGGTGCCGAGCAGTACCGTCTGCAGCCCGGCACCGCTCGCAGCACAGTCAACAAGGACGCGGTGCTCAAGCTGCAGAATGCCACACTGCCGATCACCGTCGTGGATACGCTGCTCTCTCCGCTGACCGACGCACACGGGCAGCACAGCGGATCGGTGCTCGCGATTCGCGACGTCACCGCGGAGCACACGCTGGCGCAGGAGCTGGAGTACCAGGCAAGCCACGACAAACTGACCCGACTGGCCAATCGCAGCACTTTTGAACGTGCGCTGGCGCGACTGATCGAAGAGGCGCGAAGCCCGAACGGGCACCAACACGCCATCTGCTATGTCGATCTGGATCAGTTCAAGCTGATCAACGACACCTGCAGTCACGCAGCCGGCGACCTGCTGCTGACCCGACTGGCTCGCGAACTCAGTGCCCAGGTGCGGGCCGGTGACCTGCTGGCAAGGCTGGGCGGCGACGAGTTCGGCCTGTTAATCTGCAATTGCTCGACCGAACAGGCCGAGGCACTGGCCAGTCGACTGCACGCC
>CAZYDV010000613.1:0-2233 GCA_964646405.1 uncultured Granulosicoccaceae bacterium | reverse complement strand
ATGAAATAGGTCGCCGCAATCATATTGGCCGCCAGAAACGCCAGGGCTACCGGCACACCAATGAACATGAAAAACAGGACCATGCCCAACAGAAACCCCAGAGCGCTGTACCACTCCATTACAAGGTTTCCGCTTTAAGAACAGCGGTGGCGCTATCGAATCTCATTCGTGCACCCCGGCTTCACCCGAATGGAGCGTTTCGTCGCCAAATACGAAACGCATGAACTGACATGCCATCAGCGCAAAACAAATCGGCATCGAGATCAACAGCAGCCATTTGGGCATATCCAGTGAGCGCATATCAAAATCGGAGCGGGTGTAGGCTTTAAGCGTGGCCTCGCCGGTATACCACACCAGCAACAGGCAGATCAGCACGCACAGCAGCGTGACGACTCTGGAAAAGGTAAATGCAGCCGGCTTTGGAATGGCGGCTGTCAATAACTCGATGTAGACATGACCTTTCAGGCGCACCAGCCACGGCGATGCAGCCATCACGATATACAGTAATCCATACTCAGAGAAAGTGAACACATGAGACGATCCCGAGTAACCCAGTGAGCGCGACGTCGCCTGAAAGACGATCGCGAACATGATCGCAACCAGATAGATACCGGCCAGAATCGCCAGAAAATCGCAAATCTTGTCAATTATTCGCATGGAGTCGGTGCAGGAGATTCCGCCAGGCGATTAGCCTTGGGTAAACAATGAAAATGGGGCCAGAATGGCCCCATTTGATCAAGCGCTTTTACGCGGTAGCAGGGAGGCGCTACTCGCCGTAGTAAAGCGTGCGAAGTTCGTCGTAGGCGCTGTCTCCACCCATTTTATCCAGGCGCTCTTTCATACGCGCCCAGGAGGCATCATCGGCCAGCTTCAGGTACTTCGCCGATGCCTCATCAGACATGGGGACGAATTCCATACCACCTTCCTGCAGCGCCTTGGCGTCATTCTCACGATCAACCTGGCGGTCAGCGTAGGACTTGGCTTCCCATTCAATCACTACATCCTGAATCAGCTTCTGAGACTCAGGTGACAGCGCATCCCAGCTATCACGATTGAAGATCACACCGATATCGGTGTTGTAGAAAGCCGGCTCGAGGCGATAGTTCAGGAACTTGTCCCACTTCAGATCCATGATACCAATCGAGGTCCACGCACTGGCGTCGACGACACCTTTCTCGAGCGCTGCGTATACCTCAGTTGAGGGCATAGAGGCTGTGGTTGCATTCAACGCTTCAAAAAACGCGTGGTAAATCGGGTTGTCCCGCAGCTTCACACCGGTCAGATCGACGACGCCGTCGTCACCGAATTTGAACTCTTTGGCGTTGTAGATGTGGAATTTTATACCGCCATCGATCCAGCCCAGATGCTTGACGTTGAATCGCTTCTGATGGGCTGCATCCATTGCCGCAGCTCCACCGTTCTCTCGTACTTCCATCGGTGTTTTGCGGGCGGCGACCATGGCATCGATCTCGGGTACAGACGCCCCATAGAAACTGCCCGGGGTGTGCACCATGTCGACCACGCCATCGCGCACTGCATTGGGCTGTTCGAACATCGCGATCGCTTCCGGGCCACCGCGCACGGTAATCTCGACGATGCCCTCGCCGCGTTTGTTGATGTCTTCGACCATCGCGAGGAAGGTCTTGGTGTAAACCAGGAACGGCGGAAAGGCGTGAACTGCGGATACCTTGTCGACCGCCATTGCCGGCAGTGAGGCCAGTGTCAGAACACCGGCGCAGGCGATGCCGGCGGTGGTGGAACGAATGCGTGTAAACAGTTTCAAGGAATACCCTCCGTAGGTTGCAGGCCAAAGTAACCTGTACCCTGCCATACTTCAACGCGAGCGTGATCGAGTCAAGTTCAATCGCGCAGCGTGACCCCTGATTTGCCAGAATTGTGACGTCCTGACGTCACGCCGTCCGCTTTCACTCGGCCCGGATACACCTTGTTGACCCCTTCTTTCGAGGCACTGATACCGGCGATGTTGACCCTGCCGCAGGTCAGCACGCTGCTGGTACTGTCGTTTTTCGCCTCAGCCTTCACCGCTGGATTTGGCATCGGCGGCGGCATCGCCGTGATTACTGTGATGGTGCAGATTCTGCCGCCAGCGATTGTGCTGCCACTGCACGGCGTCATCCAGACCGGCTCCAACGCCGGGCGGGTCTGGGCATTCCGCGGACATGTCGATCGCGCGATCGTGGGCTGGTTCGCCGCCGGATCGGTACTCGGCGTG
>CAZYDV010000612.1:0-2251 GCA_964646405.1 uncultured Granulosicoccaceae bacterium | reverse complement strand
TCTTATCGTGCTGCGGCGGATCCGAGTGCAAGGTGCTGCCGATCAGCAATTGGTTAATCGAATCATTGATCGACACACCGGCACCGGAACGAAATCGCTCATGATCCCGCAATGCCGCAATCACTTCTGCGTGACCACAAATCGCGTTCAAATGGTTTTTCGCAAGCCACACCACCGGACCAACTGCCAGCATTCGATGATAGGCCGCAACCGGATCGGCGATGGTGGACGCTGCATAAAAATCTATCTCGCAATCCGGTGCGGGGCTGCCAGCCACTGACATAGTTTGCTCTCCAACGAGGTTCGGGCGGGCAGTTGCACCGCATCTGACACGAACGCACAATACCATCTCCAGCGCACGCTGACGCGGCACGCCACAAGCAGGTATTCTCAACTGTGCTCTTGACCCATACAGGAGTGACCCACCGCGACGATGCGGCAACCGATGGCTACGTACTGTTCGCACCAGCTGCCGGTAACCGCGCTTATCTTGTGGATTATAACGGTACCGCCGTGCACCAGTGGGCGGTGGGCACCGGATTTACCAACTGGGTCTACCTGCTGCCCAATGGCCATCTGTTTATGAACGAGCGATGCGAGCATCGCGAGGGTGTGGCGTTGACTGGCAGCGGGCTGATGCGCGAGTACGACTGGCACGGCAAGCTGGTGTGGGAACATCAGGATCCGTGGCAGCATCACGATGCCCGGCGCCTGCCGAACGGCCACGCAGTCTATCTGGCTTTCACACCACTACCGGCCGATGCCGGCGCCGCTATCCTCGGTGGCATACCCGGCAGCGAGTCCGAGGGCGGCATCTTCGGCGAGTGCATTCGCGAGGTAGACGCTGCCGGACACGTGGTATGGGAGTGGCACTTTACCGAGTTCGACGACGGTCAGTTCCCGATTCATCGCAACGCCAATCGATGGTCGCGCGGGCACACCAACACAGTTTGCCCGCTGGACAATGGCAACTATCTGGTGAGCTGCAAAACGCTGAATCTGATTTTTATCATCTGCCGACAAAGTGGCCAGGTGATCTGGCACTACCAGGACGATCGCATGGGCGGCCAGCACGATGCCCAGCTACTCGACAATGGCAACATACTATTGTTTGCCAATGGCGCCTACGCTGCAGACCTGCATCATTCGCAAGTGTGGGAATTGAACCCGAACAACAATGAAATCGTTTGGCGCTACCGTGCGCTGGACAACCCACAGGGATTTTTTTCACCACACATTGGCGGGTGCCAGCGTCTGCTTAGCGGTAACACGCTGATTTGCGAAGGTGCCAAGGGTTGCCTCTTTGAAGTGACGCCGGCGGGCCATGTAGTTTGGGAGTACCTCTCCCCCTACACCAACGCCACACCGCATTTTGGCCATCAGAACTGGCTCTTTCGGGCGCGCCATTACACAGCGCGGGCGCCCGAACTACAATTTATGTAGCGGGCAACTGCTCGGCAAGAGTGGCAGATGCCTTGCGCAGGGATAGCAACCACATTACGCCGAGCACCAGATAGATCACTGCAGCAGACCAGCCGAAAAAGCTCAATCCGCCGTTCAGCGTGAACACCAGAGAGGTAACAAACCCGACCGCGCCGTTGACCAGCCCGGCGATTGACAGGCCACGCTGGGTCGACGCGTCAGTCGCATCACGCAAAAACCAGCAGGCGAACCCGATGAACAGCAGCGACAGACCGAAGAACCTGCCAGTCAGAATGCTCTGTGGATTAGCGTCCATATACAGGCCGTTCACAAAACCAGGCATCAAAGTATAGGCGGCGCCATAGCAAAGGCTGATCAGAGCGGCCAGTGTAGTGGTTGTCTTGAACATGCAATACTCCAAAAAAACGATATCGCAACAAGGCGCTGCGCACCGTAAAAAAACCTGAAGTTTCCAGCACTCTGGCAACTGATACAATCACGCAAACATACCAGCGCATACGAGTCATAGTCTGTGTGGCACTGACTGACCCGGCTCGCCACGCCAGCGGCGACTGCCATGCGCGCTAACTACCCAGTTGGAGTCGAGCATTGAGCGATACACCGGTAATCATTGCGGGGGGCGGCATCGGCGGCCTGTGCCTCGCACTCACGCTGCATCAAATCGGCGTGCGCTGTCAGGTGCTGGAGGCCGCCAGTACCATGCAGGCACTTGGCGTGGGCATAAATTTGCAGCCCAACGCGGTACGTGAATTGTTCGAACTGGGTATCGACGCAGAGAAGCTCGACCAGGTGGGGGTCGGTGCACAGG
>CAZYDV010000611.1:0-2317 GCA_964646405.1 uncultured Granulosicoccaceae bacterium | reverse complement strand
CGTATCGTAGCCAGGACATGTAGCGAGATGAGATTGAAAAAAGACAGAAGCACCGGTCGTTCTTCAGGTTGCGGAACCTCGATCAGAGGTAAATGGTGTTTTTGGCCCTTTGCCCAGTAGCGCACTGTCGCCGCGGGCACTCGCAGATAACTCGCCACTTCTGCAACAGAATATGAGACCCATTCTCGTTTATCTGTCATGTTCACACCTCTATTGCCCGTGCCTTCTGGCGATCTTCGACGTCGTCGGCAAATGTGCCAATTTCACTGGAATTGCGCGTCCGAGCGGTTGAACTAGATACACTGGGACGCGGTTCGGATTCTTAGCGTGCACCGCAACGCGCGCTAGCGGCATCAGCGATTTCATCAGAAGGCTATTTGCGGAGTCAAATTTTATATGCCTCAAAGAGCTGATGATACACAAATAGTGTAGCGGTTGCTTTCGCTGGCAACACGCTGGATCCATCTACAGACACTGGTACTAGAGCCACTCACAAAATTGGTAAACTGTCGCCAATGTGATGTACAAACGGTTAGAGGGCGGCATGGCAGCAGAGCGCAGTAAGCCAATAGTAAAAATATTCATCGCCTATCCGGGGGATTGCAAAGCGGCGCGGGCGTCGATTGTCTCTATCATCAGTGATCCGGATTACCGCTGGCACGAGCACTTTGACATCCGGCTGGTGTACTGGGAAGACCCGAATCAACCGATGCTGGGCGACTGGAATACCGCGCCGCAGTCCAGTGTCGTGCAGCATGTCGGCCACCCGGCTGATTGTGATCTATTGATCGCGCTGCTGAGGCATCGCATTGGCTCGCCGCTGCCTGAGGCCGAATATGGCCGCGATGAGTTCAACGAACTGTGGACCGGCACCGTGTGGGAGTTGGCTCAGGCCTCTGGTGCGCAGAAAGGCTGCTGGGTGTTTCGCGATACCTGTCCGCAGGTGATCGATCAGAACTGGCCTGAGGATCAAATCGACGCGGCGCAGGCACAGGCCAAAGCGGTCAGACAGTTTTTTACCCGGTGCGTTAAAGATGCCGATGGTGCCTATTGTCGCGGCGTCGATGAACATAACGGCCCGGAAACCGTTGCTGAAATGGCGAAGGAGAAGTTGCGGCGCTGGTTTACGGATCGTTTAAACGGTGACCCGTCAAATCCATTGCAGCGCGCAAATTCATCGGCATCCGCCGATCTGAATGCCGCTCAACGAGAACTGCTTGAGCGCATTATTGAAGACAAACATCTGGACTACGAAGCGCTCGATGCCGAGCAGCAACAGCGCTTCGATGTGTTGCTGGCGGAGGTCTGCCAGGCACCGGCCGACAGCCTGCAGGCCTTTTTGCTCAAGCGCTACGCCTACTGGGCCAATCGCGATGGCGGGCGTCTGCAGACTCGGTTTGTCAAACTCGATCTGCAGATCCATCGCGGACCGGGCAGCGAGCAGGGCTTCTATGAAAAACGCGGTGAAACCCACGATAGCCTGTCGACGCTGCTGGCCGCCAATGGCGATGTGCGCGGGCTGGTATTGACCGGGGATCCCGGCTGCGGCAAAACCACCATCCTGCAGCATCACGAACTGCACAGCGCCGCCACAGCGCTGCGGATGATCAATGCGACCGCAAGCGCCGACACCGCACTGGAGCTTTGTCTGTGGCACCGATTGTCGGGGTTTGGCAGCGATGATACGCCGGCGGTGTGGCTGCAGACACAGCAGGGAGAAGTCACTGATCAGCAGTTGTGCGCCTGGCGGCAGCGGGAGCCACGGCTTCGCGTGCGCTATCTGCTGGACGGCATTAATGAAATTCGCGTCAACAGCGATCGGCAGTATCGCGAAGGGCTGCGCGACTGGTCTGCCTGGGCGGCACAGGGCGAGGCACGCGGTGAGCTTGCACCCATATTCAGCGTGCGGCGGCGCAATCTGTCACCGGCGCTGACTAGCGGCGAGCTGCAGATCCACCAGATCAGCGTGCAGCGCTGGTCCGATGACAACATACGCGAATACATCAACCACCGCTTTGCTGCTGACAGCAACGCGGCAACGACCCTGTGGCAACAAATTGATGCCGACCCGCGCCTGCGCGAGCAGTGCGGACTGCCGCTGGACCTGAGACACCAGTGTGACATCTACGCCGCCCTCGGCCGGCCGGCGCACAGTCGCGCCGAACTGTTTGGCGCGCTGTGCTGGCAACGGCTGCAGCGTTTACACAGCCGCGAGGCACTGGACGATCTGCTGCACGATGCTGATATCCGGGCACTCGACAGCGAAGCGCTGTGGAAGCGCCGGCTGCTGGCCCTGCCAGACCGGGGCCCACTGCTG
>CAZYDV010000610.1:0-2350 GCA_964646405.1 uncultured Granulosicoccaceae bacterium | reverse complement strand
GACGGGCAAACCGGCGAAAACATCACCCCCAACCTCAGAACCATTAATAGTCTGCCACTGGTATTGCAGGCGGCCCCGGCCGGACGCCTGGAAGTTCGTGGTGAGGTATTCATCGACCGCGCGTCGTTTGCCGAACTCAACGAATCGCAACAGAAAAAGGGCGAAAAGGTCTTCACCAATCCGCGCAACGCGGCGGCCGGCAGTCTGCGATTGCTCGACTCATCGATCACCGCCTCGCGGCCACTGCGACTGTTTGTCTATTCGACCGGTGCCGTCGATAGTGACGCCGCGATACCCGATGGCCACTGGCAGACCCTGCAGTGGCTCGGCGAGATGGGCTTGCCGATCAACCAGGCCTCGGAACGTGTCGATGGCATTGCCGCTTGCGACGCCTACTACCAGAAGCTATTGGTCACGCGACCCGAGCTCGACTACGAGATCGATGGCATTGTGTTCAAGGTGGATAGTCACGAATATCAGCGTGCGCTCGGCTTTGTCTCGCGTGCACCCAGATGGGCTGTGGCGCGCAAGTTTCCGGCAGAGGAGGCGACGACCCGGCTGATCGATGTTGAATTTCAGATTGGCCGCACCGGTGCAGTGACCCCGGTTGCGCGACTGGAACCGGTTTTCGTTGGCGGCGCCAATGTCAGCAATGCGACATTGCACAACATGGATGAGATCGCCCGCAAAGATGTGCGCGTGGGGGATACCGTCGTCGTTAGAAGGGCCGGGGATGTGATTCCTGAAGTCGTCCGTCCGGTGCTCGGTGAAAGGCCAGCGAATGCGCGGGCGATTGAGTTGCCGAAAGTCTGTCCGGTTTGTGGTTCAACGGTGTTGCAAAGCGATGAAAAGGCTGTCGCCAAGTGCACCGGTGGCTACACCTGTGCGGCACAACGTACCGAGGCGCTGAAACATTTTGTCTCCCGGCGCGCGATGCAGATCGACGGGATGGGAGAGAAGGTCATCGAGCAACTGGTCGAGCGCGAGATGGTCTCGGCGCCCAGTGATCTCTACCACCTCGATGACGAGCAACTGCTCAGTCTCGATCTGGTTGCGCAGAAAACGGCTGACAACCTGCTGGCCGCTATCGAGTCGAGCAAATCCACCACTCTGCCACGTTTCCTGTATGCGCTGGGCATACCCGAAATTGGCGAGACGACGGCGACTCAACTGGCGGAACATTTTGGTTCTGTTGAGGCCATGTTTGATGTTGATGTCGACTACTACGTGCCGCAGGGGATCGACGGAATCGGTCCCGTCAATGCGCGCAGGATAGCGGATTTTTTGCAGACAACGGATGAGGGCGACTGGCCCGATAAAACACGGCTGCTCGACTGGCTCGATTCGTCGCTCAGCAAGGTGCGCCGCGATTCACTCGAGTCTCTATTGCAAAGCTATCCGGATCGCGAATCCCTGATGCAAGTTCGAGCCGAAGATCTGCAGTCTCAACCACCGTCTCGGGTGGAGGGCGTCGGGCGCACCATCGCTGAATTTCTGGTCGACTATTTCGCCAGTGAGCGCAATCGTGTGGAAATTGCACGGCTGATTGATGCGGGCATACACTGGCCGACCGCCGATGCCGCAGCGGCAACCGAGCATTCAGAGCAACCGTTCGAGGGGCACGTCTTTGTCATCACTGGCAAGTTCGACGACTACAGCCGCGATCAAATTGCAGCGCAGTTGAAAGCGTTTGGCGGCAAGGTGAGCGGTTCGGTATCCGGCAAGACAACCGCGCTGGTATGTGGCGAGGCTGCTGGTTCGAAACTGACCAAAGCTCAGGCCTTGAAAATCCCTATCGTCACTGCCGAACAGCTCGAACGATTGCTGCAGGGGCAGCTCGGCTAGTGCTGCGGATGTGGTTCGAATCGGTTAGCAAAACGATGTAGAAACATCATTCTATGGTAATATAGGCGGCTGCCCACTATCGTGCGAGTCAATGTCCAGAATAGCGATCGCCGGCGCCGCCGGTCGTATGGGTCGTCAGTTGGTGCGCGCCGTTCGGGAGCGAGAGGGTGTTGAACTGGCGGTCGCGATAGAACACCCGGAAAGCACTTTTCTGGGCATGGATGCCGGACTCGTTGCCGGTGATGAGGCCGCGGGCATCAGCATCGTGGCCGACGCTGCTCAGCACGCCAACGACTTTGACACCATAATCGATTTCACCAGGCCGGATAGCACGACAGCGTTACTCCAAATGGCTGTGCAGCATGGCAAACAGATCGTTATCGGCACCACGGGCCTCAATGATGGTCAGCTTGATTCACTGAACGCTGCGGCGAGCTCGATTGCGTTGGTCTACGCGTCAAATTACAGCGCCGGTGTGACACTCAGTCTGGAGCTCCTGCAGCGC
>CAZYDV010000609.1:0-2359 GCA_964646405.1 uncultured Granulosicoccaceae bacterium | reverse complement strand
TGATCAACGCGTGGAGTTTGAGTTTGCGGCCCTTGTTCCAGCGCCCTGAACGGCCGAGTTTCTGTTCGCGCGGTTGTATGCCAATGCGGGTGTCGGTGGTGACGAGGTGCCACGCCAAGCGTTTGTCTGGTGCGGTGTTACGCTGCTTGAGTTGCTTGCCGGCGTGGTGTCTGCTGACCGTCTCGAGCGTATTCAGATGCTCTTGCCAGTGTTGCCGCGGCGATACGGCTGCCGCCAGCCAGCCGCGTGCGTGACTGGCGAAAGCACCGGGCAATGGCTGATTGCGATGGCGAAACAGGGTGGCGACTTCGGCGGCGTACCAGTTGCCGTTGGCAAGGGCCGCAACGTCGTAGTGGTGGGTCAGCGATTGCTGGGTGATGGCCGGCATTCGGCCGCGTTTGGCGGTGCTGTTCCAGTGATGGGTCAGGGCATGAAACAAATCAAACCACGGGCATTGGTCATCTTCGTACTCACCCGAACGCTGGGCAATGACGGTTTGTTCGCCGCTGTCGAATCGGGCCAACAGCTGCACAATTGTGGTGAAGCGATCAGCGTGGTGCCGGGCGGTGAGCCGGTGTGCAAAGGCGGCCAGCCGGACACTGTGGCCGCTCATGTTGCGGGTTCTCAATAACGCCAGCGCGTAGAACAGTGCGGGCAATCCGGGCACCAGCGCATCCTGTGTGGCCGTCGCTTCACACATCAACACACAGGCGTGTTCGTAGTGTTCAATCGCGCTGCGGTGGTTGCCCTGCAACACGGCCAGTGCGCAACGCAGGGCGTTGCCGCGGGCGGTCGGGTCGGCGGCGAGCCAGCCCTGCAGATGAGCAAGATCCAGTTCTGCGTAGGTGTGGGTGAGTATTGAGTACTCGATTTCGGTGTGGATGATCTGCCAGTCGTCGAACGAGGGTTTTGACTCCGACGGATTGGACAAGCCATCGTGGGTCATCATCACCGGTTCGAGTACATCCGTCGCCCACAGGCTGTAGAGCAGGGTGGTCGCTCGATTGAATCGCAGTGCGGCCTCGATCAGCACCGGGGTGATTTCGTGGCAGTCGTCAGCGAGTGTGTCGCCGTGGAACAGATCCTCGATGTGGCCCGTGTTGCGCGGCGCAAATTTTTGCACCACAGCGTCTAATTGCCGTTCGATTTGGGTCACGCCACTCCGGTCGGGTGTTTTAACACTTGTCAGTCGTCATTCTAGCGCAGTGTTTTATGAATCACTGGCAAACCTGCGTTGGCTGTCCGTGCCGTCTTAGTTTGACCAGGCAGCTCTCACAGCGCGTTGGGAGCCGGACCCCGTCCAGCGAACAAATCGTGCGGGCTTTTCTCCGCGTCCTCCGCGTTTTAAAGCTGTTCTTGCATACTCGGGAAAAGCGTATAACGCAGAGGGCGAAGAGGGTTCAGGCCGTGTCGTGGTGATGGGGTGGCGTTCATAGCCCCGGTTGCGGACTCCGTCCAGCGAACAACTCTGAGCGGCGGCGTCGTCGACGCAACGGCAGCCATGGTAATCTGCACATCTGCAAACGAGGAAACGACCAATGTCAGACAGCAAGTGCGCGATCATCACGGGCTCAGCCACCGGTGTGGGCGCTGCGGTAGCGCTCGATCTGGCCGGGCGCGGCTATAAGGTGCTGATCAACTACAACAAGAGCGAGGCCGAGGCAGAGCAGACGCGTGCTGCCGTAGTCGATGCCGGCAGTGAGGCTATCGTGGTGCAGGGTGATGTCGCCGACGACGCCGCCTGCGTGGCGATGGTGGATGCCGCCATGTCCGCCTGGGGGCGGCTGGACGTACTGATCAACAATGCCGGTATGACCACCTTCAGCGGTGTGGACAACTGGGAGGCACTCGATAACGAGATCTTCGCGCGAATCTACGATGTCAACGTCGTCGGCGCGTTTCAAATGGTGCGAGCCGCACGCGATGCGTTGCAGGCCGATGGCGGCGGATCGATCGTCAACGTCTCATCGATTGCAGGTTCGCTCGGCGTGGGGTCGTCGATACCCTACATCGCCTCCAAAGGCGCGATGAATTCTTTGACACTGCATCTGGCCCGACAACTGGCGCCGGAGATTCGCGTCAATGCGGTATGTCCCGGCTTGATCACCAGCCGCTGGTTTCGCGACGGGCTCGGCGAGGACGGCTATCAGAAAGTGAAGGCCGGTTACGAATCGATGGTGCCTTTGCAGCGATCGTGTACACCGGAGGATGTGTCTGATGCCATCGTCTGGCTGGCCACAGCCGCGCCGGTGATCACCGGTGAGCTGTTGCTGATGGATGGTGGCAAGCATCTGGGGTAGGCGGGGCAGGCTGCCTGCCGGGTCTTCAGTGAACCGCTGTCTGCGCAACCAGTCTTTTT
>CAZYDV010000608.1:0-2367 GCA_964646405.1 uncultured Granulosicoccaceae bacterium | reverse complement strand
CATCGATCACTGCTGCGACCCGATCGATGTAGTAGCTGTCCCAGTTGTCGACGATGGATACCAGGTGGCTCGTTTGACCGAAGCGAGACATGTTGGATGCCTGACCGAATGCGAATACGCCTTCGTTCTTTTCGGCGATGCTCATCGGTGCCGGGCTATCGGTGTGCTGGACGATGATGTCGGCGCCGGCATCAATGAAGGCCTGGGCGGCTTCAGCTTCCTTGGCCGGATCGAACCAGGTGAAGATCCACTTGATGTCGATGACGGCATCCGGGTTGTGCTTGGCAAGTTCCAGTTGAAAAGCATTGATGCCGCGCACGACTTCCGGGATCGGGAAAGACGCGATGTAACCGATCTTGTTGGTCTTGGTCATCTTGGCGGCGATCAGGCCCTGTACTGCGCGGCCTTCGTAGAAGCGTGCTGAGAAAGTGGAGACATTAGCGGTCTCGCGCTTGAAGCCGGTGGCGTGTTCGAATTTCACATCCGGGTACTGGGCTGCCACTTCGTTGGTCGGATCCATGAAACCGAACGAGGTGGTGAAGATGAGGTCATGGCCGGTCTCTGCCAGCTGTGTGATCGCCTTGACTGCTTCTGCACCCTCGGGGACGTTTTCGATGTAGGTGGTTTCGACCTTATCGCCAAATTCCTCTTCGATGGCCAGGCGGCCGCGATCGTGGCGGTAGGTCCAGCCCAGATCACCGATCGGGCCCACATAGATAAAGCCAACTTTGACTGGATCGGCAGCGTGTGCGGTGCCGCTCAATGCCAGTGCCGCAGCGGTGGCGAGCAGAAATTTTTTCATAGCGGTTTGTTTCGTCTCAGGAAGGTGGATTGAATGGTTTGCCAAGGGACGCCGGAGCGTTCTGGCGGATCATGCGCGGGTTGCGCGAGATCAGTACCAGTACGATTATCGTGAACAGGTAGGGGGCGGCAGTGAGCAGGGTTTTCCACTCGAGCTGCCAGGCGGGAAAGAGGTTGTCGAGTCGCAGTTCGGATGCCCATAACAAACCAAAGATGTAGGCGCCTGCGAGTACGCGCAGCGGCCGCCAGGTGCCGAACAGGATCAGTGCGAGTGCCAGCCAGCCCTTGCCCACGGTCACGCCTTCTTTCCAGTCGACGTGTACCAGTACGATAAAAGCGCCGGCCAGCCCTGCCATGGCGCCGCCGAACAGTATGCAATAAAAACGGATTCTTGACACCCGGTAACCTAATGCAAATGCGCTGTCGTGGTTTTCACCGACGGCGCGGATCACCAGGCCGGTGCGGGTTTTCTGCAGCACGTACCAGATCGCAGGCACCGCCAGCAGCGACAGCCAGACCAGCAGATCCTGACCGAAAACACTCGGGTGATCAGCTACCTGCACCGAGGTGTAGTTAACGCCGAAAAAGTTGCTGCCCAGTGAGTTACTCAAGCCCGCACCCAGAATGCTTAAGCCCAGCCCGACGGCGACATGATTGGCGCGCAGGCCCTGAGTCAGGCCGCCGAAGATCGCGGCCAGCAGGGCGCCGGCGGCGGCCGCCGCCAGCAGCGACAGCACATAATCGGCAAAGGTGAATACGCGCTCTTCCTTCTGGCAGAAACCCGGGATCAGTTCTTCAAGGCAGGTGATGGTCTGCAGGTTGTAGGCAGCGATGTAGCCGAACAGGGCGCCGATCAGCATCATGCCCTCGACACCCAGATTCAGCACGCCGGATTTTTCAACCACCAGCTCACCCAGGGCCGCCAGTAGCAGCGGTGTGGCCAAAAGGACAGCAGCGGTGAGCAGGTTGGCGAGAAACGCCAGGGTCTCAGGGCTCATGTGGCGTTCACTCGGGTGGGGGTGCGGCGTTTGAAGCGGATCCGATACTGATCGAGTACGGCAGTGGCAAGAAACGAAAAGAGCGCGGCGACTTCGATCAGGTCGGCGACCGAGTCATCGACCCGCAATGAGGCCTGAATATACGAGGCGCCGACATTGACGTACGAGATCATCAGCGCCGCGAGCAAAATACCCAACGGGTGCAGGCGGCCCAGAAACGCGATGACAATGGCCGCGAAGCCGAAATTCTCCAGATAATTCTCCGCCTGAATCAGCTTGCCGGTCTCGGCTGTCATGTAGACCGCGCCGGCAAGGCCTGCCATCGCGCCCGAAATGGCGAACGAGATCCACACGGTGGTGCGCGGCTCGAAGCCCGCGAAACGCTCGGCCTTTGGCGTGTGTTGCGCCACGCGCAAGCGATAGCCAAGCAGCGTAAACAACAGAATCAACGCGAGCACCGCGAAGGCGGCAAACAAAATGATCAGGCCGGCGTGCAACTCGGTGCCTGATATAAACGTCGGTGGCTGGATCTGTTCGGCGATCGGGTAGGTCTCGGCCTGACCGGCTT
>CAZYDV010000607.1:0-2400 GCA_964646405.1 uncultured Granulosicoccaceae bacterium | reverse complement strand
CGTTGTGCTGTGGAACGCATGCTCAGCATCCTGGAGCAGGCCGAATCCGACGCCTTGCTCGGCTATCTCTACCAGCATGCGGCAAAGCCCGAATTCACCTGCCGTTTCCGGTGGGAGGAAGGATCCATGGCGATCTGGGACAATCGAGCCACCTGGCACTGTGCCTTGAATGACTATCAGGGCCATCGCCGGCTGATGCATCGCATTACGCTGGAGGGTGTGGAGCTTGAGGGTGCCAGTGATCCGCAACTGGCCAAAGCCAGCTAACCAGGACAGTACACTTAAAAACCCGTGCTGATTGCGGTGCGGTGTTTAGGCCGGCGCCGGTGTGGCGCCGATGAACCGTTTGGAGGAAAGTGACCATGAAAGCCGTCTATTTTCTCGGCGATCGCAAGCTCGAGATTCGCGACATCCCCGATCCAACACCGGGTCCGGGTGAGGTGATTCTTGAAATCAAGGCCTCCGGCATGTGTGGCAGCGATCTTAAATTCTATCGCGTCGTCGGTGGCGCTGCTGCGCTGGGTCTGGGCGGCGACGGGGAACCGGTTATCGGTGGTCACGAACCCTGTGGTGTGGTGGTTGAAGTTGGGCCGGAGGTCTCCGAGCGTCAGGCGAGAATCGGCATGCGCGTGATGAATCACCACTACACCGGTTGCGGTACCTGCCGCCACTGCGCCACCGGCTGGTCGCAGATGTGTGACGATGGGCCGCTGGTTTTCGGTGCGACCGGCAACGGGGCGCATGCACGTTATATGAAGGTGCCGGCACATACGCTGGTGCCGTTGCCAGAGGAGCTATCCTTTAAGACCGGTGCAGCGATTTCATGTGGTACTGGCACCGCCTTCGGCGCACTGGATCGACTGCAACTCAGTGGTACCGACACCATCGCGATCTTTGGTCAGGGGCCGGTGGGTCTTAGCATGACGCAACTTGCCAGTGTGATGGGCGCGCGCGTGATCGCACTCGATGTCGACGCCGAGCGCCTTGAGCGTGCGAAAGCGTTTGGTGCCGCCGAAACCGTTAACGCCAGTGAAGGCAATGTAGTTGAAGCGCTCTATGATCTCAGCGGCGGCCACGGCGTTGAATGTTCGGTCGACTGCAGCTCATCACCGCAGGCGCGCTCACAGGCCATCAAGTCCGCCAGAAAATGGGGCAGAGTGGCGTTTGTTGGAGAGGGCGGCGATGTCAATATCGACGTCTCCAGCGATATGCTGCGCAAGCAGTTGACGCTGCTAGGCTCGTGGACGTTCAGCAAAACGGGCCAGGCCGACTGCGCGCGGTTTGTCGCCGAGCGCAAAGTCGATGTAGACGCGCTGTTCACCCATAGCTGGTCGCTCGATCAGGCTGAAGAAGCCTACAAACTGTTCGATACACAAACCACTGGCAAGGGTGTACTGATCCCCGACTGAAAAACGCGTTTTATGCGGCCTTTCTTGCGGGCAGGCGGGCGAATTCGCCAGTGGAGTAGGATGCCTGTTCGATCGCAGTGATCAAGGTCGACGGATCGATTGGCTTTTGCAAAATGGCCACCGGGCCAAAGCCCACGGCCCGCTCGATTCGGGCGGTGCAATGTTCGGCCATGATGAACACGATCGGTGTGCCAGGTGAATTCGGGTTGCTGTAGATCTGTTGCGCCAGATTGAAGCCGTCATCGTTTCCCAGATTGATGTCGATCAATGAGATATCGGGGCGGCGGCAGACCAGCTTCGATAGTGCCTCTGCCATCGTGCGTGCGAGAATAAGCTGATATCCGGCCGTTTCTAGTCGTCTTGAAATGGCAGTTGCCAAAGCGGGATTGCTCTCAACCAGCAGTATCTTTTTCCGTTGCATAATCAGTCCCTGTCAATTGATTCAGTGCACGATCTCGCTGTAGTAACCCTCATGGTGCAGGCAGAAATTAACAGTGGCAGTCGAATTTCATTCGGATGGCCGCGCATGATGCAATGGGTACAATCAACGTGATAGACAAAAAGTGGCATGTCATTCCACATGCGTCTTAGGGGGAACAAGATAGGCGGGGCACCAAACACGACGGTGCTGTTCTGGAGACACGAGGTTGTCGCGTGTACGCGGACGCCGATGATCGCAGTCGGATGAGCCTGTGCATCCCAAAGGGATCAGGCATTGCTTGCCAGTGCAGACGACGCCTGATGCATCATCGATAAACCTGCTGATCAAGCGAGTGTCGGATAGACACTGCCTCCATGCACAAAAGTCTTCCATGGGCTTTGGCGCTCCCGATTCCGGGTGACCGGTCAGTGGCAAATCGATCGGCTCACCTCGCAGTTGCAGGAGTATCGGCGTTTTCGTCGTCGGCTTTAACACCGTCTCGCTAATCCGGCTTTTCGCAGGTGGGAACGCCCGCGATCTGCCTCGCTCACGCGTCGGGTTACCAGGTGG
>CAZYDV010000606.1:0-2409 GCA_964646405.1 uncultured Granulosicoccaceae bacterium | reverse complement strand
GAATTCGTCACCGCCCAGTCGGGCAATCAGATCGTGTTCGCGGACGGTGCGTCGAAGTCCAGTAACAAGATTGACGAGCAGCTCATCACCTGCCGCATGCCCACAGGTGTCATTCACGAGTTTGAACTGGTCGAGATCGATGTAGCAAAGCGCATGACCGCGCTCGTTTTCTGCATCTGGCAGAAAGAGCTCAGCCATCACCTGTTCGAATTTCAGGCGATTGGCGATACCGGTCAATGGATCGTGATTGGCCTGGTGTTGGAGTGCGGCGGTCAGTTCTCGTTCGACACTGATATCTCGCAGTACCAGCACATTTCCTGCCCGCTTGCCGTCAATATCGTACAGCGGTGAGTTGGTCTGGCTGACAGGGACATGCTCGCCATTGCCGCGCTCGAGGTTGTACTCACTAGTGGTTTGTTCGTTGGATAGAAAATCGGGTGATACCGATCTGCCTTCCGGGTGCCGTCGGTCACGACGATCGTCCGACAGCCTTAGTATTTCATCTATAGGTTGATTGACGATACCGTCGACTTGTCGCTTCAACAGGTCATTGGCAGCGGCGTTGGCATAGACAATCTTTGCGCTTTTATCAATTGTAATGACAGTGTCGCGAATCGATGCCAGGGTGACTGACGCCTGCTGCTGCGTTTTGTGCAGCTTGACCACTTGCGCCTGTTGCAGGCGGACCGCCGCCCTGCGACGCAGGTTCAACAAAAAAACCGCGAACATCATTAATGCCACAAGTGTTGCCAGTCCGGTATTGACGGCCAGACTGTGCCAGCTTATTTGAGGTGTCTGCGCGAACGTTGCTCTAAGCGTATGTCCACCCACATCGAAAACACCGCGCCACTGATGGGGCTGCAGAAACGGCACAGCGAATTGTCCACCGCCGTCAATACCAACCGATGTGTCCAGCAGACGGACGGGCTCTGCTGCAAATTCATCAAATTCGAATGATCGTGCAATCAACTCGATGCTGGCCTCAGTGAAGCCCGGCCATTCTGAACCTGCCAGCACCATATCGAGCAGATCGAGCTCGACCCAATGGCCACTGGCATTGGCATCGGCGGCATTTGAGACCCCACCGACGACCCAAAGTTGACCACCGGCGGACAGGCTGTGCTCGGCTTTCAGCAGCGCGGATTGATTGGAGCTCAAAGCGTCACCCAACGCTTTGCCCAAAGTCGGCTCGAATGCCAGATCAAACCCGGCCAGACCTCGCATCGAGCCCTGCCGGCCAGTGGCGTACAGCACCGGGAAGTGCAGGGCTCTGGGCCTGGCAGTGACAATGGAAGAGTCATCTCCCAATCGATATTCGAATTCCCAGACGCCAGCGCCCGATACATCGCGCCGTTCAGCATCATAGGTTTTCCGCTGGCCAGCACTCAGCTGCCCAAAGCGTCCCATCGCGGTAACAAATCGATACTGGCTCAGTACGGCTTGCGCCACCTGATGCGTCCGGCCCAGATCCATCTGACCGCCACTGGATACGCCGAGCGAGACCAACACGCCCTCGACAGTGTCCGCAGCGCTGTTGATTTTGTCGAACGCCAATTGCGCTCGATGCTCGAAAGCAGTAGCGCCTGTGCTGACTTCGCGGTAACTGCCAAAGGCGATGACAGACGCAAATACCAGTGCCAACGCACCTCCCAGCGCCCAACTGCCCGCCTTTGAGCAGAGCTTTGCATTCTCCACTCGTGCTTCCCGATGTTGAGGACAAGGCGGATCGTGCAACAGAACGTATGCCTGTCAGGCATACAATCAAAACGATCCGCTTATCCTGATTACGTCAACTACTCAGGGAAATTACGGAGTGAACGCTCGGTTTGCCAACCAGCTCCCACGAACCATGCAGAGATTGTGTTAGGTGAGCTGCGCTTCCATATCTGAGACCACTTCGTCAGAAAGCGCTAACGCCGTCGCAAAACTGTCCAGCCATTGGCGCTCGGCGGGCTGCGCTTTATCGATCACGATCCGTGCAACCAGATACATCTCGGCCGCCTCGCTGGGTGATTCTGCCAGGGCTGCGAGCGTCGCGACGTCCACATCAGATTCTATTTCTGTGCGCAGGAATGCGATTACCTCATCCGGCAATTGCTGATCTCCCATTTGCTTGAGAATCGCCTGCTTCTCGTTGGCATCGATATGCCCGTCGGCACGCGCCGCAGCAATCATCGCCCGAACCAGGTTCACACTTCTGCCCTGCAGTGCGTCGCCATCGAGCTCGGACACCTGTTTGGCATCAGACGCTGCCGGATCCACCCGCGTCACCTTGCCACCCTCGACGTTGGTCTGCCATTTCTGCCAGGCGTTATAGGCAAGCCCACCGACTGCCGCGACGCTGCCAATTTTCAGTGCGGCGCCACTGACCCTGCGACCCGCGTCGGTGCCGAGCAACAGCGCCAGTGC
>CAZYDV010000605.1:0-2430 GCA_964646405.1 uncultured Granulosicoccaceae bacterium | reverse complement strand
ATGATCCGATTCTGTATCGGCTGGCCGACATCACACGGCGGAGGGAAAGGCGCTGCAGGATAAATACAACGTGCCGAATGTCACGTTGCTCTATTTCGATCAACAGGGCAAGCGCGTTCACACCACCCAGGGCCTGCTGTCATCGCAGGAACTGCGCGCTAACGTTTCGCGTCTGCTCAGTCATTCCTAGTTTGATTCTAACGATGTGGAACGGCTGATTGAAGTCGTTGCGGGCATCGTCGAAAATGGTGTGCGCGACTCCGCGCAGCACGCCGCGAAGAATCAGCGAAAGTTATACTTGAGGTAGGCGCCGATTCGATTTTCCGTGAAGTTCTGGCTCTGCACCGTGTTAGTCGATTCGCTGTCCTGGTAGGTATATGCCAGACGCAGAGTTGCCGACCGATTCAGTCTGCGATCAAAAGCCAGCCGACCAATCAATAAATTGATTTGGTCATTCCCGCTGATCTGATCCTGTTCCGAGTACACCGCATCAAGAACCAGATCCGAGACGCGACCGGTCAGCTTGTATGACAAGCGAATCTGATTGCCGATAAAGGGTTCAGGTGCGGTCAGGGTCGAGGTGTCATCGGTGGGTTGCACAGCGGTGTTGTCGTCTGCGGTATCACCAAACACTGACAGATCATCCAGAGTGACACGAGTCCGGGTAAGGCTCCTGCTCCAGCTCGCGCTGAACTCGGAATTGCGCGTTCTGTGTTCTGCTCTGAATGTCGGCCCGTCGTCAAAGAAACGCGATTCGTATCCAACGGTTAGCGAAGTCCGCTCGCTGGGTGTCCAGGTCAGGTCGATATTCCAGAATTCCGACTCACGATCATCTTCGTCTATGTTGATGAAGTCATTCTGCTCGCCGCCGGCGCGTGCCTCAAGCAGGTAACTTTGTGCGAGCGTAATACCGAACTCACCATAAACTGTGGTGTTCTCCACTCGATCTGTGCCGCCCTTGTCCAGATTGTAGGAACCGCCTACGCCCCACACCACACCGCCAAGGGCCGGGTCGCGTCCCAACTCGATCGACAGACCGTTTCGAATCGACTCGGCTGTTCCATTGAAATTCTGGTCAACTGTTTGATGGAAGTACTGCGCTTTTAGATCCGCAAATGTGCCATAGCTGTGTTCGAGGTAAGGATTAAGCTGTACGCGTAAAGTGTGTTCTGTATCCTCTGAGACTCGAAAAAGGTCTTCATCCGTCACGACTTTGGCTACGCGGAAGCTTGCGTCAAGGAATGCGAGATTAGGTATCAGAGTGCCTACGGTTCTGGCGCGAACGCGCGGGTCGAGGACGTCGCGTTCCGGGTCACTAAAACGCAGATATTCCACTTCACCGACCACGAGTGTGTCGAAGTTTTTGTTGTCGAATTCGATTTCGACAGCAGGGGTAATGCTGGTGGCAAAGCCGGTAGAGGGGTCGGTCAACGCGAGTGTTGCGTTGTCGCTTGCCAGAACGCCAAACTCGATCGAACGCTCAAGCGTGCGGGTGGCCGCGATAGAAGAGGGAATAGAAGTCGCACCAGCGCCCAGCGTCAGTAGAGTCGCCACTGCCGCGTACCTTTTAGAAGTCATCATACTGTTCGCTTTTGTATTGGCCTCCGAAGCGGAGGCTAACGGTACAAATTACTCGGCTGTGCCTGAGCGCCAGGCAACGAAATGCCGCTTACTTCTTTGCTGCGCCGTAGCCGTAACCGTAGCCGTAGCTAGTAGCGATACTCTTGCGGCTCTTGTTAAGAATCAGACCGACACGAGCGTGATCATTGACCTGTTTCAGGGCGTCGGCAACCATGTTTCGAGTTGTGCTGTTGGCTGCGACCACAAACACCACCTGGCCTGCGAGGTCGGCGACCACTCTGGATTCACTGGTCATCAAAATGGGAGCGGAATCGATGATGATGACCCGGCCAGGATGTCGTCGCGACAAATCGACGCTGAGCGCGGTCATGCTCTTGCTTCCGAGTAACTCTGTGACCTGGTTGTGTGATCGACCGGCGGGTAAAAACTGCAGGCCGGGCAGGCTCGATTGCCAGATGTAATCTTCCGGGTCCAGTGTGTTGTCGAGTAAGAGATCAGTGAGGCCGCGTGTTTTCGAATCGAAGCCCAGCCGTGTGCCTGCCATCGGGTTGGTGACATCGGCGTCAACCAAAAGCACCGAGCGATCGCGCTCCATCGCGATGCTGATCGCCAGGTTGATCGATGAAAATGTTTTTCCTTCGCCAGAGACGCAGCTCGTCAGCATCACAATGTTCGACTGTACATCCGGGTCGTCGTAGCCATTGTCGATTGCGCTGAGTATCCGGCGTTTGATCGCGCGATATTCTTCCGACATCTGGTTGCGCTGGGAATCGGGGGTGATAATTCCTTCGCCCTCGAGCGTTTTTTCCGGTAGCTGGAAGTGCCGTCTTTGGTCGATCGCGATTGGTC
>CAZYDV010000604.1:0-2438 GCA_964646405.1 uncultured Granulosicoccaceae bacterium | reverse complement strand
GGTTTCGGAATGGAGAAACCTGCCAGCGAATTCGAGCCGATGCCAGCTCCAGAGCGGAAATGCCATAAGCACGGGCACCACGGCGAGCAACGGTGCAAACCACACCCTGCCGACTTCGTATACCAGATAACTAATGAGTACGGGCATGATCGCCAACGCGATGGTGTAGAACAAACCCCAGCGCGGCCGCATGCGGGTATAGATCACCATTAACAGTGCGATCGACAAAAACACCAGCACGTAGGCCGGCCAGCTACCGATTTGTTCAACCATATCGCCGCTGCGCATGGCGCTATAGATATTCGCGTGTACTTCGACGCCCGGTATCGGCTGATCGATACCGAGGATCGGCGTCGGCACCACATCAGCCAAACCGCTGGCGGTTAATCCGAAGAACACGATGTTCGATTGGAAGACAGCCGGATCGAACTTGCCGGTCAATACATCCAGCGCGGGAATGACCTTGAAGCTGTTTTTAGGCCCATGAAATGGAATTAACACTTCGTTGTCGCCACGCCACTGCAACGTTGGCCCGATATCCTCAACGCTGTTGCCAGGCAAGGGGTCAGGGGCTGAACCCAGCACTTCCATCGCGGCCAATGGCAGTATCGACCAGTGCGGATGACGAAAGCCACCCTTGAGATGTGCCCGGCGCACAATACCGTCACTGTCTATCGGCAGGAACACGTGGCCCAACTCCCGCGCTGTGGAGGAGAAGGCAGAAATAGGCAAGCGCTCGGCCAGATTGGGATCGGAGCCGCGCCCCTCGGTGATCACCGGCAAAATAACTCTGCCGGAATCGGCCAGCGCCCTGGCGAATTCATCGTCGGCAGCAGGATTAAGGCGATCATGCTCAGAGTACAGGATATCGGTAATGATCACCTCTGCACCAGCCTGGCTGATGTTGTCGATGATCTTAGCCTGATCCATCCGGCTCCACGGCCAGCGCCCGTGGCTGGCCACGCTTTGGGAGTCAATTCCCACAATGACTAAGTCGTCTGAGGGCTCGGACTGCCCCAGTCTGACCCAGGCATCGTAGATCAGACTGTCAACCTTTTGCGTCACTTGCCCCCGATCCATGACGAACGTGGCGGCGGCAAAGAATAAAAAGAAGGCGATAAGCGTTTTGTAGCTTAACCGCCGTTGTCGGGATTGATCAGATTTCGCCAAAATTGTAAATCGCCTACCGATCCCTACCCGTTGCGAGCAACTGTATCGGTGTATACAGAGATACCGATGAATCATCAAATACCTGCCGGTACCTGACGAATACATCGCGGCTGTTGTCCACCAGAATATTGTAGGCTGTACCGTTGCCAATTTCGTAGCCGCGGTAGTCCGCCAACGTCGCTTGACCATCGATAGTCACCACTCGATCAGCGACCTGCACCTCGAATCGTTGCGATGAATCAGCCTGGTTTTTTTCAATTCTGAGCACATCCAGATTGAGGTCGATCGACAGCTCTGCGGCTGCTATATCAGCCACCAGATCAACCGTAGTCACCGTCTGGCTCGCGATGAAACCTCGCAGGCCGTACTGATCGATTCCCCTGATAGCAACGATGTACTCGCCCGCCGGAAAATCCACTGCACTGTATGTGCGTGTACTCTGCCTTTTTGCGAGCGCCTCACCACTGCCGGAGAAACTTAACTCGTAGCCGGAGGCGTCGGGCAGCTCAAGCCATTCGATTCGATCTTCAGGGCTTAACCGCGTGTAATGGCGAAGGTTGGTTACGATGGGCGGATCCAGCAGGTCGATTAATTGACTGATGGACTGCTCCTGATCGCCAACTATCCCTTTGCCAACCGGTACTGATTGCTCCCGATCTTCAACTGTGAGAACGACCTCACCCTCCGTGACGCCGAGTGTATTGATGACGACGCCATCGATTCTGGAGGCGGTAATATCGAATTCAGTGCCACGTACAACAGCCGATGCGTAGGGCGTTCGTATGATGAAGCGGGTTTCCCCATCAAAGCCCTGATTGTTGACCTTGACGGCGGCGTCGCCCTCTTCCACCCAAAGCGTGATCTCACAACTTCCCGCAGGATCTTCACAATTGATTACATCGATTCTGAAGTGACTCATCGGCTGAATATTCACGACAGACTCGCCGGTAAAACTCAGGCTGATAAAACCGTTTTCGCCGGTTTTTACTGTCTCACCGGTGTGGACGCGTTGCCCGCGTTCGACTGGCTGCGCCAAATCGGAGCCGACGGCAAGGTAAAGCGCTTCGCCGTTGAAGTAATCGACCGTCGCAAACGGTCGCTGCAAAAGCATCGAGTGGGGAATGGCAATGATCTGCCCTGGCTGCAAGGAATCCGGGTTGGACAGGTTGTTGTAGAGAGCTACTTCCTGCCAACGTTCAGAGGAACCCGCCACGCGATCCAAAATACCGATAAGGTTGTCACCGTTGGTTACTGTCACTCGTAGATCA
>CAZYDV010000603.1:0-2442 GCA_964646405.1 uncultured Granulosicoccaceae bacterium | reverse complement strand
GCGTCGGCGCCGATTTCACCCAGAATCAGCGCGAACAGCGTCGACTTGCCGCAGCCGTTGGCACCGGTGATGCCGAGACGATTGCCTCGATGGACCGTAAAGGTGCAGCCTTCCAGCAGTGTTTGCTTGCCGCGACGGACTTCCAGGTTGGTGAAATTCAGCATTGACGGTTGAGGTTGTCTGATCTGGCTGGGGGTGGTTTGCTTGCCACCTGAGTTTGGCACGCTGCGCACAGTTTGCGTGCCGCAGCGCTAAAGAACTGGTGGTGTGTGGACGTCACAGTAGGGCAAAGAAACGGACCGCCTGCCACGATGTGCCGGGTTGTCCGTAAAAACAATAAAAACAGTTGGCGGGCCGCGCGATTGCGTATCGGGGGCTTACGACCAAATCGATGGGGCGAACGGGCCGGTCGGTCCGATCCACGTGAGCAATTCGGAATTATGTTGAAATCTCAATCGACGCAGTTAGCGTGTACGCTGTTGTTCGGCCCGTTGGGGCTTGCCTATATCAGTATGGCATCCGCAGTGATGCTGACCTTGCTGACCATCGTATTGTACTTCACGATGCTCGGGCCCGTCGCGGTGGTCGGCATGTGGCCGGTAGCGATGGTAATTGGCGGGCTGGCGGTCCATCTGCACAACGTGCAAATGCGCAATGTTGGTCTGAATCTGTTGTTGACCGATGACCGACGCTCTGAGGAGTTGACGCAGTTGCTGTCGGCGGGCGCGCGCTTTGCGGCTATCGTATTGTTCATTGGCGGTGCGGTGTTTGGCGTGGTTCGCTACGGGTCTACTGCTAAGGACAAGGCGGTTGATTCGGTTGCGGATCTGGCCGAACAAACCGGGATCAATGAGCTGATCAATGGCGTGAGCACAGAGACCCTGGCGTCTGCCGGTGATCTGGAGTCTGCCCCGTTGGAATACCGTGAGCCGGCTTCCGCTGCACCGCAGGCGCCTCGGCCCCAGCCAGTCGAAGCGTCGGTGGAAGTTGCGACTGGAGGCGTTGTGACGCAGGTGCCTGCAACAGCGATACCGCTGGATGAGCGAGAGGTGGTGCTGCTGCCCGCCAGCTCGCCGGCTCCAAAATCCACGCTGCGTCGCAGTCTTCGCAAGCTGCCGAGTGACCCGTTAGTCAAGGTGAAAAGACGAGATCGCGTCGTCGGACAGGCCATCGCCAACCTGCGCAGTGGCCCGGGGACCGGCCATAGTATTGTCGACATCGCGCGCAAGGGAGACCGTCTGGTGCAATTGGCAAGACAGGGCAACTGGGTGCAGGTGCAACTGGCCGATAGTGAGCGGATTGCCTGGATTTTTGGCGGCTTGTTGAAGCGCTGAGGCAGATTGGCTCAAACCTTTCCAAATGGTTAGACAATCGCTCTGAGGTGAATTAATCTGTCTCCCAACGGAGGCAGAATATGTTCAAAGCGAAACTGGTGGTGCGGGATAATCAGGCCATGCCGCTGCAGGCGGCCACACTTCGCGAGCTGATCAGCAAGGCCGAGCGACACCCGGTGGGTGCCTCGCAAAGTCGGCTGGTGATTGATCTGGATCGCAGTGATCCGCTGGACTGGGCAGCAGTAGACGCCGATCAGCCACCTCGAAAGACCGTGCGTTCCGGTCGAGTCCGTCGCCAGCCGCGCTAGCAAGCGCTGGCTAGATATCCAACTTGTATTGACTGCGGGGCCAGTCGCGCACCGCCGCGTGGGTAAACTGATCGGCCACTAACAGCGGACACTTCTGCGATGGGGGCTTTTCCATCCTGGCATGAATCGGCGGCGACTCTGATCGACGTCGCGATGGGGCGCAGACACGCCGATACGCTGGTGCGCAACGGGCGCTGGGTGAATGTGCACTCGGGCGAGATCATCGCCGCGACTGACGTCGCCATCGCCGCGGGCCGCTTTGCCTACGTGGGTCCGGATGCCAGTCACGCCATAGGCCCCTCCACCCAAATTATCGATGCAGAGGGGCGCTACCTGGTGCCGGGGTTGTGCGACGGGCACATGCATGTCGAAAGCGGCATGGTCACCGTCACCGAATTTACCCGTGCCGTGGTACCGCACGGCACCACTTCCATGTTTATCGACCCACATGAAATCGCCAATGTGCTGGGGCTTGACGGTGTCAGGCTGATGCACGATGAGGCGTTTGCTATGCCAATCAATGTGTATGTGCAGATGCCCTCGTGTGTACCGTCGGCGCCGGGGCTGGAGCAGGCCGGTGCGCAGCTTGGGGTGGCCGACGTCGCCGAGGCGATGGGCTGGCCCAATATTATCGGCCTGGGAGAGATGATGAACTTCCCCGGCGTGGCCAGTAGCGATGCAGTGATGCTGGGTGAGATGGCGGCCACGCGCACGGCTGGCAAAACGATTGGCGGCCACTATGCGTCGCCCGATCTGGGGCTGCCTTTTCACGGCTATGTCGCCGGTGGCCCGGCGGACGA
>CAZYDV010000602.1:0-2462 GCA_964646405.1 uncultured Granulosicoccaceae bacterium | reverse complement strand
AAGCCAGCATCGCCGCGAATGAAAAAGGCGTGCATGAACTGCGCAAGATGGTCGATCAGTTTTCATTGCCTGTGGTGCAGGCCTACATGCAGCACGTGCAGGACAACGCCGAGGAGAGCGTGCGCCGCGTGATCGATGCGCTGCACGACTCCAGTCACCGCACCGTGACTGATCAGGGCGCCGAGATTCACGTAAAAATCAGCGTCGATCGCAACAAGCGCGAGGCGACGGTGGATTTCACCGGCACCTCGCCACAACAGGTCACCAACTTCAACGCGCCCTCGCCTGTCACGCAAGCCGCCGTGCTCTACAGTTTCAGGTTGATGGTCGATGCCGACATACCGATGAACGCCGGCTGCCTGCGACCGATCAATATCGTGGTGCCCGACGATTGCATGTTAAAACCGAAGTACCCCGCACCTGTCGTCGCCGGCAATGTCGAGACCAGCCAGCATGTCACGAATACGCTGCTGGCAGCACTGGGTGCGATGTCCAATTCACAGGGCACGATGAACAATCTGACCTTCGGCAACAACGAATATCAGTACTACGAGACCATCTGCTCTGGCTCACCGGCGGGTCCAGGTTTTAACGGCACCGATGCGGTGCATGTGCACATGACCAACTCCAGGCTTACCGATCCCGAGATTCTGGAATTTCGCTATCCGGTGTTGCTGGAAGACTTTCATATCAGACGTGGCTCTGGCGGACATGGCAAGTGGCACGGCGGCAGCGGCACGCTGCGTACGATTCGCTTTCTGGAAGCGATGGACTGCGCGATCTTGTCATCCCACCGATCCGTCGCCCCCAAAGGACTTGCCGGTGGTGGCGATGGCCAGTTGGGCAAAACCACGGTGCGGCGACTGGATGGCAGCGTCGAAGAACTGGACGGCTGCGCGCAGACACATCTTGCCGTCGGTGAGGCGGTGACGGTGCAGACGCCTACAGCTGGCGGCTATGGCGATAGCAAGGGCAACCCAAAATGATCAGCTATTTCCAACCCGGCCTGTTTCGAGACAAGCACGTTGTTATCACTGGCGCCGGTCGCGGCATCGGTGCGGCCATCGCCGAGTATCTGGCGGCAGACGGTGCGCAGGTTTTTGCACATTTGGGTCGCGAGCAAAGCAGTATGCACTGGACGTTTCCGGGTGCTGAACCGGCAGCCAACGTCATCACTGCCACTGCCGATCTGGCCACAGTTGCCGGCGTCGACACACTTGCTGACAATGTACGCCAACAGTTCGATCGAATTGACGTACTCATCAACAACGCTGGCACCATGCTGGGCAGAGTAAACATGGCCGAAATGACCGCCGAACACTACACTCAGGTCACCGATCTGAACGCTCGCAGCGTGGTTTTGCTGACCACCCGGCTTTTACCACAACTGAAAGGCAGTGGTGATGCCTCGATTATCAATGTCAGCTCGATTTCTGCCGATACCGGAGGTAGTGCGGGGTCGTCGATCTACAGTGCCGCCAAAGGTTTCGTCGCAACGTATACAAAGTCTCTGGCAACGGAATTGGCGAGTGACAGGATTCGGGTTAACGCGATATCTCCCGGTACCATCGACACTGATTTCCATCAGCGCTATTCATCGGCTGAAAAACTCGCAGCAACGGCAGCGAAAACGCCGCTGGGACGACTGGGCACTGCCGAGGACTGCGTACCGGCCTGCCTGTTTCTGGCTGCATCAGAACTCAGTGGTTTCATCACAGGGCAGATCATTGGCATCAATGGTGGAACGTCGTACGCTTGAGCAGGTTAACGGTTTTTCGACAGCGGGCAAGAGCAGACAAATAAATGATAACCATTGAAGTCGACAGCGAATTCGACGATTTCAGCGCTTTGCTGTCGCTGCTGCAGCGTTCGTTCAGCTTCATGGATGGTCGGATCAGTCCGCCTTCCTCACTGCACAAACTGGATGCCGACGGACTGCGACAGAAGGCAAAAGACGAGACGCTTCTGTTGGCCAAATCCGGTGAATTGCTGGCCGGCTGTCTATTTGTACGCAAGCAGGGCGACGCACTCTATCTGGGCAAGCTTGCCATCGACGAGGGCTTTCGCGGCAAGGGCCTGGCACGACAATTCATCGACGTCGCAACTATGATTGCCAGGCAGTGGTCTTGCATCGCGCTGGACCTTGAAACACGTGTAGAACTGCATGAGAACCAGACACTGTTCGAGCATCTGGGGTTTGAAAAGATTGCAGAAAATGCACACGATGGTTTTGATCGCACGACCAGCTACTACTACCGCCGATTGATTGGTTAATACGGTTGCAGGCTGACGGCCATTGGCCAGGCCGGATTTGCGATTCGTCTGCGTCCTTTGCGCTTAAGCTTTTCGCCAGCGCATGCAATCAAACAGCTATAAAACGCAGAGCGCGCGGAGGAAGCAGAGAAAAGCCCCGCATGACTTGTTCGCTCGACGGAGTCGGTCTTGTATGTTTACTCACGCAG
>CAZYDV010000601.1:0-2465 GCA_964646405.1 uncultured Granulosicoccaceae bacterium | reverse complement strand
CGTTGCAATAACCGATTCTCAAGAAACGGAATTCCCGCCGTACCATGCACAGTTATTTGAAATGATCCGTCCCATCATCCATGGCGAACCAACAAGCTTATGAACCTGCGAATTGCCATCCCTGATCTGGTGTCTAACTCATATTTTCCCGTTATCGCTGCAGTTGAGTTGGGGTTCTTCGAGCGTGAGGGGCTCGATATGTCGCTTGAAGTTGTTTTCCCGGTGCCTGAGTCTTTTGCAGCGCTGCGCGACGGCAATGTGGAATTCGTTGCCACTTCCGCGCATGGTTCGCTGTGGGCTTTTCCTCGCTGGCAAGGTGCGCGGCTGCTATGCGCGCTTAGTCAGGGTATGTATTGGTTTCTCGTCGTAAGGCGAGATCTCGATATCGCCCGTGGCGACCTGCAGGCATTAAGCGGGATGCGTCTGGCAGCAGCGCCTGGTGTGGATACTGGCTTGTTAATGCTGTTCGAAGCAGCCGGCATCGATCTGCAGGAACAACAGATTCATGTGGGTTTACCACCTGGCGGGGTACCACCTGGATTGTCCTTCGGGGTTGCGGCAGCACAGGCGATGATTCGTGGCGAAGTAGACGGGGTATGGGCGAACGGTATGGCCGCTGAGCTTGCGGTTACCAGCGGCATCGCAAACTGCGTTATCGATGTAAGACGCGGAGACGGACCACCAGAAGCCTTCCACTACACAACCCCTGCCCTGACCACTACCCAGCGTTTTCTCGATGAATACCCTGAAAAGTGCCAGGCGGCCGTGCGCGCTATTGTGAAGGTGCAGCAAGCGCTCAAGCAGGATCTCTCGCTCGCCGAGACCGTTGGCAAACGACTTTTTCCCGAGAGGGAGGCAAGTCTCATCCGTGGCTTGATCGAACGGGATCTGCCGTACTATGAGGCTGGAATCAGTGCCGAGTTGGTGACCGGTATGAACGCCTTCGCTGCACGCGCCGGCCTGTTGGACGGTGAGCCCGTTGCCTACGAAGACATTGTCGCCATGCAGTGCCGCGGTTGCTGGTAGCTGGCTGCTGATAGTTGGTGACGCGGTAAAAAAGTTATTCGACCACCGCAGATACTACAATCTCCCTACTACGAACACTTGCTCCAGCGGCACGCTTCGACAATCCATTTCATATTCCAGCTCCTGAACAGGCGGCCGTGCGAAATGCCACTGCACACCGGCTCGCATAGCGCCACTACGCACTAGTTCGCTACCAGCAAACGGATGAAAATCGTGCACCGTGTAAACCTGTGTCGCGCTGACTGATGACCAATCAAAGCCGAGCAGGCCCAAGCGCCGTTCCATTTCAGCCAGCACCCAACGTACCTTTATTTGCATACCTGCTTCCGACAGATCGCCGCGAGCAACAACATTGTCGCGATAGTCGCCTTTTCCTTCCGGACACTCGGCACTACCGGCGACTACGAAGGACGGCGCTGCATCCTTGTCGGGTACGGTATAGCTGAACGCATGAAAGCCAGGCTCGCTCGGTGGATCGATCTGCGGACAGACACAGCTGCGTGCTACCGGGTTCACGCCATTGCGGATCACATCCCAGTCATCAAGCACTTTGCCGTATAGCGCATTAAATTCACGAAAACTCTGCTCGGTAAACGGTGCAGGCGAGCGTAGCTCGCACGCACAAAATGCCGTGTTTGGCCGGCCAATTCGAGCAAGGTGTTGTTCGATCAATTCGAACCCGCGGGCCAATGGTACGACTGTCGAAAACATAGCACGCTCGATTCGCATGCCCGGCTCTGCAGCTACTCCGCCTGAATACTGACTGACAGCCGGAATATACCGGTAGTCGCCATCCGTAAATGCTTCTGTGCTCATTGGATCCTCGCTATCAGCTCTGCCCGATTAATCTACAACACCGGCGTTAATCCAATCAAATCTCGAGGCTCGGAAGGAAACGATGGAATTTTAGCCCGCTCCTGTTTTGAGTTATTCTAAAACTGTTGTTGCGGAGACGCTTCGTGGCAATAGAAATAAAACAAACGAAGTTTTGCTGATTGACTATGTGACTCAGCGCGTACGCGATGAACTGGCCACTCTTTTCGCTAGTAGTGATCGAGTACAGGTTTCACGCGTGCGGCGTTTGAATCTACTTGACGATACCCTTCGCCGACCCGACATCATATTTACGATGTAGCTGGAACCGGGGATATTCAGATCATGAATAATCACGTCATGCTGCTCTCGCGTACAACGTTTGAAGACTTTGCGGAAGTAGAAAGGAAACGACTGCTGTTTCGACTGTGGCTGGCCACACCAAATTCAGTCACGCTGCCGCAAACCTGGTGGCCGTTTTTTCGCAGCATCGAACCCGGTACGGTGCGTGGTGGTATCCGCGGCCATCCACCACGATGCGCGCTGCCATCAGTTCGAGATGCGTCAGGCATCGCTGTTGGGGATGGGTCCCGACGTGCCGTTATAACGGTGATCGCCGGGACAGT
>CAZYDV010000600.1:0-2467 GCA_964646405.1 uncultured Granulosicoccaceae bacterium | reverse complement strand
CGTGTCAAGCGATATTTTCTGTTTTTTTGTACACTAACCGAGCTGAATAGTTACAGACAACCGAGCCTACGAGCACCAGCGGGATCAACAACGCGAACGACGAACGATAGAGCGCAATGCCAAGTGCCTTGAAACTAAATGGCTCGTCGCTGCGCTCGAAGTTGTGTCGTCTGGCGATGACGTAGTTGATGATCATCAGCAACAGGCCGATCATCAGGCCGGGTATGATTCCACCGGAAAACAAGGCACCCACCGAAATCCCGCCGGCATTGGCCAGTACGATCATCATGATCGAAGGTGGAATAATGCCGCCGATGGTTGAACTGACTGCGGTGATCGCTGCAGCAAATGCGGGCGGATAACCCGCCTTCTTCATCGCCGGCACCAGCAGTGAACCAACGGTGGCAGTATCGGCTACCACCGAGCCGTTCATACCGGCAAAAAACATCGAGACCAGCACGTTGGCCTGTGCCATGCTGCCACGCATTCTGCCAATCAGCCGCCGACTCAGATCGACCAGTCGATCAGTAATGGTGGCGCTGGTCATCAGCTCGCCAGTCAGCATGAAAAACGGGATGGCAGTCAGCGGCACGGCGTCAATGGCGCTAAACATCTGACTTGGAATCAGAATCATCGGCGCCGCATCGGTGATCCAGATGTAGACCACCGGTATCAGAATAAGGGTAAACCCGACCGGCGCGCCCAGCAAAATCAACAGCACCAGAACGATCAGCAGCAGAATGCTTTCCATCAGCCGGGGTTAATCCGGGTTCGCGATTTCAACGGGCTGTCGTGCAAGGCGCGATTTCCTGATGATGAATACGGGTGAGTACAAGGCCGGGAAACAAACCGTGATACCGCAGCGCGCAGCCAGCTTACACAACGGCGTGTGAAGCGGCGACGTTTAAGGAAAAATAAAACACAACAGCAAAGACAGCAAGCGCAAAGCGCGATCGCCTGTTGCCGTACTCGAAGACTGCAAAAGCATGGGCAGTCGAAAAGCGGGATGGCGAGGCGCGCCTCGCCATCCCGTGATCGTCAAATCGCGCTACAGTGCACCTGCTTCTTTAAGTTGGACGATAAAGTCGGTCATACCCTGCTCCTGCAGCACGCGCTCGGCGGTCGCCGGATCAAACGTTCCCTTGGCATTCAGCCAGGCATCGATTGCACCGGCTCGCCAGAGTTTCATTTCATCGTCGGAGGGCACGTACCACTCTTTTATGTCGGCCTTGATCGCATCTTCGCCGGCTTTCACCCAGTCGCGGTCGAGCTTCTGCACGTGCTCACCGAAAGCTTTTGCCGCCGTGTGCAGCCATTCGCGCTGCTGATCGGACAGGGCATCGTACTGACGTTTATCCATAGACAACTGATTGCCGGACCAGGAACCACCAATCTCGGTAAAGTACTGCGCGACTTCGTGGAGTTTTGCCACGTGCTGCCATGGCGTTGCGACATACTGACCCGATACCACACCCGTTTGCAGCCCCTGGTATAACTGCGCCCAGTCGTAGGGTACCGGCACTGCCCCCCAGTTTTTGATTAGCGTGTATTCGATCGGGCTCTTGGTGACGCGCCACTTGATGCCCTTCATGTCATCGGGCACGTGGACCGGACCACTGGCGTTACCCAACTGACGAAAGCCACCGCTGGAGTAGACGGTCAAACACACATGACCGGCCTCCTCTGCCGCAATATCACATTGCTTTTTCGCCAGCCACTCAGATGAAATGCGATCGGCGTCTTCGATACTCTTAAAGATATAGGGCAAATCGAACACAGCCAGCGCGGTGCCGAAGTTGCCAAAATTTGCTGTGGAGCTCGTCCACAACGCCAGCAGGCCCTGATTGGCCTGCTCGCCACACGTCTGCTCGCTGCACAACGATTTTCGGTAGTGCGGCTCAATCACCATCTCGCCACTGGATACCTCGGCAAGTGTGGGGATCAACGCCTGATCAATCGCATCGCCAATCGGCATACCTTTGAATCCGACGGTGCCAAGCTTCAGCACCAGTTCGGCGTTTGCCGTCCCAATCCCGCCAGCGAGTGCCGCCGCAACCGCAAGGCCTTTCAAAATACCGTTATATTTCATCGTATTATTTCCCCTCTTGTGCACACCACGGACCAGGACATCGGACGATCTTTTCACATTGCCCGGCCACGTTAAAGGGACAGATCGTTCAAAATTGCAGGACAGAAGATCGGTTTTCTGACAAACTGATCGCGCAGCTCGCAGGTTCCCCGCAATGATCACCACAGCAGCGAACCTCAGCCCGGCGGCACACACAATTGAATAATACGGCGAGGAGGCGTTGTGATTGGTTGATTCAGTAGCCCAGACACAATTCGTTTTGCCGGAAGAATCCAGCTTAGGCTTGCGCGATCAGATCTGCGAGATGGTCAGTTCCGCCATCACGGCCAATCTGTTGTCGCCAGACAAACGACTGCCCTCCTGCCGGGAAATGGCAGA
>CAZYDV010000599.1:0-2473 GCA_964646405.1 uncultured Granulosicoccaceae bacterium | reverse complement strand
CAAACCGCGACGAACTGGGCACACGCGAGCTGGTGATCACGCGAGAAATGTACATCGAACGCTCCGATTTTGAGCGCGAGCCGCCACCGAAATTCAAACGCCTGGTACCCGGTGGCGAAGTGCGTCTGCGCAGCGCCTACGTCATTCGCTGTGATGAAGTCATTCTCGATGATGATGGCCAGGTGATCGAGCTGCGCTGCAGCCATGATGCCGACACGCTCGGTCGCAAACCAGAGGGTCGCAAGGTCAAGGGCGTCATTCATTGGGTTTCTGCGAAGGACAGTGTGGCCGCCGAAGTGCGTGTCTACGATCACCTGTTCTCACGCCCGGATCCGATGGCCGAGGAGAATTTTCTCGACACACTGAATCCAGCGTCGCTGCAGCTATACTCCAATGCGAGAGTAGAAAGTCATGTTGCGAGCGCTGCGGCCGAGAGCCGGTTTCAGTTCGAGCGCATGGGGTATTTTGTCGTGGACATGAAACTGTCCAGTGCCGCGCGACCGGTTCTCAACCAGATTGTGGCGTTGCGGGAAAGCAAGGCCGCATAACTGCCGCCGACGGGAGATGAGTGTGCACAAGCGGGTAACGGTATCACTGTTGTGGATCTTAATGGCGCTGGCCCAGGGCTGCGCCACTCAGCCGACCGAGCCGGGCGATCCCAGCACGGAGTTTGGCAACCAGTTCGGCACGCAGCGTTACGAGGTCAAGCGCGGCGACAACCTGGTGCTGATTGCCGCAGATATTACCCACGAGCGTGAGAACTGGCGTCGCATCGCCGATTTCAACCGAATCGATAATCCGGCGTCTATCAAAGTGGGTCAAGTCATCTATATTCCCCGCGATTTGATCCCGCTGGACACCACTGCACCCACGCGCGAAGTGGCCGGACGCCCCTCGGCAACGGTTAGTACCATCAAGCCCTCGGATACCATTCAAACCGGTCCGCTGCCGGAGTGAAAATACTGCTCCTGGCGCGCCATGCGAAATCGAGCTGGAACACCGAAGCGGCAACGGATTTTGAGCGCCCGCTAAACAACCGCGGCCTGCGCGATGCACCGATGATGGCTTCGCGCCTGGCAGATCGAGACCTGGCGCTGGATCAAATTGTATCCAGTACCGCCCATCGTGCGCTGGCAACCGCACGCTTGCTGGCCGAGGGCCTGGCCCACACTCCGGCGATTGTTCAAACGGGTGACATCTACGAGGCGCCCAGCCAGCGCATTCTGCAGACCATAGAAAACTTCGACGACGACTGGCAAAGCGTGATAATGGTCGGACACAACCCGGGCATGAGCAATACCTGCAATCTCCTGTGCCAACAAGCGGGTGTGGCTATGCCGACTTGCGCGATCGCCTGTCTGGCACTCGACATCAACCGATGGGCCGACCACTACCCTGACTGTGCGACGATGCAATGGTACGACTACCCGAAAAAGGCGTAAATCAGCAGGCTTTAGTCCCGTTATCCGCAAACGCGGCAGCTTCACTCAGCATTTGACGCGTTTACGGAACACAAATACGCGGCCCTGCTTACGCATACGGAAGACAGTGTAACCGCTACTCGGGATCGACCTTTTCCAGGACCACCGTCGGCGCATCGCCACTGCGGTACCAGGGCGGCTGACGCTGCATGTCCGCATAGGCCCGATCGCGCTTTTCGGCCGAATCGAACCAGCGCATGGAAGACCAGTTCTCACCCAGCAGATGGGCCGCTGACAGCGTGTCAGATGCTGGCATCGTGACTTTTATACCGTAATTTTTCATCGCCCGGGGATCTACAGAAACTCAGTGTGTTAGGGTTGCAGAAATAGTACCGCGCCTGGCTTTTCCAAAAGCAGGTCGCCCGTTGCGGCGCACCCACAGCAGCCACTGGCGCCACACTATTCCCATTTGCTACCAACACGCGGCAGCGGGCGAATTGTATCCTGTCGCGCGGGACTTACGGAGAAAAACCATGCTCAACTGCCTTGCCACCCGTCGATTGTTTGCGCCGGTAATCGTTACACTCGCCATCCTGGCTGGTGCGTGTACCCAAGAGACCCAGAACAAGCTGGGCCGTGCCGTACAAAACTGGACTGGTACTGATGGTGTATTGGAGATCTACGCCGGTGAGAAGCTGGTCAAGCGATTCATGAAAATCGATAAGCTCTCCACCGCAACCGGTACCAATCGGGATGTGGATCGCCCCTATCGTTTTGGCTACGGCGTGCTGGACACTAACCTAAACGGTAAAATCGACAGCGGTGAGACACAGGTGTATTTCGAGTTCAGCGACTACTCCACTTCGTATATTTTCTACGAAGATCCAGCGTGACATTTCACTCACAATCGCCCACTTTCCGTGGGAGGTAATCGATTCGTCAGGCTATCCGCTTGATTTATGACAGAAAAGGTCTAAAACATAGGGTACGTGATTTGGGTTGCTACCCATCACGTTCTCACCCCCAATCGGGCCCGTCTATGCGGGCCCTCT
>CAZYDV010000598.1:0-2474 GCA_964646405.1 uncultured Granulosicoccaceae bacterium | reverse complement strand
TGAACGAGAAAATGGCGATCATGGGGCTGGGGGATGGCGGGGCACACGTTGGCTTTATTCTCGATGCGGGCTTCCCCACCTGGTTGCTGACCTACTGGGGCAAGCAGGAGGGGAAATTCGACATGCCCGAATTGATTCGTCGTCTTACCAGTGATACTGCAGAGGCGGCAGGATTGGGAGATCGTGGACTTATTCGCGAAGGGTTGAAAGGTGATTTGAATATCATTGATTGGGAGGCACTGGATTTTGAAGCACCGTTTATGGTGCAGGATCTGCCGGCGGGTGGTAAGCGTCTGATGCAGGGCGCGAGCGGTTATGTGTGCACGATTGTCAATGGCGTGGTCACCCATCAAAACGGTGTGCCAACCGGAGAGTTACCCGGTCGGTTGGTCCGGGGTCAGCGTGCCGCACCGATCGATAGGGTTTAAGCGGAATTCGCAGAGCGTTTCATAGTCACACGGCTGCCTGCGCTGTAATGACCACAGAACCATTGCCGTATCTCGAATCGCCTGGTCGGGCGTTGCTGCAGATTCGTGAAGACAGTAGCTGAGGGCTACTCTGGCAGCCAGTGAGTCCATGCGGGCGCTGGTGTAGACAGCCCGAGCGGTAAAAAATGTGCCGTACTTACCAGTACAGGCTGTGTGGGCGTCAGGCCAGAGATTTTTGTATCAGGTAATAGAAAGCTGCCCGGTTCTTCATGCGGCTTGCGGCCATTTTCTGTACCACGTCCGCTACCACTGCAGCGCCTTTGTCCTTGTCGGTCAGGCCCTGCTTTTTAGCCACGAAGTTGCGACGGACTGTCTCAAGTTCAGATGGATCGGTGCCGGCTACATACAAGGCGTCGCGATTGTCGATCACCAGCTTGAGGTTGGCGACTAACTTGCCCAGCGCCTCGTCATCAATGTTTGACTCGCCGGCCTGCTCTAGCTGGGCGGTTGCTTCAGCCTTGAATTTGGCCAGTTTTTCGTCCAATTCCGACATGGTCTGCGCTCACGTTGGTTTCCTCTGCACGTCGATGCTAAGAGAATTTCTGCTGGGATGCAAAGTGGCCATTTGTGGTCGTGATGCATGGTAGTCCCATTCGGTGACGGTGAGACGCCGCTGTGTCGCGCGCTCTGGCACTGGGTGCTGGCTCTTGTAGAGCCTCGGCGCCTCGTGTGATTGTCCCGTGCGCCTGCGGCATGCTATCAGGGTAGTGGTTGTCGGTCGGTGTTATCAATCATGGGTAATTCGGGCTCTATGAAGAATACCGAGCAGACGAGATAGATAATCTTGTCTCGAAATCGACCTGGATCGGTAATCCACTGTCAGACGACCTGTCGACGGTGGCTGGATTATGGTTTGGGGCCGACTGAGTCTATCGCTCTACTGAGTGGTCAATTAGATTCCTAAGATAGGTCGAGCCAACTACCTGACCCTAAAACCTAGACAGAGCAAATCAGGTAGCGCTGCACGGCACGAACGGTCGTGGGCGCTGGTGTCGCTGTGAGTAGTGTCGGACAGCGTAGCCTATCCGTATCGTGGCCTGAAACCGCAGGCTAATCGTGTATCGTTCAGTTGAAAGCCCCGGGCGCTGGCTTGTCATCAAAGCCTGTGTGCTGGAAGTGTCCGGCAAGGCACTTTGTGAGTTGTTGTTGGTACAGCGTCACGCAAGCATGCGAACCGCTTCGTTTAAACCCTGGATGAAGGGATGTATCGTCAATCAGGGGTGGCTTCGGTGTTGGTCCAATAGCACCATCAAACCGGTTAATGCGTAGTGGTGCGCATAATCTGTGGCAGGTTGATGAAAAAATTGGTGTGGATCACGAAACCGGCTCCGGTTGAGCTGGTCCGAGTGTAGTGAGGCTCTCATCCGGTTGAGGAATTTGAACGGCCTCTGACGCGGTGTGCCAAGTGCAATCAACGAGTTGACAGCGTCGCTTCTATCAGTTGTATCGAAGGTGCAACCGATCTGGTTTTTGCTTTAGGCGGTGTATTCGCATGGATCACATGCGACTGTTTGTTAATGGATAAGTGAAGGTTGAATGGAAAAGTCAGTTCATTATTACTGGATATTTTTGTGGTTGCTTTTTGCTCAGGCAACTAGCTACGCAAACGAACCAGTAGTAAACGGTAGTGAACCAACGGGTTACCCTAAAATGACCCGGGATGACACGGGTGTTGGTGAGTCCGCTATTGGGCCGGAATCCTTCAGCGGTCTGTCGCAAAACCCTGTGGGGCAAAACCCTGGGACGCAAAACCCGGAGACGCAAAACCCTGTGGCGCGAAATGTTGGCGCTCCGCCGGCGCCGTCAACAATTAGCCCGGCTCGGTTGGAGGAGGTGGCGGCAGAGTCACCGATAGCGTTGCGTTTCACTCAGGTAGCATCAGCCGATTTTTATCATGTGGCGCGCTACGATCGCACGATACCCCAGTGGTCCTACAGCAATGCCCAGGTGAGTCAGAGCTTCTGTAGCGCGGGCGAGTGTGAGATA
>CAZYDV010000597.1:0-2491 GCA_964646405.1 uncultured Granulosicoccaceae bacterium | reverse complement strand
GCGGGGCACAGGTCGTGTTGATCCGGGATGCCGTCAGAGTCGGCGTCGGCCTGTAGCTCACTGCATGGCTGGGTGCCGCCAGTGTCACCGCTTACGCAATTGTCGCCCAGTGCGGCACGGCTGGTCGGCTCGGACTCTGCGCTGCTCGCGCATCCGTAGCCGTCATCGCCGGCCAGTTGCGGGCAGTTGTCGTCGACGTCGAACACACCGTCACCGTCGCTGTCAGGTGGACAGCCATTGTCCAGTGCCTCTCCGGCAAGCCCGGGGCAGTGGTCGAGGTCATCGCTGATCGAGTCGCCGTCACTGTCCAGCGGGCAGCCGAGCAGGCCCGACAGGCCGGCGGTATCCGGACAGCGATCTTCCGCGTCTGCAATGCCGTCTGCATCGCGGTCGGCGGGACAGCCCTGGTTGTCGATCGTGCCGGCAAGTGTTGGGCATTGATCGTTCAGATCGACAACGCCATCGCGATCGACGTCAGCACTCTGGTAGCGTGCCATGGGCGGTACCGTCTCAGGTGACGGCTCATCCTGCAGCCATCCCCAGGTCCACCAGATGGCGGTGGCGCAAAACATGAGTGCCGACAGACCAAGGTAGAGCCGATCGCGTCGTGTCTGACTGTCAGAGCCTGATTGTGCACTCATTGAAGCGGCCGCCCGATCTTATACTCAGGGGTTTTACAGCCATCGATAAAAGCGGCCAGAGGTTTCTTCATGGGACTTGAGAATGCCGGGTTGTTTCGCGAAAGATCTCTAGTAAAAGTAGCAGCCCGGTGTGGATGTCAAGGTTATCTGTCCAACCTCGACCCATAAATTGACGTTATAGTGTGCATTTGCGAATCCAGCCGGCAATTTCCCCTTCTATACAGGGGGATGGGCGGCGCAAGCAGGCGCCGCCGTTCTTTTCCAGCAGGGTGACTCAGGCAGCGTTGGCGGCGTTGCGCTGCGGCTGTCGTTCCGGCGAGTAGGCCAGACTGCTGGCGAGCCATTTTTCTGCGCTTTCAATGCTGGTACCGCGGCGCTGGCAGTAGTCGTCGATCTGGTCGCGACCGATGGCGCCAACGCCAAAGTAGCGCGCCTGCGGGTGCGAAAAATACCAACCGCTGACCGACGACGCCGGCCACATCGCCATGGATTCTGTCAGCGAAATGCCGGTGTGTTTTTCTACATCAAGCAGCTCCCACAGAATCGGCTTTTGCGTGTGATCCGGGCAGGCGGGGTAACCGCTGGCTGGCCGGATGCCGCGATACTTCTCGCGAATCAGGTCCTGGCTGTCCAGGGTCTCGTCTGCCGCATAGCCCCAGTAGCGCGTTCTGACTTCCCGGTGCAGATATTCGGCAAAGGCTTCGGCAAAGCGATCGCCGATCGCCTTGGCCATGATGCTGTTGTAGTCGTCGTGCGCGGCATCGAACTCTGCCACTAGTTTGTCCAGGCCGTGGCCGGCGGTAACGGCAAAGCAGCCGATCCAGTCCTCGACGCCGGCATCCTCGGGAGCGATGAAGTCGGCCAGCGCGAGGTTGGCTTTGCCGGCAGGCAATCTGGCCTGTTGTCGAAGGCCCGGCAGGGTCGCCAGTGCGGTGTCGCGCGACGCCGGATCGAAAATCCGGATGTCCTCGCCGTCCACTGTGGCCGCCGGAAACAGACCCAGCACAGCGCGAGCGGTCAAATCCGGTGTGTCGATGAAGCGCTGGATCATCAGTTGCGCATCGGCATAGAGCTGGCGCGCCTGTTCGCCGAGTTTGTCGTCTTCGAGGATGCGCGGGTATTTGCCGCGCAGTTGCCAGGTGTGAAAAAACGGCGTCCAGTCGATGTAGTCGACCAGGGTTTCGAAAGGCAGTGCTTCGATGGTGTGAATGCCCGGCATGGCGGGTGCGGCGGGTGGCTCGTTGTGCCAGTCGGTCACGAGTGCATTTTGCCGGGCGGCTGCGAGCGGCAGCAGTTTCTTTTCTTCGTCGCGCTGCTCGAAGCGCTGGCGCATCTGCTGGTACTCGGTTTTGACGTCTTCGACAAACTGAACCCGTTTAGTATCACTGAGCAATTGGCTGACGACACCGACCGCACGCGAGGCATCTGCCACGTAGACGACGGGGTGTTCGTAGTGGGGCGCAATCTTCACTGCGGTGTGCATTTTCGAGGTCGTGGCACCACCGATCAACAACGGCATGCGCAGGTCGCGGCGCTGCATCTCGCCGGCAACATGGGACATTTCTTCGAGCGACGGGGTGATCAGTCCGGACAGGCCGATGATATCGACGTCTTCGGCAAATGCGGTGTCGAGGATCTTGTCGGCCGACACCATGACGCCCAAATCAATGACTTCATAGCCGTTGCACTGCAGTACGACACCGACAATGTTCTTGCCGATGTCGTGAACATCGCCCTTAACCGTCGCCATCAAAATCTTTCCGTTGCTGCGCCTGTTGAGGCGTTTTTTCTCTTCTTCCATGTACGGCAACAGCCATGCGACGGCGCGCTTCATCACGCGTGCTGACTTC
>CAZYDV010000596.1:0-2492 GCA_964646405.1 uncultured Granulosicoccaceae bacterium | reverse complement strand
ACCGATATGTCCGAATTTTTCGACAAATGGACTCGCGCCGAAGCACGCCACCATCCCACAGCCGACCGCAACGAGCCGATGCCCGCTATCGATCCGGCCGAACAACAGCGCGTCGCCGCCAGTGCCGGCATTGAATGTATTAATTGCGCGGTCTGTTATGCCGCCTGCGATGTCGTCGAAAAGAACCCGGACTACCTGGGGCCTGCAGCGCTGAACCGTGCGTGGACGCTGGTTAACGATCAGCGTGACGGTGGGCGAAAGCCGCGCTTGCGAGCGATTTCCGCCGCCGGTGGCTGTCACAGTTGTCACTCGCAACAAAGTTGCGCGCAGCACTGCCCGAACGAACTCAATCCCACGCTGTCAATCGCCGGGCTGAAACGCACCACGGCGCTGGCGGTACTCAAGGGCGAGCTCTAAGCCATGTCGGGTGTGCACCTCTATCTTGCACAACGGCTGTCGGCGCTGGTCATGGCGCCGCTGGTGCTCGGCCATCTGGCGGTGATGATCTATGCGGTCCAGGGTGGAATCAGTGCTGGCGAAATTCTCGCTCGCACGCAGGGCAGTTGGGGCTGGGGGCTTTTTTACGGTCTTTTTGTGCTGGCAGTGTCGATTCATGCATCGATTGGATTGCGCGTCGTGGTGCACGAGACACTCGGGCTTAGGGGTCTTTGGCTGAATTTGTTTACGTTTTCGATCGCGAGCGCGCTGTTATGGCTTGGCGCGCGCGCGGTGTTCGCGGTAGTGATCGCATGATCAAACCGCACCGCCAACATCCATTGTGGCTCGCGTTCTGGCTGCATCGCGTGTCCGGCGTCGTACTGGCGCTTTTTCTTCCGGTTCATTTCTACGTGCTGGCGCTGGCGATAAAAGGGGCCAGTGAGCTCGACGGCTTTTTGAAGTTTGCCGAATTGCCGATGGTCAAGGTTGCAGAGGCGTTGCTGGTGCTGTTGCTGGCAGTTCATCTTTTTGGCGGTTTGCGTTTGATGGCGCTGGAGTTTTTGCCGTGGTCTGCCCGTCACAAAACGCTGGCGGCAGTCTCCTTAGCCGGTGGATTTACCTGCGCTTGCGGGTTCTTTTTCAGTGCGATCTAGCAGGGTGCTGAAAAACGTCATGAGCGAAGGACTGAGTGGGCAAATTCGACCGAAAAAGCGCAGTTTATGGTTTATAAATGAGCATTTTGAGGGAAAATTTAACGCCCTCAGACCGAGTGCAATAGTTTTTCGACATCCTGCTAAACGCCCTGGCGCCCTGCAGCCGATGAAAAGCCCCCATGCTTGAACGTCGCGACACCGACATACTGATCCTCGGCACAGGAGGTGCCGGACTGTTCGCTGCACTGCACGCGAGCCGTGCTGCACCCGGGCTGCGTGTCACGCTCGCGGTCAAGGGGCTGACGGGCAAGTGCGGTTGCACGCGCATGGTGCAGGGCGGATACAACGTCGCGATCGCACCGGGTGACTCGGTCGAGCGACACTTCATGGATACCATTATCGGTGGCAAATGGCTGCCGCATCAGGACATGGCATGGAAGCTTTGCGAGACTGCCGTTGAACGAATTCGCGAACTCGAGAACGAGATCGGCTGCTTCTTCGATCGCAACCCGGATGGGTCAGTGCACCAGAAAGCGTTTGCCGGTCAGACTTATGATCGAACCGTGCACAAGGGTGACCTGACCGGCATCGAGATCATCAGCCGCCTGATGGAGCAGGTGCTGGCAACCGGCGTCGATCGTCTGGAGGAACACCGCGCGATCGCGCTGGTGCCCACGCGCGATGGCAGCGAGCTGGCCGGTGTACTGTTTATCGATATGCGCAGCGGGGTTTTTCGGTTTGTTCGAGCCAAAACTGTGCTGATGGCCACTGGCGGCGGTCCTACCATGTATCGCTACCATACGCCGTCTGGCGACAAGAGCATGGATGGTCTGTCGATGGCGATGGGGCTTGGGCTGCCGATGCGCGATATGGAGATGGTGCAGTTTCATCCAACCGGTTTGCTGGGCGGAGACGAAACCCGCATGACTGGCACCGTACTGGAGGAGGGGCTGCGTGGTGCCGGTGGGTATTTGCTTGGGGGCGATGGCCGCCGCTTCATGTTCGACTACGCCGAACGCGCAGAGCGCGCCACCCGCGATGTCGTCAGTCGCGCCATCTATGATGAAATGCGCAAGGGCAACACCACACCGCTGGGTGGTGTCTACATCTCCATGAGTCATCTCGGGCCAGACGAAGTTCGACAGCGTTTCAGCGGCATGGTCAAGCGTTGTGCCGACAGTGGTTTCGATCTGGCGGCGGGGCAGGTCGAAGTGGTGCCAACGGCGCACTATTTCATGGGTGGGCTGGTCTGTGACCCGGATACTCGCACCGATCTGCCGGGCTTGTACGTGGCAGGCGAGGATGCAGGTGGTGCCCACGGCTCGAATCGACTCGGTGGCAACGGCGTGGCCAACTCCACCGTATATGGCGGTGTGGCGGGAGACGTGATGGCCGCCGATG
>CAZYDV010000595.1:0-2507 GCA_964646405.1 uncultured Granulosicoccaceae bacterium | reverse complement strand
TCTTTGCTCTACGAGCGTCTAATCAGTTTTTAGATTGATCGTGGAAGTGGGTCGATGCGCCAGGGAGGGCGCAAAGAGCGCTGTCAGCCATGGACGGCTGTTTGCGCGACCCACTGGAACGATCAATCTCAAAATCGCGCAGCGACCCAAGGTGTCTGTCCAAGAATGATGATCTACTGCGGATGCGGTCTTTTGGCCATCTCTTGTGATCAATTTCGTTAAATATGAATAACTATTCGCCTCAATCGATCACAAGAGATGACTCAAAATCTCACATCCTCGCTACGACCCTCATTCTCGGATAGACTCCAGGCTGATTAGCCGCGAAAAAGACTTTTGCCTACTTTTTGCCCGTGGTTTGAAAAGAGTGAAAAGTAGGTCCGCCTGAAGGGCATGTCCGGTTTGCGCGACCCACTACCGCCAGCGGCGCGGAATCTCCTATCCACCAAAACCTGCACCCGACTCAGACGGTGCCAACCGCACCAGCCGGGAATCTGCCACCGCGGCCTGACGATGTTTTACCGCCTCACGATAGACCGGGTCACGCACCATCTCTACGAACGCCGCAACTGACGGATACTGCGCGATAAAACACTCGTCCCATTGTTCCGTTTCGGGGCCAATCAACATCAGTTCAAAGTTTCCACGCCACACGATACTGCCACCGAGCCGCGCAAACACCGGCCCACTCTCGCGACCATACGCGGCGTAGGCGTCTGCACCCGATACGTCGCGGCCATCGGGATAGTTCGCGCGTTGTCGAAAACGCACCAGATTCAGCATGTGTATCGGACCGGCTCTGTCGTTTTCACGAAACTGCGCAAAGGTCTCTTTGGTTGGATCAATAAAACCATCGGCTGTGTCGGACATGACAGCGTTTCCTCAATTTTTCTATCCAGGTCCGGATGCTACCGCGTGCGATGCCGTCTTGCGAGCAACGCGCGACTAGCAACGAAATAACGGGATGATCAGCCGGATTGTTTGCGCCAGGCACTTGGGCTCATACCGGCGATGCGGCGAAATTCCCGGTTAAAGTTTGATTTAGTGGCAAAGCCGACCTGCTGCATGATCTCGAGGACAGTCGCATCGGTCTGCTGCAGCAGCTCACACGCAGCCCGCACTCGCGCCTCGTTGACCCACTGCGATACATTGAGCCCGGTTTGGCTGTTGACCGCACGCGATACCTGCCTGGCCGGCACACCGGCTTTGCGGGCCAGACGCTGTAGGTTGAGCTCAGTGTCGGCATAGAGTTTTTGCCCGATCAGCAATTCAGCCAGTTGCTCCAGCAGAGCACTGTGTTCAGTCGTTGCCGACTGAGGATCGTCCGGGTTCGGGTTCGGTCTGGCGATTACATCGGGATCCGCATCAGTTGCAGTACCCGTCGGTGCCGCCTCCAGCCCTTCAGGTTGGACGATCAGGCCTGGCTGATCAGATTCCTCACGTGAACCGGCCAGCCCGGCACCGGTTGCCACCAGTCCGAGTAAAAACAACGAGGGAATATTGGCAAGGGTAACGATCGTGGCGGCATTGCTGCCATGCGTTAGCTCAAAATCCAGCGCAATAATCACTTCGACCACACCGAAGTAAATCAGCATCGCCGCGCTGATCCAGATCGCCCGCAGACAGTTTCGCGCGGCGTTGAACTTGACCATGCGCAGCGCATCCTCGCCCTGTCGTGCAAGTTTAATAAGCAGCCACGCGTAGCCCAGATTACACAGCACGATCACTGCCTCAAGAACCAGTGGCGACGCGATCATTGCCGCCACTACTATCAGCACTGGCAGCGCGTGCGGCCAGTCCTGCCAACTGACAGAAGCCCCGGTGCGGGTCAGGCTGCGAAACGCAATCCAGGTCAGGATGCACCATCCTACAGCAAGCACCGGCAGCAGCGGCATCACCGCGGTAACACCGACCGTCCAGCGGATGCCGATCAGCACCAGCACCACGCAATACAGCACCAGCAAAGCCAGAAACCAGCGCCCGCGTGGAAGGTTCAGCAGCGCCTCCCGATTGATCGCGATGACCATGACAAGCATCAGTGCAACCACGATTGGCAGTGGAACAGACAGCATGGCAGCCTCGCACTTAAGTTATTGGACACACTACAGTTTACCGGATTCAGGTCCTCCGCCATGCGAGGCCCCAGGTACCGGATCGTGATGTTGAACGACCTGTATCGCGTTCGAGGTCGCGAGTTTGCGACGCGCTGACGATGATACCAATCGAGCGCTGCTCAACTCACTTAATTCAGGGAGCCGACAATGAGACGTTTATTTTTTGTTCTACTTACCTTTTGTTTTTCGCCACTGCTGCAGGCCGCGCCCGGCTTTCAAGTGTTGCAGGCACCAGACCCGGGCCACAAAGCAATTGCATACGGCCTGTGGTATCCGACCACCGCCGAGGCCCCGGATACACCCAACACAAAGTTTGGGCACGCACTGGCCGTCGATGCGCCGATTTTGGGCAACTCGCATCCCCTGGTGCTGATCTCACATGGTTACAGCGGC
>CAZYDV010000594.1:0-2508 GCA_964646405.1 uncultured Granulosicoccaceae bacterium | reverse complement strand
AGGAAGAACTGCAACAGGCGCGCGACGACGTCGAGCGCGAGCTGGCCGGTGCGCGCCGCAATCTGGAGCAACACGACGAAGCCTTGCGCCAGCGCGATCGCGATCGCAGCCGGCTGCAACAGGAGCTGACAGAAGCGACGGCGCGCGTGCAGCAGGTGAAGATGGAATCGCAGGAGGCGCGTGTCAGACTAAAAACGATCGACGAGCAACTGGCCGAGTCTGGCGTCGATCGCGTGGAACTGATGCCGCAAATTCCGCACGAGGCGACTGTCGAGTCCTGGCAGACACGCATCGAAGAACTCGAACGGCGCATTCAACGTTTGGGACCGATCAATCTCGCTGCGATTGAAGAGTATCGCGAGCAGGTCCAGCGCAAGGAGTACCTCGATGAGCAATACGAAGACATCACCCAGGCACTGGAGACACTTGAAGAGGCGATTCGCAAGATTGATCGCGAGACCAAGGCACTGTTTCGCGAGACCTTCGATATCGTCAACTCCAAACTGCAGGAGCTTTTCCCCAGATTGTTCGGCGGTGGGCAGGCGATGCTGGAACTGACCGGCGACGATCTGCTCGATACCGGCGTCGCCGTCATGGCGCGGCCACCGGGCAAGCGCGTCAGCAGCATTCATCTACTATCGGGAGGCGAGAAGGCAATGACGGCCGTGGCGCTGGTGTTTGCATTCTTTCATTTGCGCCCGTCTCCGTTTTGCATGCTCGACGAAGTCGACGCACCTCTGGATGATGCCAACGTCGGCCGGTTTGCGAAAATGGTGTCTGAAATGTCCAGTCAGGTGCAGTTCATTTTTATCACACACAACAAGGCGACGATGGAAATGAGCACCCATTTGATGGGTGTGACGATGCAGGAACCTGGTGTGTCCCGACTGGTGGCAGTCGATGTTGATGAGGCCGTGGAGCTGGCTGTGGCGTAAGGGTATCGGCCAGTGGCAAATCGATGCTGGTAAGTTGCCGAGCTGCACTTAACACTGCAAACTATGCGGGGTAATCCCTGCTCAATCCAAATCAAACAGGTATAACTGACCGATGGAATATCTTCGCTGGATCCTGATTATTGCCGGTGCTGCGCTGCTCATCTGGGCGGTTCTGCTCGGCCGGCGACGGGTGGATGAAAGTGTCGCTGTCAGAAGGCGAACCCAGGAGGCAGAGCGCGATCTCGAAGAGGTCAGCGTACCGTTGAACAGTCAGGCCAAACAGCCGAAAACCAAACTCAACGATGTCGGCAGCGACTTTCTTCCAGATTCCGAAATCGACGAAGTGCTACCCAAGGTTGCCTACGATGCAGAGCCTGCGGGTGTGGAAGTCGAGCTGGATATCAGCGACGAGTTCACTGCTGATGAACTGGCCGAGTTGGAGGAAAAACCGGACGCGCGCAAACCGTTCAAGAATTCGGTGAAAAGCCTCGCCAATGCGGTGCGCAAGGCGCAGTCGTCAATCTCCGATGACCTCACGCCTTACGCCGAAGACGGCATCGACAAACCGGCACCGCCACCGGTTGAAGAAAAGATTGTTACGCTGCATGTCACCGCCGGCAGCGATCGCAAGTTCAGAGGTCGCGATCTGGAGCTGGCCTTCGAGAATCGCGGCTTCATGTTCGGTGAAATGGATATTTATCATTACCCGTTCGAAGGGGAACGTATTTTTTCGTTGGCGAACATGGTCAAGCCGGGCACCTTTGATCCGGAAAAAATGGCGGATTTCGAAACGCCGGGTATTGCGATGTTCATGCGTCTGCCGGTCAGCCTTGAGCCGAGCGTCGCGTTTGAATTGCTGTTTCGCGAAGCGCAGGAGCTTGCTGATGAAATCGGTGGCCAGGTGCGCGACTCGAATCGCAACACCATGACCCGGCAGACCGAACAGCATATGCGCGATGAAATTCAGGAGTACGGTTTTCGGCATAAGCACGCCGCGCCGGCATGATCAATCGTACCACCCGGCGCCTTAAGCGCGCCGGCACTGTGTAGCGTCACCGACAACCCCGATGGCTGCGGATGAGCCAAAACCGGGAGCCGCTGACAAGGCCCGGGCTAAAGCGCTGCGCGAGCAGCTCAACGACCACAATTACCGGTACCACGTGCTCGATGATCCGGCGATCGAAGATCACGAATACGATCGGCTGTTTCGCGAACTGCTCGATCTTGAAGAACGCTGTCCAGTGCTGGTCACTGCGGATAGCCCCACCCAGCGTGTTGGCGCGCCGGCACTCGACAAATTCGAGAAAGTTCGCCACCAATTGCCCATGCTCTCACTGGGCAATGTCTTCGATGAAACCGAATTTGGCGAATTTGATCGACGCGTACGGGATCGTCTGAAACTCCCGGCAATCGATCTGAAATATGTCGCCGAACCCAAACTTGACGGTTTGGCGGTCAGCCTGGTCTACCAGGACGGGGTGTTCACCCTCGGTGCAACCCGGGGTGACGGGCAAACCGGCGAGAACATCACCCCCAACCTCAGAACCATAAACAGTCTGCCACTGGTGTTGCA
>CAZYDV010000593.1:0-2518 GCA_964646405.1 uncultured Granulosicoccaceae bacterium | reverse complement strand
GCGAAAAAACCAGCCCAGGTATTTGATCAGCCAGTCCATCACCACGTTCAGCCAGTCGCTGAACGGCACCCGCCAGTCAGCCGGGAATTTCGTCATCCACTCCCAGTTGCCCTGCCAGCCAATGCAGAGCAGGGTAATGGCAATCACTATCAGCCAGTGCAGCGCATCGCGATGGGCTTTCATGCGCTGGATTCGGGCTCGGCGAAGTGGTTGCTGCAGCCTTGCGCCAACGACGACAAAATGCTGTGTGCGGTGGCGACACCCAGCACATTGCCGCTGTCATCCTCGACCACAAGCCCTTCGGGGTGATCAGCCAGATAGCTCATCAGACCCTCGATCAGTGTGTCACCGCGCACGCGGCGAATGCCATCGATCGGGCCGCTGGCAGGGTCGGCGATATCGGCGGCGCAAAGCACGCTCTCCCAGGGGACATCGGTGGTGAAATCGCGCACGTAGTCGTCGGCAGGATGCAGGATCAGATCGACCGGGCGGCCGATCTGCACCACTTCACCATCGCGCATGATCGCCATGCGATCAGCCAGCCGCAGCGCCTCGTGAAAGTCGTGGGTGATAAAGACAATCGATTTTTTCAACACTGACTGAATGCGCAGAAATTCATCCTGCATCTGTTTGCGAATCAGCGGGTCGAGTGCCGAGAAGGGCTCGTCGAGAAACCAGATGTCCGGCTCTACCGCCAGGGATCGCGCGATACCGACACGCTGTTGCTGGCCGCCCGACAGTTCGCGCGGGTAATTGGATTCGCGCCCCTGCAGGCCCACCAGTTCTATCACGCGACTGGCCTGTGCATAGCGCTCGCGCTCGCCAATGCCCTGCAGCTTGAGTGGAAAGGCGATGTTGTCGATCACGTTCAGATGCGGCATCAGGCCGAAGCTCTGAAACACCATGCCCATCTTGTGGCGCCGCACGTCGATCAACTCGGCTTCGGTTTTCTTTAGCAGATCTTCGTCGTCGAGCAGGATTTCACCGGCAGTGGGTTCAACCAGCCGTGACAGGCAGCGCACGATGGTGGATTTGCCAGAGCCTGACAGGCCCATGATGACGAATATCTCGCCGACGTGCACATCGAAACTGACGTTGGCGTTGGCGACGATCTGGCCGGCGTCGCGGATCGATTGTGCGTGCGTCAGTGGATCTGTCTGTAGCGGCGCCGGGTCGGAAAAAAATCGCGCCACATCATCGCCGTAGACCTTCCAGACGTTGCGACAGGACAGCTTGATCTCGCGCTGCTCGTCGTCGTCCTGATTCATGGGAATCCTCGTGGCGGCGGGTGACAGCCGGGGCTGTCGCTAGTGGTCGGCAGGGTACAACACGGGGCGGCGATCACCGCCCCGCAGCGATGGTTTTTTGCGTTATTTCATCGCGTCAGCGATCCAGCCTTCCCACTTGCTCTGGTTGGCGTCGAGCCACTCGGCGACGACGTCATCCAGCGGCCGGCCTTTGTTGTCGACTTCCAGAATCGCCTTGTTTTCATCGTCGTTGCTGAGTTGGTAGGCGGTCAGCATCTTGAACGCCGCCGGCCATTTCTCCTCAAAACCGCCCCAAACGACCTTGTCGACGCTGGCTTGCTGAAAACCACAAGCCGTGTCTTTGCTTTGCGACTCTTCAACACACTCGCCCTCGACCGCGTTCCACTCGACCCAGTTGAAGTCGAAATCGGCAAACATCCAGTGTGGTTGCCAGAACATCATGATGATCGGCTCCTGTGCCGCGTAGGCCGATTTCAGCTCGGCGACCATCGCGCCTTCGCTGCCGCCCGGCACCGGTTCAAACGGCATATCGATGCTGGCGACCACATCGCGCGAGCGGGTGCCCCAGTCGGCCGGGTAGGTGATCAGGCGGCCCTTGGGGAAAGTTTCGGCAGAGGCGAAGGCCTGAGTGCATTCGTACAGTGCCTTGTAGCTCGGCAGGCCGGGGCATTTTTCTTCCATGTACGGCGGATAGATCCAGCCCTCTTTGGGCTCCAGGCCAAGCTCGCCCAGCACGACGATCTCGCCGGCTTCGACCGCTTTGGGGTAGATGTCGCCGATATTGTTGGTCCAGACTTCGGTCTGCAGATGCAGATTGCCCTGCTGCAGGCCCGCGTGCTGCGGCAGCGCGCCGGCACTGACGTATTCGATGTTGTAGCCCATCTTCTTCAGCAGCTCGCCGGCGATCTTGGTCGAGACGTGCTGGCCGGTCCAGTCGTTCAGAACGACTTTGATCGGATCGGCGGATTCGGGGATGTCGGCCGCCAGTGCTGGCCCGCAGGTCACAAAGGACGCCAGCGCGAGCGCGGCGGCGGCTGTGGTGTGTTTGAACATGTAGTTTCCTCGCTGGGTGCGTGAGCAGGATTGCAGGCATATTTGAACATACATTGGTACGTTTGCATAAACCTTGACGCGACCGTAGCAGTCCAGTCGCAGTCGGCCGGTTCGGCAACGCAGATTGAGCGGAAATGCGGCGACGCTGCAGGCGAGCAAACAAGATGGCGCGGGAGTCGGACTCCGTCCAGCGAACA
>CAZYDV010000592.1:0-2525 GCA_964646405.1 uncultured Granulosicoccaceae bacterium | reverse complement strand
GACGCGTGAGCGAGTGAATCTAGAGCGCGCCTTGCTCACGCTGCGGGTTACCTACCGGGCGTCGTGTGGTGCGCGGAAACCCGATGCGTAACGAGTGGATACAAAGTGTAACTTGCAGTTCAACCGGCAGCACGCGCACGTGCTGCCGGCATTGCCACAGCCTCAGGAAAACATATCGGCAATGATACTGTCGTACCAGCCGATGGATTCCTCGAAGGTCTTCTTGCGCGTCGCGTCATCTTCACCGGTGGCGGAGATGAATTTCGATGTGACCTCGATTTTTTCTTCTCCCGCTGCGTAGGCGGCGCCCACTTTTACGCCATTGTTGTCGGAGATATAGCTCCAGCAGGTGTTGGCGAACGCTGCTGGTGGCGCTTCTTTGCCGAGCAGGTCGGCCATGATCGCGGCGACTGCGACTTTAGCCTGACTGTTCGCGGAATAACCCGACTTTGGCATCGCTGAGGCCACGGACGCATCGCCGACGACATAGATGTTTTCGTCAGCTTTGGACTGCATGGTAGCGGGGGTGATAGGGGCCCAGTCGCCATCGGTCACACCGGCCATCGACGCAATAGCTCCAGCCTTTTGTGCGGGTATGACACTGGCGGCGTCGGCCTGGAAGGTATCGAAATCGGTTTCGATTTCGAGCGTCTCGGTGTTGACGTTGACTATCCCGCCGTGGGTGTCGGAGCCAATCCACTCGACCATACCGGAGTAGTGCTCTTCCCATCCCTCCATGAACAGCCCCTGTTTAGAGAATTTGGGTTTGTTGTCGAGCACGATAATCTTGGCCGTCGGGTTCTGGCGCTTGAAAATAGCGGCGATGACGGAGATACGCTCGTACGGCCCCGGCGGGCAGCGATACGGGTTGGGCGGCGGCACCATGATAAAGGTGCCACCTTCTTTCATGTTCTCTACCTGATGTTTGAGTGCCTGGACCTGGGTGCCGGATTTCCATGCATGCGGCACGCGCGATTGTGCTTCGATGGAGTAGCCTGGAATACTCTCGTATTTGATGTCGATACCGGGGGCAACGACCAATTTGTCGTATTCGACGCTGGCACCGGACGCGAGCCTGACCGTTTTCGCAGCACCGTCCACGGAGACGGCCCAGTCGTGAATCACATTGACGCCGTGATTGTTGGTCAGCCCCTCATAGCTGTGGCCAATGGAGTCGTAGTCGCGCATGCCACCGAGATAGATGTTGGAAAAAAAGCAGGTGTAGTAGGTTTTTGATCCTTCGATCAGGGTGACGTCCAGTGCGCCGCCACTGTCTTTTGCCAGATAGCGCGCTGCGGTGGCCCCACCGGCACCTCCACCAATCACGACGACACGCGGATTGGCGGCGCGCAGAATGGCGGGCGCTGAAGTCACGCTGGCAGCGGTTCCCAGTGCCAGCGCTCCAGTAAACTGGCGACGACTGATTTTTTTCATGTCTGATTTCCTCTCAGATATTGCGGTTGGTGGTAACAGTTGGCAAAAGCGCTTTAATAACGATTGATGCGACCATTTGAGTTCATGCGTTGTGGCGACGCAACAGGCGCAGAAAATTGCCGTCAATCAGCCATTGCAGGCCGAGCCAGGCACCACAGAATATTCCCGCCATTGCAATAGGGGCGGACACAGCCAGAGTCGACGCCGCCGACAGGCCCTGGCCGATCGTACAGCCCAGTGCAGTGACGCTGCCAAATCCCATCAATATTCCGCCTGTGATCTGGCGTCGCATTTCGCGCGCATCATCACAAGCCTCCCAGCGAAACTGACCCAGCCACAGACTGGTCACAGCAGCGCCCGCGACCACACCCGCAGTGGCCCCTATTCCAAATTTAAGCGAGGCACCCGACATGGTCATCACATACACAATGGTTTCACCCAACGGAGCCGAGAATGTGTACGACGTTAGTGGGTACGGATCGAACGGATCCTGTGACAGCAAACCGGTGGCAAGCCATCCCCAGGTGATCACAAGCCCGACCAGTACGGCTGTGAGCAATGCGCGACGCGGCAGAACGCTGTGCCAGCAGACAGCGCCAATCAGCGACACTGCAACCAGACAGGCGATCAGGTTGACCGGCAAACCACTGTCGGCTGCAAGCAGGTGCGCGATCCCGGTCTCGCTGAGGCTGTGTTCTGCAGCGCCGGGAGAGTCGAACAGCGCCAGCCGCAGGTAGGCGGTCAGTCCGCCCATGGTGGCGTAGGCACTGATGCCCATGACCAGAAAGGTCACGACAGACTTCAGGTCGCCGCCGCCAATGCGAGCCAGAGTACCGTGGCCACAGGTGCCGACCAGTGACATGCCCAGTCCGAATATCAGCCCGCCGGCAAGGGTTGCGAGCAGACTGGCGGGTTGGGTCAAATACCGTGCGTCGGCAATGGAGATGACGTGAAACTGATCGAGTGCGAAAGTGCAAACGATGGCAATGGCGATGGCCAGTCCCCCCAGGGACATGAGGTTGGCCGAGATATCGAAAAACCCCATGGCGATAAAGGTAGGTATGGCCAGTGAGACTGACATCATTACGGAC
>CAZYDV010000591.1:0-2528 GCA_964646405.1 uncultured Granulosicoccaceae bacterium | reverse complement strand
TTATGACGACACTGCGATCGATCCTCCCACCTGTATTCCCGATCAGCACGATCCCTTCTCGCAGCGGCTGCTCGATGGCATCGAGGCGTCGAGCATCGCACTGACTGACGAGGAGATCGCCCGCGCCCGGCGCGCCTATCTTGCCAACGTCAGTTACTTCGACAGCAAGCTCGGCCTGATCGTACAAATACTGAAAGAGATCGACGAGATCGACAACACGATCGTCATCGTCACTGCCGATCATGGCGACATGCTGGGCGAGCGCGGACTCTGGTACAAAATGAATTTCTTCGAGCACTCGGCGCGCGTACCATTGATTATGGCAGGGCCCGGCATTGTTAAAGGCACGGTTGACAACGCCTGTTCGCTGGTGGATCTGTTGCCGACGTTCATCGAGATCGGCGCTGGCGGTGATGAACTGCTCGGCGCGCCGATCGATGGTCGCAGCCTGATGCCACTGGCCCGTGGCGATCGAGACCCGATCGATGAGGCGATTGGCGAGTACTGCGCCGAGATGACGCCCTACCCCGTGATTATGGTTCGGCGCGGTGCATACAAGTACATTCACTGCGATTGTGATCCGCCGCAGCTCTACCAGCTCAACGACGATCCACACGAAACTGATAATCTTGCCAGCCACCCCGAACATTCAGACGTGGCCCGGTCATTTGCGGCCGAAGTGGCGCAGCGCTGGAATGGCGAAGCGCTGCGCGCGCACGTCATCGCGACGCAGAAATCGCGGCGCGCGCTGTACCACTCAATGCAGACCGGGCGTCACGAACACTGGGACTACAACCCGCCAGCCGATGCCAGCCAGCAATATGTGCGCAACCACCTTGACTGGACGGTCGCTGCGGCCCGTTATCGCTATCCGCCACTGAACACAACTGAACCGGAATGCACCGAATGAAGCTTGAAGGCAAAGTGGCCGTCGTGACCGGTGGTCGCGGTGGCATTGGGCGCGCCGTGGTTAGTCGATTGATGAAAGAAGGCGCGATTGTCTATGCCGCCGATTTGACCGAACAGGGCTCACTGGCAAGCCACGACGATGACGGCAGCCACTTTGCCAAACTGGATGTAACCCTGGAGCAGGACTCGATCGACCTTTTCAATTCGATTAAAAGCGATCACGGCAAGCTGAATATTCTGGTTAATGCCGCTGGTATCGAGATCGAGAAGACTATCGAACAAACCACACTCGAAGAGTGGAACCAGAGTTTTGCGGTCAATGTCACTGGCACCTTTCTGACATCAAAATACGCGCTGCCGTTGATGCGTGAAGCGGCAACCGATGGCAACTCGTCCAGCATCATTAATTTTGGTTCCTACGATGGTTTTATCGCAGACCCAGGACTTGCCGCCTACTGTGCCACCAAGGGCGCGGTACACGCACTGACGCGCGCCATGGCCTGCGATCACGGCCCCGAGGGGATACGAGTGAATGCGATTTGCCCCGGTTACATCGATACACCGATGCTGCAGAGTTTCTTCGAAGGCGAAGGCTCCGGTGGTGACGGGGGCAACATCGATACGCTGCAACAGGCAGTGCGAGATGTACACCCGATGCGCACCTACGGCACGCCGGACGACATCGCCAATCTGGTCAACTGGCTGGCATCAGACGAGGCGCGCTATGCCAGCGGCCAGCTGTGGGTGCTCGATGGCGGGCTGTCCGCACAAGTACAGCAAATGCGGTTATAGAGCGCCCGGCATGTCGAAATCAGTGATCATCACCTGTGCGCCAACCGGCGGCGTGCACACGCCAACCATGTCACCACACCTGCCGATCACGCCGAGCGAGATTGCCACGGCAAGTATCGCGGCAGCCGAGGCAGGTGCCGCGATCATTCACCTGCACGCGCGCGACCCCGAGACTGGCAAGCCCGATCCCAGGCCAGAGATCTTCCGGCAGTTTCTGCAGATCATCAAGCAATCCAGCGATGCAGTGGTCAACGTATCCACTGGCGGCGGGCTTGGCATGTCGATCGATGAGCGACTGGCAGCGGCGCTGGATGCGCGACCGGAAATGGCTTCGATGAACATGGGGTCAATGAACTTTGGCCTGTTCCCGATGCTGCAAAAGTACGATCAGTTTCAACACGACTGGGAGCAGCCGTTTCTGGAAATGACCCGCGACTTCATTTTTCCAAACACGTTTGCGACGATCGAATACGCGCTGAAAAACCTGGGCGAACAACACGGCACCCGATTCGAATTCGAGTGCTATGACCTCGGCCATCTGTATAACGTGAAATGGTTTGTCGACCAGGGCTTGATCAAGCCGCCGTTTTTCATTCAGATGGTGTTCGGCATTCTCGGTGGCGTCGGTGCCGAGCTGGACAACCTGATGCATATGCACAAGGTGGCCGATCGTCTGTTTGGCGTAGAAAACTACGAGTGGTCGGTGCTGGCAGCGGGTCGACACCAGATGCCGTTTGCCACCCAGAGCGCGATGCTCGGTGGCAATTTGCGGGTGGGCCTGGAGGACAGCCTGTTCATTGAAAAAGGGGTGCTGGCAACGTCAAACG
>CAZYDV010000590.1:0-2570 GCA_964646405.1 uncultured Granulosicoccaceae bacterium | reverse complement strand
GCGCGCGCAACCGGAGGCGATCAGTTTGTGTCAGGGATTTGCGGCAACTGCAAACTTTAAGTTCAAGGCGGCGACGGCGAAGATCCGGCAGTGGCAGTGCAGCGAGTACGCGAGCGGCCATGTGTGTGGTGGTGGTGGCAGTGCCGTTTGCGAATTGGAGGTGAAGCAGGTGCTCGTTGAGGAGCGATGTTGAGTGAGTCGAAACAAGTACAGGATCAGCCGTTACACAGAATGGGCAGATCTGCCAATCCAATCAGCCATTGTCTGACTGTGCCGACTGGTCACGCACGCAACTTTGCGCCGCGTGCTGTGCCAGGCTTCCTGCAGTTTGGTTAATTCGGCACAAAATCGAGCGGATTGCCGGGGCAGTTTTCGGCGTGTTCAAACCCGTCTGCCTCACCATTGCCATTGCCGCCGGCACTGTCGAACAAGATGTCGTCCGTGTTGTCGGGGCCCACACCGCCCACGCCGCTGCCGGCCGGTGAATAGTCTTTCTCTGACCCGCCCAGTGCTGCCCGAGTACGCCAGGCGATATTGTGGTCGGCACAGGAGGTATCGCCGCTGACGCCAATAGCGCCGATGACTTCACCGCCGTAGTAGAGTGCCACGCCACCGCCAAACACATTGACGCCGCCCACGCGGCCGCCGTTCATCGGGTCGCTGCTGGTGCCGAATGTGGAACCGGAACCGCGATACGCGACCGAGGTGTCTACGGGGTTACTTTCCTGCAGGCCAAACAGCGATCCACCCGGCTGCACCGCAGAGAACAGATTGGCAGTGGATAGTGCCAGTTGGCGATTGGAGAACGCGTTAGCCGTGTTGGCTTTCTGTGCCGATATCACACGACTGCCTGGCCACGGATCATCACCAGCCAGGCCATCGGCCCGAGTGACATGGCAAACGATACCGTGACGATCGACCAGTGTTGCCCACATAGCGAAATCCAGCCCGCCATTACTGGTGGCCAGCGCATCGGTTAGTGCGTGGGTCAGATCAGTGTGTGAGATTTCATCGCAAACCGAGCCCGCAGTGGGCGTGCCACCCCCGGACACCAGGCAGCTCATATTGTTTTCCCAACCGTAGCCGTCACCGTCAGAGTCGCTGGCAGCGCCGTTCACGCACGTGGGTAGGGATTGCGCCTGTGTGAGGGTGGTAGTGAAAAAACTGCTCGTTGCAAGCACTGACACGCAGGCCAGTGAGCAGAAGTTCTGTATGATTTTCATTTAAGTCTCCTTAAATGGACTACCGATTGAGACAATGGAAATGGTTTTTCGCATTGTCCGTAACAACTCTTCCTCAAATGGATACTACCGGTGGAGCCACTGTAAGAGAATGGTACTAAGTGACTATCAATGATGACGATTTCGACCCGATTGATTTAGTGCGCGCGCTGCGGGTAATGAATCGCCAACATCACTGAATAGCATTCAAGGAATCGATTGACATCAGAGAGACCCAGTCTGTTTTTGTATAGTGGTGGCTGGTAAAGGCGAATGGCTCCTGGCTCAGTCAGATACAACAGGCTATCGATCAATTGCGACTGATGATCATGATCTGGACGCCACGGAGTTCCAGTCCTGATCGAGACTTCATTCGCGATGAAGCCGCATAGGGTAAACGCCGTGGCGTGCTGATACCGGTCTTAATGGAGGGCACTGAGCTGCTATTGGGCTTCGCTGAATTATCTTGAATTGATCTGTGAAACTGGTGCGGCTCGACATCGGGATGTGTTTTATCGCGACTTGTCAGCAGTAATTGATGCACAGCTGAATAATGCGCCGATGCCCGTACCCAGGGGCTCGCTTAGGCGGGTGATGAAAATCCTGGGCCTGGGTGGTTTGCCGGTGCCGGGCGGCACCGCAATCTTTAGGCTCAAAGCGACTATGGCGATATAGAGCAGTGGCAGCGCAGTGTATACGCCAGCGGCCACATCTGTGGCAGGCGTGGTGCGGCGGTTTGCGAACTCGAAGTAAGGCAGGGCCCTGTTACGGCATGGTTGTTGAGCCTGTATTTGAAACAGCGATCAGCTGGCAAACGCGCCGCCACCAAACACCTGATTGGTCGGTGTGATTTCAATGGTGCTGACGTTGGCGCGGGCAGGTGCATCCAGTGCGAACATGATGGAGGCTGCGATGTCTTCGGATTCCAGCACATCGACGCCTGTCTCCATCACTTTTTGGGCGAGTGCTTTGTCATTGGTGGCGGCATCGAAGAATTCGGTGGCTACCCGGCCGGGACAGATCTCGGTGACTCGTATACCTTTTCCCAGCAGTTCTACGCGCAGGTTCTGGCTGATCAAGTGCATTGCCCCTTTGCTGCCACCGTAAATGGCCGAGTTGATCGGATACAGGCCGGCGACTGAGCCCAGATTGACAATATGGCCCTTTTTTCGCTCGACCATGCCGGGCACGACTGCGCGCAGCACGTGCATGGCGGCCTGTACATTGGTGCCCAGGGTGGTTTCGATATCGTCGGCGGTGGCGTCGAGAAACCCGGTAAAGCCGCGGCCGATGCCGGCGTTGTTCACCAGTATGTCTATGTTCAGGCCGGGCAAAGTCTCGTAGACCTGT
>CAZYDV010000589.1:0-2584 GCA_964646405.1 uncultured Granulosicoccaceae bacterium | reverse complement strand
GCTGATTGGCCGCAGTGCCGAAGAGATCGGCGAGTCGACGCAGGGCAGTCAGTTGCGATTATCGATCGGCGACGACACGGTGCCGCGCATTGACACCGCTGCCGGGCCGAAAACCGCCATCGAGGTGTCGGCCGAAATCCTGTGCGCACTTCGCGCGCGCGCCGAGCAGAGCCTTGGCGGCGAACTCTCTGGCGTGGTGATCACCGTGCCGGCGTATTTCGACGATACGCAAAGACAGGCGACCCGAGATGCGGCGAGATTCGCCGGCCTAAATGTCTATCGCCTGGTCAATGAACCCACAGCTGCGGCGATTGCCTACGGGCTGGATCAAAACGACAGTGAGTCGACGATTGCGGTCTACGATCTGGGCGGCGGCACCTTCGACATCTCCATCCTCAAACTCAACAAGGGTGTATTCGAGGTGCTCGCAACCGCGGGTGACACCGCGCTGGGCGGTGACGACATGGACCACGCGCTGGTCGAATGGCTACTGGGTGAATCGGGAATCGACGCGAGCGAGGCGGGCACACGACGCGCGCTGATGCAATTGGCCAGATCGCTTAAACACGATCTGACTGAAGCCGATAGCGCGAACGGCGTGCTCGAAAACAACGGGCAGTCCTGGCAGGGCCAGATTGATCGCGCGCAGTTCGATCAACTCATCGAGCCGTTGATCGCTCGTACCCTGAAAGCCTGTCGCAAATCGTTGCGCGACGCCGGATTGCGTGCGGATGACATTGATGCCGTGGTGATGGTCGGGGGCTCGACCCGTGTACCGGCTGTGCGCGAGGCGGTGGCTCATTTTTTCAAGCGTGACGTACTGACCAATATAGACCCGGATGAAGTCGTTGCGGTTGGCGCTGCGCTGCAGGCCGATGTGCTGGCCGGCAACAAACCCGACAGCGACATGCTGTTGCTGGACGTGGTGCCGCTGTCGCTGGGGCTTGAGACGATGGGCGGGTTGGCCGAGCAGATCGTGCCGCGAAACACCACCATCCCGGTCACCCGTGCGCAGGAATTCACCACTTACAAGGACGGCCAGACCGCCATGTCACTGCATGTGGTGCAGGGAGAGCGCGATCTGGTGGCAGATTGCCGTTCACTCGGTCGTTTCGAATTGCGCGGGATTCCGCCGATGGTGGCGGGGCAGGCGCGGATTGTAGTGAAATTTCAGATCGACGCGGACGGACTGCTGACGGTCTCGGCCAACGAACAGACCAGCGGCGTGGTGGCCGAGGTGCACATCAAGCCATCGTACGGCTTATCTGAATCGGAAATAGAGCAGATGCTGGTCGACTCAATGGAAAATGCCGAATTGGACGTCGCGGCGCGGATGCTCAACGAGCAGCGCGTTGAGGCAGACCGGGCGATGGAGGCGCTCGACGCGGCAATGGCTCGGGACGCGGATCAATTTTTGTCAGACGACGAGCGCGCGCGAATAGCGTCCGCACGCGCGGAAGTTGAGCGAAGTCGCGATGAAGGCGACACCGAGGCAATCAAACAGGCGATCAAAATGCTCGAACGTGCCAGCGAAAACTACGTCGCCCGGCGCATGAACGCCTCGGTCGCCCAGGCCATGCGCGGAAAGACGCTCGATGACTATCAATCAATCCAGGATCAGGCAACCTAATGCCCAAAGTAACTGTCAAGCCGCATGAAGAATTGTGTCCGCAAGGCATGGAATTCGATGTCAATAGCGGCACGTCTATCTGCGACGCCTTGCTGTCCGTGCATATCCACATTGAGCATGCCTGTGAAAAGTCCTGCGCCTGCACCACGTGTCATGTGCATGTGCGAGAAGGCATTGATTCGCTGGATGATGCCACCGATCTGGAAGAGGATTTTCTCGACAAGGCCTGGGGCGTGGATCCGGATTCGCGGCTCAGTTGTCAGGCGATTGTCGAAGACGAGGATCTGGTGATCGAAATTCCGCGGTATACCATCAATATGGTGTCGGAAAACCATTAAGGCGCTAGATTCTCTGTAAACCTGTTGGGTCATCAACCGCGAACAGGATCGTCAGCCGGCTGTGTGGTTCATGCTGCCCGTGACGGTTGTTTAACTGGTTAGCCGTTCGCTCACAACTTTTCAAGCCCTGCCAGCAGGCTTTGCCAAGGTAAAAATAGATGCAGCTAATGTGGACAGATGTACAGGATATAGCTATAGAACTAGCTGAGAAGCATTCTGACGTCGACCCTCAATATGTCAGATTTACCGATTTGCACCGCTGGGTGGTTGAATTGGAGGGGTTTTCAGACGATCCGGAACGCTCGAACGAAAAGATTCTCGAGGCGATTCAGATGACGTGGATCGAGGAGCAGGATTGAATCTCGTCTGTCGCACACACTTTGTGCTGCGAGAGTCGTTGACGCAGTACCGCTGGGCGCGTAGACTCGCGGCCTCGCGGAAGCGGTACAACATGTCGGGGCATAGCGCAGCCTGGTAGCGCATCTGCTTTGGGAGCAGAGGGTCGCAGGTTCGAATCCTGCTGCCCCGACCAAACATTTTAGTCGCCGTCGGGAACGAAAAGGCGCCCGTAGCTCATTTGGATAGAGCATCGGCCTTCTAAGCCGAGGGTAGCAGG
>CAZYDV010000588.1:0-2587 GCA_964646405.1 uncultured Granulosicoccaceae bacterium | reverse complement strand
TGCGCTGTCGTCCCGAGCGCGCAGCGGCAGAACAGGCAGCCGCGATGTTGTCTGCCGCCCACCGGCCGCTGATTTTGTGCGGTGGCGGCGCGCTGATTTCAGATGCCTCCGCGGCGGTGACTGCCTTTGCCGAGCAATTTTCGATACCGGTTGCGCATACCCTCAGTGGAAAAGGGGCCATAGCATGCGTGTCACCACTGAACGCAGGGCTTTTTGGTCGTTACGATCGCATCGCAAATGAGCTGATCGCAAAAAGCGACTGCCTGCTGGTGGCCGGCTGCAAACTGGGTGAGATCGCCACCAAGCGCTACACCGTGCCCTCCGCAGACGCCAACATCATTCATCTGGATATCGTCGCCGAGGAGATGGGGCGAACGCTCGAACCGGCATTGAAACTATGGGGTGATGTGCGTGCTGGTATCGAAGAACTACACGAACTGATGCTGCCAACTGCTCAGCGCCAGCGCGAGTCGCGCGCCGACTACGTGGCAAGCATTGCACCGCTGATGGAACAATGGCGAGAAGACGTCTCCGAGCGGTTGCACTCGGATGAGACGCCCGTGCACATGGCGCGGCTGATCACCGAGCTGAATCGGCACTTGCCGGCCGATGGCTATTTAATCGCCGATGGTGGATTTGCCGCACACTGGAGCGGCTTGTTGTTCGATACCAAAAAACACGGCCGCAGTTTCGTGCCCGATCGCGGCTTTGCCTCCATCGGTTACGGATTGCCTGGTGCCATGGGCGCGCAGCTTGCGATGCCAGATGCAACCGTTGTCGGCCTGACGGGTGATGGCGGCTTTAATATGGTCATCGGCGAGCTGGAAACCGCGCGCCGCATGGAGTTGGGTGTGACGATTATCGTCGTTAACAACGCGGCATCCGGCTACGTCAAAGCGCTTCAGCACCTGATGTACGGGCAGGGCAGTTATCAATCATCAGACCTTGCCGATACCAACTATGCCGAGATCGCCAACGCCATGGGCTGTCACGGCATCCGCGTTAGCTCACCGGATGAACTCCCCGCGGCACTACAGGCTGGCTTTGCCGAGCGCAAACGCCCCAGCGTCATCGACGTCATGGTCACCCGCGATCCCGCGCGCATGTTGCCGGCCGTGGATAATCGGGCCGTTGTTGCCAAAAAAGGTGACAGAGTGGCTTGATGTAAGCGATGCGCGGTGGGAAATATAGTGGGATCAGATCTGTACGGTGGGAGCAGATCTCCGATCCGCGAATAAGTCGCGAGGGAGTAAGCAACCGTAGGGGCCGTAAGCCTAAGCGCACGTACCTTTTTCTACGCTGTGGCAGGTGCGCCGTTTATTCCCGCGCGACATGTTCACGCAACGCAGTTGTGCTCCAACCTGACAACATATGCCTTGCCGCTGAGCATCTCTCACTGCAGCTGCGGCATCGCCTCGGCGAGTGTCGCTTTTGCCTCGTCCGTCTGCACGATCGCGTAGCCGCGCTTGATCCAGCCCGGGCCGGCTTTGGAGCCGAGCATACCTTCGGACACATCGACAAAATTACTGATGCCAAGGCCTTTCAAATGTGACAGCACGCTGGCACTGCGGCCACCGACCGCGCAGATCAACGCGATGGTCTTGTCCTCGTTGGCTCGAATGATGGCGCCGAGCTTTTCACCAAAACCCGGTTGGTGCAGACTGACCGGCCATGCGCCCTGCGGCAGACCGGTTTCACTCCACTCTTCGGGTGATCGAATGTCCAACAGTATAATTTCGTCTTTCTGCAGAGCCTCTACGGCCTTGTCTGCGCCCCAAATCAACGAATCGGCGTGCGCGGGCAGCGCCAGCCACGTGGCGAGCAGCAGCGAGAGGACGAAGGCGGGTATAGTCTGGCGAATGATCATGATCAATGTGTCGATTTGTGCGATGCGATGAACAGGGATTGTAGTCAGATCTGCGTTTTGGCCGCAAAGTTCCGCACGTTTGCCATCGTTGACGATCTAATCAGGATATCCGCTGCATGAAGATTGCCATTGTCGGGGCCGGTATCGCCGGCCTGGCCGCCGCCTTGTTCCTGCAGCGCGACGGCCACGAAGTCACCGTCTACGAGCAGGCCGCATCCATCGAGGAGACGGGTGCCGGCATCGTCGTGCCCCCCAATCTGGTCAGGCCGTTGCGGTCGCTCGGACTGCTGGACCGCCTGCAGGCCGTGTCTGTCCGGCTCGAAGCTGCCTGGGAGTTTCGACGCTGGCAGAATGGCACAGTGCTGTCCGCCCAGCCGATGGGCAGCGAGTGCGAGGCGCTCTGCGGGGCAGCCTGCTATACCGCACACCGCGCCGATCTGATCGACATGCTGGCCGAACCTCTGCCGGCCTCGGCACAGCGGCTGGGTTATCGTTGTGTGCAGATTGACGATCACCACAACCATCTGCAGTTGCAGTTTCAGACCGCAAGCGGCCGACAGACCGAATCGGCGGAACTTGTCATCGGTGCCGACGGCATTCACTCGCGTGTGCGGGAGTGGATAAGCGCGCCGGTCGAGCCGAGATTCTCCGGCCTGTGTGCCTGGCGTTGTCTGGTCGCCGCGGACCGGGCGCCCGCGTTTGCGCGGCGCCCGGTGCAAT
>CAZYDV010000587.1:0-2590 GCA_964646405.1 uncultured Granulosicoccaceae bacterium | reverse complement strand
CCAACGCGGTCATCGGACTTTACCCGGAGATGATCGAGTACTACATGACCGTGCCAGTATCAACCACACAAACCCGTTACATAGGCCGCGCGTTCGGTCTGGCCGATGAGCGCCGCGAAGTGGCAGCGGCCCGCTACCTGAACATGCGCATCAACGGCATCACCGAAACCGAGGACGAACAATTCGTCAAAGACATGCAGGAGGGCATGCGGTCCAGTGTATTTCCCGAGCCGACGCTCTCAAGCACCGAACACGGCGTGCGCCACTTTCATCACGCGATACAGCAGATTTTCCCGGTGGCCAGACTGCGCGATCAACCGGCGCCGGGCACACTAAACAGCGTCAACGAACAAATGAAGAGCCCAGGTTAACGGTCTGCGTTCTGCGCATTGGCAGCGGCCGCACGCTGCTGGCGAATCATGATCCAGCCAGCCAGCAACACGCCGATCGCAACCACCAGAATGATGATCGTCGCCAGGGCATTGATATCCGGACGCAGCCCAAGCCGAATCCGCGAATAGATTAACATCGGCAGCGTGGTCGCCCCTGGACCAGAGACGAAGGTTGCGATCACCAGATCATCCAGCGACAACGTAAATGCCAACAACCAGCCCGCCGCCATCCCGGGTGCAAGCTGCGGCAGGGTGATGTCCCAGAGCACGCGAAACGGCTTTGCCCCCAAATCCAGTGCCGCCTCCTCAAGGTCCTGGCCGGTGCCAGCCAGACGCGATTGAATAATGATCGCCACATAGGCCATAGAGAATGTCACATGGGCGATGGTGATGGTAGTCATGCCGCGACTGGCCGGCCAGCCCAGCATCTGGTTTAACGTGATGAACAGCAGCAGCAATGACAATCCGGTGATCACTTCAGGCATCACCAGCGGGGCCGAAATCATACCGGTGAATAACGTTCTGCCACGAAACCGGTGAATGCGTGCCAACGCAAGCCCCGCCAGCGTGCCAAGCAACACAGCAAACGTGGCGTTCATCACGGCGATCTTCAGGCTAAGAGACGTGGCCGCCCACACATCTGCACTTTTAAAAAGCTCGGTATACCAACGGGTAGACCAACCACCCCAGACCGGCACCAGCTTTGAGTAGTTGAACGAGTAGATCATCATCAGGATGATCGGCACGTAGAGGAACGCCAAGCCAAAACACAACATGGTGAACAAAAAGCGAGAGCGACGGCCATTCATCGGTTGCGCTCCGCCCCGGCCGCCTGCACCCGGTGGTACAGCATCATCGGCAATACCAGCACCAGCAACAAGGCGATCGCCACTGCAGATGCCACTGGCCAGTCGTGATTGGCGTTAAATTCACTGTACAACACCCGACCAATCATCAGCACGTTGCCACCGCCAAGCAAATCGGGAATCACAAACTCCCCTGTCGCTGGAATAAACACCAACAGCGATCCGGCCAGTATGCCCGGCGCCGTCAATGGCAGAGTGACGGTAAAAAATCCGGCCGCAGGCTTCGCCCCCAGATCGGCTGCCGCCTCCTGTAGTGAGGTGTCGAGCTTTTCCATATTGGCGTACAACGGCAGGATCATGAATGGCAGATACGAATACACAATGCCCACGTACACGGCAAACTGCGAGTACAACAGTCGTATCGGTTTGTCGATTACACCCAGCCACATCAGCAGGCTGTTGAACGTTCCCTGATCAGCCAGCAAACCCATCCATGAATACACGCGCAATAAAAACGAAGTCCAGAATGGCAAAATCACCAACAGCAAAAGTATGTACCGCGCGGTGCCCTGGGTTCGTACAATTGCATAGGCGATCGGGTAGCCGATCAACAAACACAACACAGTGCTGACCAGCGCGATCTTAACCGAGTTGATGTAAGTGCGAACGTAGAGATCGTCTTCCCATAAATAGGCAAAGTTATCGATCGTCACCTGAATCGAGGGCCAGAATCCCTCGCCCCACTGCAACAGGTTCGAGAACGGCGGACTCGCAATCAGTGACTCCGCCAGACTGATTTTCAAAACGATAAAAAACGGCGCCAGAAAAAAAAGCAGTAACCAGACGAACGGTACAGCGACGACAACCCACTGCCAGTTCGTCTGCAGCCAATTGCCCAGTCGCGAGAGGGTGTTCACCGTCGCCTAGTCTCCGAGCAACACAGCGCTGTCGGCGTTCCAGCCCAGATGCACGGTATCGTCCCAGTCGATGCGGTGGCCGGTGCCACGTGATCGGATCTGATTGGGCGCAGTTACCTCGATCGTCTCACCCATCTCGGTTTGAACCCGGTAGGTCGATATCTTGCCCAGATACGCAATCTCTTTGACCACGCCCTGCATTTTGTTATCGCAGTGTTCGATCGGGGACTTGTCGATCAATATTTTTTCAGGTCGCAGGGCAATCGTCGTCTCCGCGCCAACGCTCGCTGTCGTCTCTGCCATCACGTCGAACATTTCGGCTGACCCCTTGTGTTGCAGGCGCAGACGATCGGCAGATTTTTCCGCAATGGTGGTATCGATCAAATTGGCCGAGCCGATGAAATTGGCGATAAAGCGCGTGGCCGGGTTTTCGTCGATGGCTCGAGCGATCGATCGCCTCCGGCGATCTTGTGCT
>CAZYDV010000586.1:0-2600 GCA_964646405.1 uncultured Granulosicoccaceae bacterium | reverse complement strand
ATCAGCGTTTTTTGAAACTCGGCCAGCGCAATACCAATACGTTCAAATGTCACCGCCTCGCCGTCGAGCGCGTCGGCAAACTGCAGGCGATATTCATCAACAGCAGCCACGCGCTCAGCAATCTCCGCTTCAATCTGCTCGCGAATGAATTGCTTGCCGCGCATTTCTTTCAAATCCCGAATCGGCTCCAGCGCCTGCAGCGCGAGACTGGACACCCGGTTGTCCCAGAACATCGGCGCGGTCTCCAAATCGAATAACCCGAGCTCGTCAATGCCATTCCAGCCGGTGTTGAGCAGCCCGTGGCTGTTGCGCCGAACGAAGCCGGTGTGACCCACTTCTCGCTCGGCGCCGCGGCCACTGCCACCCACACCAATCGACTGTGCGCGCCCATCGCTGTAGCCGTGTTCCGGCAAGTGGCAGGTGGCGCAGGCGACGTCGCGGTCACCGGACAGGATAGGATCCCAGAACAGCGATTTGCCCAGTTGTGCAAGATCGGCGTCAGCTTCGGGGGCGGTCGCCGGCAGCGAGCTCAGCACTCGATCATTGATCGCCAGCGTGTGCACATCGCCAATCGCACTGACGTCCTGTTGTGTGAATTCCACTGGCTGTGGCGTGAAGTTGTCACAAGCAGACAGCGCACAACCCGCCGTCACCAGACAGATGAAACGGACTGATCTGCGCGATAGCGACTCTTGACAACCAGCCAGTAGATCGTGCATTGCTATAGAAAAGCGCATGTTGTTATCTCCGCAGGACAGCAAAAGGCAGTGCCGCTCAACGATGCGGCTTGTCCTGATCTTCGGCATAACAGCACTGTCGCGCCATTGGGCGGGTGCCTTAGTTGATCGCAAAACGATCGCGCAAGTGTCGTAATCCGTTAGTGGTACATATGCCCTGTAAAACGCCAACTGATTGAAACAACTATGGTTTCCAACGGTTTTCTGACCGAACTTAAAAGCCTGACCGGCACGCCGACACGGCTGCTGTTTGTCCTGCTCACTGTCATTGCGTTGGGCGTGTCGACGGCGGAGATTATCGACGAGTTCAGCAGTGGGCAACATATTGCGGACATGCTTGACGATCTGGCTCTGTTCGTTATCGCGCTGATGGTCGCGATTGGCCTGCTGCTCGAACTGTGGCGTCACCAGAAAGCCATTGCCGATCTGCACAGTCAGCTGCAGGATGCGCGCGGCAAACTGCAGGCGTTGGATGACCGAAGCGCCAGCATCGGCCGTCAGTATCGCGAGGTCATGCAAAAGCAGTTCGATGCCTGGCGCCTGACCGAGAGCGAACAGCAAATCGTGATTAGCCTGTTGAAGGGGCTGTCTTTTCGAGAGGTGGCGAGCTTACGCGATACGCGCGAAAAAACCGTGCGCCAGCAAGCCACCGGCATCTATCGCAAGGCGGGATTGAGCGGCCGACACGAACTGGCGGCGTGGTTTTTCGAGGATCTGCTGGATCCGCAGGATAGCGAGTGACAGGATTGGTGGGACCTGGTCTCCGACCGGGGAAAAAGTGAGAGCTGCTGTTTCCCCCTCACAGCTTGTTCGCTCGACTGAGTCGTGCTCCCACTAAGAGCCAGGGTGGTGTGAAAGGCGTTGTCGTTTCACCGCGCGCGCCGCAATCGCTGAGGGCATCTATCAGGCAACAGAGTAAAGGGTGCCCTGCCTTTGCATCGGTTTTTGCAAGCCGGTCAAGCCACGGCCATCGTCAATTCGCGCCCCGGAATATGCGAAAACCCGTGATGGCGTTACCCGTGTTATCGAGAGATTCGCGATTGGCGGAACGCACAAAGTGCGTGGCGCTGAACCAACCACCTCCCCGCACCGAACGAAAGCCATCCTGGCCTGTTTTACAGATTTTCTCGGCGCCTCCGTAGGCAGCGTCGTACTCACTGCAAGTCCACTCGAACACATTCCCTGATGTATCGTGAAGGCCAAAGCCATTGCCGGCGAAACTGCCCACTGGCACAGTCTGCGGAGAGTCCGGATGGCTGCCACAGCCGGAACAATTAGCGCGGTTACTCTCCACCGAGTCTCCCCACCAATAGGCGCTGCTGCTGCCACCACGCGCCGCGTACTCCCATTGCGCTTCGGTTGGCAGTGTGTAGCGCCGGCCGGTAATACCGTTTAACCACTCGATGTACTGTATTGCTTCAGTCCAGCTCACGTTGATTACCGGACGATCCGCGCGACCCCATCCAAAAGCGTCAGGCGGAACAGCAACGTTAGTCGCCTCCGCATAGGCATCGTACTGGGCAAACGTCACCTCATGCCTGCCTGCACCGAACCGGTTTTCGAAACACACTTCGTGCAGGGTTTCGTCGTTGTCCCGACCAGGCTCCTCCGCCGGACTGCCCATCATGAAACAACCATCTTCCGGCAGCGGAATATCCACAATCTGCGGAATCGGCACTGCAAATGCCGGCATCGATAGCGTCCAGTCGCTATACAAAGGTGCCGACACATCGATGCGAGCCCAATAGCCATCCCAGGGCATCGTTACTTTTTGCTGATCCTGCGCAAAGGCAACATAGCTGCCACGATAATGATCGTATACCCACAGCTGCATTGACGCATTCTGATTATGAAGTTGGTCAA
>CAZYDV010000585.1:0-2608 GCA_964646405.1 uncultured Granulosicoccaceae bacterium | reverse complement strand
GTTTGCCCGGTACTGTCGAGCGACAGATGGCGCGGACTGGAACCGACCGCTGCGGTTGATACGATCGTACCGTTGGCCGCGATTTTTGTCACTTCACCCGTACCCTCCAGACTGACATAGGCGTGTGTGTCATCAAATACGATGCCATATGGGTGCGAGGCGCGCGTCAGGGCGTAGCTGCCGACGACTGTCAGGCTCGATGCATCCAGTACACTAATGGTGGCAGAGCCGCGATTGACGACCCACACGCGGCCATCCGGCGCCAGTGCCAGGCTCGACGGATCTTCACCCACTTCAATTTCGGCCAGCACCGAGAGAGAATCGGTATCGGTTACCGTCACCGAGTGGTTGTCCGGGTTGACGTTCCAAAGCTGATTGCGACTGACGTGCTCAATAATTCCGGCAGACGCGACGGGCTTGCCTGTCGTCAAGGGTGCATGAATCACCTGCGTAAACGTCTGACGTTGTTCGTCACCATTGGCGGCCCGCACGGTAGCGCTAACCACATAGCGTCCCGGTTGCGCATAGGTGTGACTGACCGAGGCGCTGGTACTGAACGCAGTGTCTGCCGAGCCATCGCCAAAATTCCACTTGTATTGCAGTGGCGCGGTGCCTTCGGCATCCGCTGTAAACGTGATCGCACCGCTCTGCGGCTGCGGTTCGGGAGCGAAGTCGGCAAGTGCCAGCGGTGTCGCCAGTGGCGCCCCGAAGACTTCTACTTCGGCAAGTTGCAGAAAATTTTGTGCTGGCAACTGCACGCGCAAATAACGACCGGTGCGCCCGAGCACCGCTTCAGTAGTACGCGGTGCCGCACCGGCAAACTGCTGGCTGTATACACCGGTTTGCGCAATGGTCTGATTCAGATTCTGCGAGTTGAACGGCGTGTCCGATACCAGCAGATAGAAATCACTCAGGCGATTGCTGCAGCAGTCGGTGCGATTCCAGATGTTGACCGAATCCAGGTCATAAACTGCACCCAGATCCAGTTCCCACCACGAATTGGCATCACCCTGTGTGTGGGTGATCTGACCCAGCGGCCCGCTGCCACCGGTATTGCCATCGATCGCCCTGTCGGCGACGAACGTGTTGTTCCAGTTTGATGACTGGCTGGCGCTGCCCTGCAACGCGAGATTGGTGATATCGGTTCGAGGCTGGCCAAAGACCTGCACCTCGGCCAGTTGCAATATCCCCTGCCCGGCCAGTTGCACGCGCACATAGCGGCCATGACGATTTACCGATACATCGGTCTGGCTGTTGGCAGCACCCGTGATTGCAAAATCGGTTACCCCCTGCTGCGCCTGCGTTTGTGCCAGACCGCGGGATTCGAATGGCGCCGAAGACACAAGCACATGAAAATCGCTCAAGCGGTCGCCGCAACAATCGGTGCGATTCCACAGTCGTATAGACTCGATTTCAACCGTTCTGCCCAGATCCAGTTCCCACCAGGCTTCGTTGTCAGACGTGGTGTGGGTGACAGAGTTATTGTTGAAATTACCGTTTGAATTACCATCGATCGCAAGTGCTGCGACCGAGCTGGCGTTGAAATCCGACGACTGAGTGGCCGTGCCTTTCAGCGCAAAATTTTCCTTGCGTGTATCCACCGCCGTAACTTGAACAATCTGTGCTTCGGAAGGTACGCCGTTGGCGTCAATAGCATAAAGCATCCAGTACCCAGGTGTCGCCACGTTCGGATTTTCATGAATACTGATTTGCCAGCTATTGGTGCCAGATTGCTGGAATTCGGGTTTGTAGAATCGTGAATCAGTGTTGACTGCGTGCGTGGTGGCAGACATTCGCACGAAACCAAAGCTCTGCACGCTGCCGGTGGTGTTCACTTCAAAAGTGTTTCCCACATCGACGCTTTCGGTCGCACTGCTGATAGTGGGTCGCTGCGCCAGATTGCCATTGGCGTCGTAGAGATAGGGCGGCGTGAACACCTGACCGTCCAGATGATCGCCACCGCCGTAGCCACCGCCGGCAACCAGCACCCGCGCATCGGGCAGCAATAGTGCAGTGGAGTGATAACCACGAACCACGTCCATGTTTGCAAGGCCACGCCAGGTTCCGGTTTCCGGGTTCCAGATTTCCGGTTCCAGAATCCCGCCGTTGTCGTTGAACTTGGCACCGCCGGTGTTGCCGCCCACCACCAGTACTTCACCGTTCGGCATCGGTATCATCTGGTGAAACGTACGCGGATGAAGCATTGGACTGGTAGCGCGGATTTCGGGCGTGGGCTTGTTCAAATCAACCACAAACGCGTTGCGTGTGTTGCGAGTCCAGCCACCATCGTTCGAACCAGAGATCAGTAGCTTGCCGGCATCGAACATCAACTGAATGCCCGTGCCATGATCGGCGTTGTCCGTCGATGTATTGAATCCACCAATGGTGCCACTGCCAGTGGTGTTGATAAAGTGCGTGTACTCAGGATCCCAGTAGTGAAAAATATTGCCATCGGGCGCAAGGCTCAGCATCGGAAACCAGTTGTTACCCCCGCTGCGCCCGGAACCCGTCCGCATGTTGACCATATCCGCGCCATTGAGCACCTTCCAGCCATCTTCCGGGTGCCACAGATCCGGGTTGCGCACGTTCGTGGCCGAACCCATGCCAG
>CAZYDV010000584.1:0-2611 GCA_964646405.1 uncultured Granulosicoccaceae bacterium | reverse complement strand
CAGACACAACTGGGCACACTCTCGCTACGCGGACTTCTACCGCGCAGACTCCTAGAATCCCAAGAAAAAATCCCATACTTCAACTGCACCGTTGATATCTCGGGTTACCGATCCCACAACACGCCTGGGCAAATACTGACTTCCAGACGGCCAGGTATGGCCACCATTTTTTATTTTGTACAAACGCACCGGCGCGCCTTCGCAGGCCTGCCAGTCAATGCGTTCTACCGATGTACCGTCAGAGGCAGGGTCTATCCCTACACGAGAGTCTGGCGTTTCGCTGCATCCGTTTTTCTGTCGCCAGAATCTTAGTGTGGCAGATGTGGAGAGAACAACACCCCGGCGCTGGCCTAGAGCGATAATTTCACCCCCTCCATAGGGCACTACAGGATCGCCCGTGCCATTTAATAGCGCAATGCCAATATCCGAACCAGCCTCACAGGCGCGAGTCAAAAACTCGGGCATGGGCATCGCTATAGGAGCTATAGCACGAATCCGTGTGGGGAAATTGCAGGCCAGAAAGTACGACGCCTGCCCGCCACGTGAAATGCCAGTCGCGAACACGCGCTGCTTATCAACGGGAAGACTGTCGGTGAGATGATCCAGCAGCGCCTCAAAAAAGCCTTTGTCATCGAATCTTTTTCGCAATTTTTGCGAAACTTTATCCACACCAAAATCCCACATCCGCCGACCGGCATCGGGATAGACCAGGTAAAAACCATATGAATCTGCCAACGATGTAAAGCTCTTGCGAGTATCGCGGTACAGACCTTTCGCCGTGCCTCCGCCGCCATGCATCACCAACACCAGCGGCCCGAGTGTTCGTGTGCCGTTATTGCGCGGCTTGTACAACAGATAGCTGCGTTTTACACCGTCAACTTCAATAAAATGGCGAGCCGCCTGCGCTGCAAAAGCCGATGCAGAGGCTGATGAAATAGAGAAAATTGCCAATCCGAAAAACAGCGCTTTCATTGTCGATCCCTTTTCCCTGTGCGCTATCGGCTTGTTAGACGCACCACCAGGATCAATTTAAACAATAGAGCTGAACGCGAGCGGAACGAAAGTGCGATCCAGATACCAGGAGAGGGGGTGGTCGCAGATTCAGTTGCCGGGCTATCCGCTTTGGCAAGCTACCTCTGCCACTGGCTGGCTACCTCGCCGGCCGCAGTGGCAAACGCTTCACGCGTCTGCGCCAGGTCTGTTTCGTTTATCGCCAGTGATGGATAAAGCTTGCCGGCCGATTTGAATATACCGCCGGCGCGCAGGCTGGCATTCCAGACATCATTGGCTTCGGGTTGTTGATGCTTCGCGGTGCGATAGTCAATGCAATCGGCGTTGGTAAAATACACATCAAACAGTGTGGGATCACCGCAAAGCCTGATCGGCACATCGACCTCGTTAAACACTTCAGTGTGCATATCCATGAGTGTCTGGCCGATTGTACGCAGTTGATCGTACTGTCCCGGGCGACGAAGCACTTCCATGGTTTTCATTCCGGCAACCGCGGCGACAGGATTGCCAGACAATGTGCCCAGTTGCATCAGCCATTTGTCCTGCCCTACCACGTCTTTGTCGAAATGCGTCATGATATCCTTGCTGGCCCCGAGAGCGGCCAGTGGAAATCCGCCACCGATGATTTTGCCAAGCGTGCAGATGTCGGGCACCACACCATAACGCTCTTGCGCACCACCGTAGGCCAGACGAAAACCGGTGACAATTTCATCGAATATCAACAACACATTGTGTTTGGTGCACAAATCGCGCAGCCCTTGCAGGAAACCGTCGCTGGCCGGAATGATTCGCTGCAACGGCTCGGCGATGATGGCGGCGATGTCATCGTTTTCGCTGAGCAGGGATTCAACCGCAAGCAGATCGTTAAACGGCGCGATCAGCATTTGATCGGCAACCCCTTGCGGGATGCCGGCACTGTCGGGCACGGCCTGCGGAAAATTAACCTGCCGCGTTGGCGCAAGGCTCATCTGCGCCTCGGCACTCATGCCGTGATAACCCCCTTCGAATTTTAGAATCTTGTTGCGGCCGGTATAGGCCCTTGCCAGGCGAATGGCATACATGTCGGCCTCACCACCAGAGGCGACAAATCGCACCTGCTCACAACACGGCACGGCCTGACAAATCGCATCAGCCAGTTCAATTCCGCTGGGGTTGTTGGCGAAAAAGGTCATGCCCCTGGGCAACTGTTCGAGCACTGCCTCCATGACTTCCGGGTGGCCGTGACCTAACAGCATCGGTCCGGAGCCGATCAGATAATCGACATACTCTTTGCCATCGACATCCCAGACACGCGATCCCTCACCGCGTGCGATCACAATGCCCGGGTCAAAGTTGCCAAAGCCACCACCCGGCAACACTTCACCGGCATACTCGGCCCACTCGGTTTGGGTGCGAACTTTCATAGGGTTATTCCAGTATCGTGTCGGGCTCGCCAAACGCCCCGACGTCCACGGTGATGCCAAGCCCTGCTCCTGCGGGTGGCGCGATACGGCCATTAGATCGCATTGGTGCCTCTGGCGCCAGCCGTGGCGTTACATAGCCGGATAAATCACAGGTGTTCAACAGCCGCGATGACGGTGTGCTGACCGCCAGGTGCAGC
>CAZYDV010000583.1:0-2617 GCA_964646405.1 uncultured Granulosicoccaceae bacterium | reverse complement strand
CGCCGATCCACTCAGGATTGGGGCCATCGCGCCAAAGACCGGGCCGTTGGCCGGTGGCGCCACGGTCACGCAATGGCCGAATGTCGAGCTCTGGGCCAAGCAGGTCAACGCGCGCGGCGGGCTGTCCGTGGGCGGTGAAAAGCGCCTGCTCGAGATCATCGAATACGACGACAAAACCAACCCCGGTGAGCACATCAAGCTGGCCCAGCGCCTGGCAGAACAGGACAAGGTCGATTTTGTCGTCGCGCCATACGGCACCGGCTTCAACATCGCCACCGCCCCGATCTACGGCCGCTATGGCTATCCGATGATTGCGGTATCGGCCATCACCGACAAGGCCGAAGAACTGACCCAGCGCTATCCCAACCTGTTCTTCACGCTCGGCACCACCACCGCTTTTACAGACGGTGTGCGCGACATTCTGATCGAGCAGCGTGATGCCGGTGCAATCGGCAACAAGGTAGCGATGGTCAATGTGGCGGACGCATTTGGCATCGAGCTTGCCGACCGTGCGCGCGAATCCTTCGAGGCGGCGGGATTCGAGCTCGTTTACGATAAATCCTACCCACTGGGCACACCCGATTTGTCGCCGGTAATGAAGGGTGCCATCGCCTCTGAGCCCGATGCCTTTATCGCCTGGTCCTACCCGCCAGACAGCTTCGGACTGGCCGAGCAGGCGATTATCGAAGATCTCGATGTCGCGGTCTACTACTCGGCAGTGGCAACCAGTTTCCCGTCTTTCGGCGATGCCTATGGCGATAAGATCAACAACGTGCTGGGTGCCGGCGGCACCAACGTCGATGATCCCAAAATCGCCGAGTATCGCGCCGCCCACCAGGAACTGACCGGCAAGGTCGCCGACTACTGGGCATCAGCCAACACCTATGCCTCATTGCAGATTCTGGAGCAGGCCATTGAGGGCGCTGACAGCACTGATCGAGATGTCGTCACCCAGTACATCAAGGACAACAGCTTCGATACGGTCATGGGTACCATCACCTTCGAGAACAACAACTCCGCCAAGTTCTGGTCTGTCGGTCAGTGGCAGGATGGTGTATTTCGAGGTGTGAAAGGGGTCGGAGTCGAGGGCGCCGTCCCGGTACGACTGAAAAAGGGCTGGTAGTCTCCACATGATGATTGGCCCGGCACCGCATGCCGGGCCATGCGTCAGCAAAACCGACAATGCTCGACATTCTGGTCTCCGGCCTGTTGTTGTCCGGCACCTACGCGCTGGTGGCGATGGGGCTGAATCTTCAATACGGCGTCGCCCGCATCATGAATCTCGCCAATGGCGAAATACTGGTGCTCGGTGCACTGGCGGCGTTCTGGCTGTACACCACCGCACAACTCAGTCCGCTGCTCACGGTAGTACTCGTGGGGCCGCTGGCGTTTGCCGGCAACTGGCTGATCTATCGTTTCCTGCTGTTGCCACTGGTGCGTCGCTCGCGCAGTCAGGGCCAGCTCGAAGTCGATGCGATCCTCGCCACCTTTGGCATGAGTTTCGTGCTGATCGGCATCATGGTGTCGATCGAGGGCGGGTTCTTCGCTTATAAGTACCTGTCTGAACCCATCACCATTCTGGGGTCGAAAACCGCACTCAATCGCTTTGTCGCATTCCTGATTGCGGTGCTGATCGGCGCGGGCTTAACGATCTGGCTCAATCGCACGCGCTCGGGTGTGGCGGTGCGGGCGGTGTCCGTCTCAACCGAAGCCTCGGGACTGGTCGGTATCAATGTCCCCAGAGTGTCGGCGTTGGCGTTTGCGCTGGGTGGTGCGATCACCTGCATCGGTGGCGCGCTGATTTCCACTTTTATCACGCTCGATGCCTCAATCGGTGTGGTGTTCACCTTAAAGGCGCTGATCATCGTCATCATGGGCGGTGTGGGTGACATCCGCGGTGCGATTGTCGCGGCCATTATTCTCGGCCTGGTGGAAACCACCGTGGCCACCCTGATCGATCCCGGTCTGACGCTCGCCGCCGCCTATCTGATCTTTCTTTTAATCCTGCTGTTTCGTCCGCAGGGCCTGTTTGGCAGGCGGCCGACATGAGGGCAGAGGGCATCCGCGAGCTGCTAATAGGGGCCATACTGGTTATTCTTGCGGCCTTGTTGCCGCTGGTGGCCAACGGCTATTGGCTGTCGGTGGCAACCACCGGCATGATGTACATCGCACTGTGCACCAGTTGGGTACTGTTCTCCGGGCCCACGCACTACATCTCTCTCGCCACCGGCGCGTTCTTCGGCATTGGCGGCTATCTGGTCGGCACCGGCATGAGCGACTATCAGCTCTCGTTCTGGCTGATGGCGGGTGTTTCGGCAGTGGTGGCGGCAATTCTGGCGGCGCTGATCGGCTTTGCCACCCTGCGTTTGAGCGGGGTGTACTTTGTAATCTTCACTCTTGGGCTTGCGGAAATGATTCGCAATCTCGTCAGCTGGGTGCAGAACAATTTTCTCGGTTCTCGAGGGCTCTACGTGCTGACTGATTTTCGCGATCAGCATTTGTACTGGATGTTGCTGGTGGTTGCTGTAGTGGTCTATCTGCTGGGCTGGTTTATCAATCGCTCGCGACTGGGTTTTGCCATGCGCATTATTGGTGGCGACGAAACAGTGGCTAAGCA
>CAZYDV010000582.1:0-2620 GCA_964646405.1 uncultured Granulosicoccaceae bacterium | reverse complement strand
GTGTATCCGCACCACACCCGCCTCGGCGCACATTGCCCTGCGCCACGAGCAACCGGAATCGCTGACCCAATTGGCCGCCGCGGTCGTCAAAGAGCTGGAAGAATTTCGCGCACCGTTGATGCCGGCAGATATCGCGCGACGATGTCCCGAATCGCTATCACTGCGACAGCGCCACTATCTGGACGAATACGGCTACCCGTGGGTGTTCGACGAATTCAACTTTCACATGACACTGTCCGGCGCACTCAATGCCGCAGATGATGATTTCGTCGCCTGGTTAGAACAGGGTTTCAGCGAGGCAGTGCCACTGGCCTCGGCGAGCATAGACCGGCTGGCAGTGTATCGACAGACGAGCCGCGAGACGGCATTTGTGAGAATTGCAGAGTTTCCGTTCTCGGCAATGGCATTCGCCGAGCCCACTCGTGCGGTGGTAAGCGGAAGCTGACGCGACTACTGCCGCGCCAGCCTGAACAACACCCGGCGTCAGTTCCTGACAGACGGGGTCTCGACACTCAACCCGGCCCCGCGCGAGGCGACATAGGCTTCGAGCGCGATGAACTCATCACTGCCCACTTTGTAAGGCTCTGCGCGAATGTTGCTCATGCAGCCCTTGAAGCGGCGGTGGATCGAGCCCAGCCCGGCCCACTTTAAACGATAGACCGGAAAGCCGTTGGTCTGCCCCTGTGACAGGTGATCGGCGCGAATCATCTTGCCGTAGTTCGATTCATGGCAGTTGGCACAAGCCATGTCGAGCTGCCCGACGCGCTCGTAGTAGATGTCCTTGCCCTTCTCGATCCAGGACTGCATCGGCCCATCGGTTTGCACTGCCACCGGCATGCCGCGTGACTGCAGGCCAATGTAGGCGGTCATACCGAGCATCTGCCCGGACTCCCACTTCCATGGCTCGGCCTCCATGCGATCGGTGCGACACTGATTGATCTGCGTCTCCAGCGTATGTGGTTTGCCGAGATCGTCGTTCCACTTGGGCATAGCTGCGCGCACGCCCTTCATCGAGGTGGCGGCATCCTGATGGCAGCTCTCGCACGATTTGCCGGCTGTCCCTTCGACCGTACTCCACTGCTCCTCGGCCTGATCCACCATCGGGAACGCAGGATTCTCGAAATCATCCATCTGCAGCATCTGAGTCTCGGCGGTGCGAAAGCGCCATCCGGAGTAGACGTGATCGAGTGGACTGCCCTCAGCGCCGGGCGCATCGGTGGCGATAGTCTGATCTTCGATCGTCAGCGCGTTTTCATCCGGCCCGGCCTGCCCGATCAGCGGCAACAGCATCGACAGTCCCGCAATCAGCGCGGGCACTCTGACAGAAGGTTTCGTCATATCAGGATACCTCGATTGATTTGGCTGTCTCATAGACCGAACCGTCGTCATCGGTCCACATGAACTTGAACTCACCGCTCTCCATCACCTTGACGCTGAACTGGAAATACGGATTGGCCGATACCGCTGGCTCGACGCCCACTTCGAATACGGTCTCGCCGTTAAACTGCGCGACGAAATTGTTGATGATTTTGCGCGGAATCGGCTCGCCGGTCTTTTTATCCTTGCGTTGACCGGATTCCATCTTGTGGTTGATCAGCGTCTTGATCGTGATCAGATCGCCGGCCGCTGCCTTCTTCGGTACCTTGACGCGTGGTTTGATATTCGCCATGTCTTTGTCTCCTCTAGCCGCCGCAGCCGCCGATCGTCACCTTCACCGACTTGCTGTCCATGAACAACGAGCCATCGCTCATCCTGGCCAGCGCGATCAGGTCCTGAGTCTTGGCCAGCCGAATCCGCGTCGAGGCGCTGGCCGAGCCGCTCATCGGGCTGAATTTAAAGGTCGCCACACCTGGCAGCGGATTGCCGGTGGCCAGAATCATGACTTCGCTGACGTAGTTGTCTTCAGTCATTGGGCTCTCGACACTGACACTGATGGGCACCGTGTTGCCGTTCTCGGCAATCTCCGGTGCTTTCAGCGCAATCGTGCCCGAGGCGGGTTCAACGCCACCGGTAAATTCGGCGATCCGCTCCTCCATCGCGTGGCCATCGGCCCACGCGACGCGATTGGCAGCCAGTACCAGCGTCAGCGCGCCGGCGCTGAGCGCACAAAAATTTCGTCTGTCTGTTTGCATGTTTTTGCAGGCTCCAGGCTATTTCAGCGTTTGCAGATAGGCCAGCACATCCTCCACCTGCTGGGCGGAGAGAATAGTTTTGCCGGCAAACTTTTTGTGGATGCGGGATCCGGTGTCGAGCGAATAAAAGCCCGGCATCAGCGATTCGGGGTTGAGTGCGTTTTTCATATTGACCACCATGCCGCGCAGCATCGAGATATCGTAGCGGCCGCCCACACCATCCAGAGACGGGCCGATCTCGCCGTGAAAGGGCTGTTCGGGTATGTCGCTGTTGACGTGGCAAGCGAGGCAATTGCCCAGTTTTCGGTTGACGAAAACCTTGCGCCCGGCAGCCGGATCGCCAGCGGCATCGGTCAGGGGCTTTTCAATCCAGCGACCGTCCTTGTATTCGATGTCATCCGGCGCTATATCCCCCGCACCGGATGGTCCGGCGAAACACACTGCCAGTGCAATCGCAGGCAACATGACGTGACTTTTGAACATAGGCT
>CAZYDV010000581.1:0-2621 GCA_964646405.1 uncultured Granulosicoccaceae bacterium | reverse complement strand
CTGGTTCGATTCCGAAGCGGGTGGTTTCTGGTCGATTATCTGGTTGCCAGTGGGACGGGTGGATGCCCAATAGTCATGTCAGACTGCATCTAACTGACCCTAATTTAATCTCAATTGATCTTAACTTTGATCTTAACTTTGATCTTAACTTTGATCTTAACTTTGATCTCGATTGGGCTCTAGTGACCTCAATCGATCTCACAGTCGCCAATCAAATGGCCGTAACTACAACAGAAACAATATCTTGCCTAGAATGACAGATTTAACCTGCGGACTCAAGGAACACTCCCAGGATGACGCGTCACGGCAACTGGCAAACCGCTCTTCCTTCGCCGAAGCCAATGTTATTGGGCTGCTGCGCCGATTGCCGTCAGTTCTGTGTCACCTGGGACGGAGTTTTGTATCGACGCGTTGGCGAGCCGGGTTAATGGGCAAGACGATCACGCCAGCGGTAGTAGCGGATTGCAGCGGACAAAAACCAGGGTTTTCCAGAGTAAAAGGGTCGCGTCCGGAAGGGTAGCTCGGGTCGAATGGCGGGCGCTCGATCCAGATAATCAGCCGCATGTGCAGTACCTGCGAGCTGGTGTCCGATTCGAGCGCCAAAGTAGCTCGACATCGCGATGCCGGAGCCACAGTAGCCGAGCGCATGATGGACGTGATCTTCGCGGCCGATATGAGCCAGATCATCGAATGTAAATGCCACATAGCCAAGCCACGAGTGGCTCACACGCACACCTTCGAGCTGTGGGAACAACTCCGTTAGCGCGTTGAGCAAGCGTGGCGCACTGACTTCCGGTGCGACCTCCCCAGTCGACACACGCCCCCCGAATACCACTCGGGTTCGATCCGGGGAAGGTCGGTAGTAGTAAATCACTTTGCGTGTATCGCAAATAATCCGGTCGGTAGGCAGTACGCTGTTCATCACTTCGCTCGAGAGCGGTTCAGTCGCTATCATATAACTCCCAACAGGTATCACTCTTCGCTGTAACTCCGGTGTCGCACTGCCGGTGTAACCGTTGGTTGCAACAACCACATCTGTCGCCGTGATATCACCTCGCGAAGTAGACACACGGACCTCTTGTTTCGACGGGTGCAGCGATAGCGCACGGGTTTGGGTATGAATTTCGGCTCCGGCGGTAAGCGTAAGGTGCAGCAGGCCCTGGTGATAGAGCGCGGGTTGTAACGATCCGTCCTGCGGATACACGGCACCACCAAAGTATCTGGATGTTCCAATTTCAGCGGCCATTGCATCCGGCTCTATTAACCAAGCGCCGGTGCGCAACTCGGGGGGTTCTTGGTGTAAATGCTGTTGCATCATCCGAAACTGACCCGGTGTATGTGCACCGTGAAAACTACCGCAACGAACATACTGGCAGTTGATAGCTTCGCGAGTTATAAAGCCGTCGAGCCAATCAACCGAGTCGATACCCTCGCGGTGCAATTGTAATGCGGCATCCCGACCATGACGTCGAGTGAGCCGTGCCAGTCCAGGCTTGATTGCAGTACTAATTTGCCCGCCATTGCGACTGCTGCAGCCATGCCCCACCCCTTCAGCCTCCAACACGACCACATGCCGACCCGCACGCGCCAGAGGCAACGCTGCATGCAACCCGGTATAGCCTGAACCCAGCACGACAACATCGGCGTGAGTCGGTAGCGTTCGTGTAGACGCTGGCAACAAATCAACACCGGCGCTGGACATCATGTCAACATCGCGGCTTACAGCCTGTGAGCCATCGATATGGTCTAGCCAGTAAGGTCGCGTTCTAAAATCGGGGGTAAATAGTTGGTGTGAGGGTTGCGACAAATCTGGCCTGCTTTATAAATTGTGGTTGATGCGAGGGAATCGTAGGCCGCAAACGAAAGATCAATTTCGTCCAACCTTCTTAGGTCGCCGACGGTGAAAGCACCGCACTTTCGACCCATGATATCATCAGCCGCTATTCCTTCTTAAAATTCGCGGAACACCACAATGACCGACGCTGTAATTGTCTCTACCGCCCGTTCACCTATCGGCCGGGCTTTTCGCGGTTCGCTGAATAACACCAAATCACCGACGTTAATGGCCCATGCCATTACCCACGCTGTCGAGCGCGCAGGGATTGAAGGCGAGGAAATCGAGGACTGCATCATTGGCAGCGTGCTGGCCGCTGGTACCGCCGGCATGAACATCGCCCGCAACGCCGTGTTTGCAGCCGGCCTGCCGAACTCGGTGTCAGCTCAGACTGTCGATCGTCAATGTTCATCTGGCCTGATGGCAATCGGCATGGCAGCAAAGCAGATTATTGTCGATGGTATGCAAGTCGCGATAGCGGGTGGACAGGACAATATCTCCGCCGTCCAGAATCACTATTTCGAGTGGCTGCAAAAGGAACTCGATGACAACGTCACCCAACAACGCGAGCATGCTTACATGCCGATGCTACAAACCGCCGAGTTTGTCGCCCGCAAATTTGGCATCAGCCGGGAGGCGCAAGATGAATTTGCGCTCTTATCCCAGCAACGTACCGCAGCAGCTCAAACGGAAGGACGCTATGACGACGAAGTCGTTCCGCTCGATGTCACCATGTTGGTCAAAGACAAAGAAAGCGGAGAGATCTCGAAACAGGACGTGACGCTGG
>CAZYDV010000580.1:0-2634 GCA_964646405.1 uncultured Granulosicoccaceae bacterium | reverse complement strand
GTCGCGCGTCTCTCCTTCCAGCCGATCGAGCCACATATCCGGTGTGGCCGCCCGCGGCGTCTTGCCATGAAAATCAATACAGGTATGCACACCGCGACCTGGCATATAAATCTGGCAACTGCCAAAGCCGGCTATGCCACACATCTGCGGATCGACAACCCCTTGCACCAGCGCTGCTGCCATCGCCGCATCGACGGCATTGCCACCGCGCATCAGCACCTTCGCACCGGCTTCTGAGGCCTCCGGTTGCGCGGTGACAATCATGGCTTTAGATGATGCTTGCATGGCGACTCCCACTCGATGGTGTGACGGGGCGTTAAACCGGACTAACTGATGTGGTGTCGCCGGCGCTACACCGTGCACACAGGCGCCTGTAACACAGACGGAACATCAAGGTTACGCACTGTGCCCGACCTTGAAATCATTATGTCCGGTTTGATCCTGACCGCGTAATAACCACAATGGACGCTGCGAAAAATCAACCTTGAAACCGGAACTGTCACCGGGCTCGAACAGATCGCGCTGCATCAGCGAGGTGCCAGGCATATAGCGAATCGCCACGCCGGCACGACGATTGACCGAGGTGTTCGGATTTGAACCGTGAATCAGATAGACGTCGTGCAATGATAGCTGACCCGCTTTCAGTTCAACGTCCACCGAGGGCTGCGACAAATGTTGTGGCTGGACAGCCTGCGTCAGCGTCAGGCGCTCGCGGTCGTCTGTGTAGTGATCGTGCAGTGTCTGTTCTTTGTGCGAGCCCGGTACCACCCGCAGGCAACCGTTAGATGCGAGGCTGTCATCGATGGCAACCCATGCGGTGCAGGTCGCGAGCGGGCGAATTGGCCAGTAGTGACCATCCTGATGCATCGGCACTTCCATGCCATCGCCGGCGGGCTTACAGAAAAGGTGACAGCCCCAAAGGATGATGTCCGGCCCGAGCACGGCCTCTACCAGGTCGAGTATGTCGGGATGGCGCGTCAATTCGAGCAGTTCATCGGCGCCCTTTACGCCCTCGGCGTTCGGATTGGCTATGTGCGCATTGACCAGTTGCTCGGGGCGCACATCGGGGTTACTGCGAATCAGCCGATCGACCGTCTCGCGAAGTTTATCGACCGTAGCAACAGGCAGCGTAAACTCGGGCACCACATAGCCGCTGTCCCGGTATTGATCGATTTCGGCGCTGCTAAGCTGTGCCATCGGCTGACTCCTCCTGTTTAGCCCTACAGCGTATCAAAATAGCCACGCAGGCTGAAGCTGCCCGCCGCATGCAGGCCACACTTCACGAACGGGTCTATGTCCCCACGACCAGCGTGGCGGTCAGCCGTCGCAGTGCCGCAATCACGCTCAGGGCCGTAATTTTGCCGGTTGCCGGTGTCTCACTGGGTACGTTTTGAATCGTCATCGAGAAATTCGACGCTTCGGCTACCACATCGATTGTGTGAATATTTCGGCTGACAGCCGGATCTGCCCATACCTCGACGGTGGTTCGGTCGGGACCAATGCCGGCCAGCGCCAGCGCCGCGGCCACATTGACATTGGCCGGAAACGCGCGCGCCGCCTCGCGCGCCGTGCCACTAAAGACCTGCAGCGGCTCTGTCAGCCCGTCGACGTCGATGTTGTTCTCCACCAGATGCGGCGCGCCGCTCAGCCCTGTCGGTGGTTTACGGGTTAACAGCGTGATCGAACTTACCTCGCCCTCGCTGACCGCCTTGACCGCATCCAGCCCCAGTAACGCGCCGGTCGGCACGTTGATTACTGAGCCGGTCTGCGCCGCGCGTTCGAGCAGATCAGGATGATCCAGCAAGGCACCGACCGATAGTGGCATGAACATGCAGCCCCGATCGATAGCCGCGCTGGCAATGGTTGCAAACACCGCTTTGGGCGCACACTCAATGACGATATCCGCCCCTGCCCCCAGTTCTGAAGGCTCGACAACCGCAGGTATGTGTCGAAAGCCCTGCAGGTTGCGCCGCGCTTTATCATGATCACGCGCCGACACCGAGCCCAGCACAAGGCCGGGAATGGAGCCGGCATCAATGCAGCTCGCCACTTGTCGACCAATCGCGCCAAGGCTGCCGATCGAGACCGTCAGCGGTGTTTTACGGGATTCAATCATCGTTCGTCGGTAAGTGGAGGATGGTTAGCTGTGTGCGGATGGTGCATTCGACCGCGCGAACTCTGCCGCGCGGTCCTTCATCCCGCCTACGCCGATTGCTGCTTCAGCTTCTCCTGAAACTGAATAAACCGGATGGCGTCGGCCGCTTCCAGTCGTCCGATCGGACCCGTGCTGTAGGTTGCGGAAAGCACCTGGCCTTCGCCGCCTAAGACGAAATCCGACGGCTGAATCAGGCCGCGCCGATCCTCCCACCAGGAGCCCATCGTATCAGCCTGCTCGCGCGTCACGCCGTAGCAGACCGGATAGGGCTTGTCCGCTGCAATTTCCAGCGAGTTTTCGAGTGTATCGGTACTGGCTGCCAGCACGCTGGCACCCAGGGATTGAAGTTCTGCATAGTGTTCACTGAAGCCGCCCAACTGACGGAGACAGTAAGGTCAGAACTTACCCCGGAAAAAAAGCACAACCTGATAATTCGGCCCTGACTCTGGCAGTTTGATGGTGTCCCCACCGGTACTGGT
>CAZYDV010000579.1:0-2664 GCA_964646405.1 uncultured Granulosicoccaceae bacterium | reverse complement strand
CAGTTGCCGCAGGTGCTGTCGATAACGCCAGGCAAGCCACATAACGCCGACCAGCGCGATCGACAACAGCGCGACAAACAGTCCTTTGGCCAGCCGATAACTGCCCAGTTCAACCAGCTGAACAACGCGCGGATTACGCATCGCGAAAGTCCCGCTGCCGCTGAAAACTACCCGGAAATCAGCACCGCGCGCATTGACGTAGACGAGCTCACTGAGCGGCCACCAACCGCCGTTACGTCTGAGACCTACATCCACGCGATTCGCCGCGCGCCCACGCTGTTTGGCAGAGGTAAGCTCCAGTTGCGCACGCGGTCGAACGGCCGACAGCATCGCAGTGCGCGCAGCGCTGACCTCGACACTGATACGGTAATAGCCGGGTGCCAGATCAAGGTGCTGTCGGATCTGCGCCGAACGCGGGCTCGTGCCGGCCGCGTAGACCAACTGCATACCGCGGGGCTGGAAGGCCGAACCACTCCAGCCCTGCAGACCGTGCATAAAGTCACTGTTGGTGAGCTTTTGCGATGAGGCTGCCTGAAATCGGGGGATGCGAGACATCATCTCGATCATCGACAGCGCGAACAGTGAGACCAGCACAGCCAGCAGAATCAACCGCGCGCTGTGGCGCGAGACCCGCCAGCGTGCGCCACTGGCCTGCCATTGTGTCGTCGATGGCTGAAATGCATCGCCAGCGGCATGGCGGCTGGCATCGCGACGCTTTGATCGACGCGGACCGCGGCGCTGCGAGCGGTGGAAACCGGTTTCGGGCTGTTGCAACTTCGGCATCAGTTTCTGAAGCAGTGAGAGACCCGACTGCCAATCAATAGTAGTGCCAAAGATGCGAACTGGCTCTCAATCGGGCTGCATGAGCAGATCCCCGGCGACCGACACCGCCGTCGCTAACCGCGCCACTGACCGCCACCATCCAGGTCGATCACTGTGCCCGACAAATAGTGCACTTGTGGCGCGCACAGCATCGCCGCCAGCGCAGCGACCTCCTGTGGCTGCTTGATCCTGCCAAACGGCAGGCTCTCACCCTGCAGCAACTCTTCCCATCGACCGCTGTCACCAAAGCGAACTTCGGCTCGGGTTTTCGACATCTCGATGATTCGATCGGTCATGGTCGCGGCCGGGTTGATGCCAAACACACGCACGTTGCTGGCGGGCGTCTCAGCACCCAGCGCCTGCGTGAAGCCGATTAGTGCCGCATTGCCGGCAGCGCCACAGATGTAGTCAGGCCGCACTGCTCGCCCGCCCATACCAATGATATTGACGATGGTCCCAGCACCGCGAGCGCTCATCGATGCCGCGTAGAGCTGACACAGATGGATGTAGCCAAACACTTTCAGACTCCAGCCCTCGTGCCAACGCTCCATTGGCAGATCCTGCAGGCGACCGGCCGGTATCGCACCGGCATTGTTGACCAGCACATCGATGTTTGGATACGCCGCAAAGAGCGCCTCGCGACCGGCATCGGTGCTTAGATCGGCAGCCAGCGTCTCTACAGTTGCAGCACTTTGATCGCGAATGTCTGCCGCCGCTCGATCAAGCGCTTCTGCCGTGCGGGCAACCAGTACCAGCCGCGCCCCTTCAGCGGCAAACGCTTGAGCGGTGGCCAGACCAATTCCCTTCGATGCACCGGTTACCAGCACTTGCTTGTTCGTTAGTTGTAAATCCAAGATCGCATCCCCCCCGTGAAAGAAAAATAGCGCCGCGTCAACACATCAGGACATCGGCAGTTGATGGTTTACCTTGTTGAGTTGCTGGTTCAACGCTTCCAGTGAAGGCTCGGCTGGCAGTGCGATGATGAATCCAGCGAGCACACGCGCCGCCGCACTATCGATGCCCACGCTGCCGGCAAGCGCTGAGAACTTTGCGATCAGACGCTCGACCGACAGCGGATTTTCCGGGTCCCCGAGTGCTGAGTCGACACAAGCCACCGCATCACTCGCACCACCGGAGCCAATGTTCACGCTTGCGCCGTAGCGTTCGGGAAACTGATCAGTAAAGCGCGCATCGGCCTGTACCTGCACGCGCGCCGCCAGCGCCGCGACCTGCGGATCGCAGCGCATGGCGTGTTCAAAGTGTTCGATCCGCGGCTCGCCGTGCAATAGCGCAATCGCCGCACAGTGCTGCAGGCTGAAACGCGCCTCGTGCGCGCTGCCAGGCTGCGGGTTATCACAAAAATCTATCGCCGCCTGGTAGCTGCGGATTTGTACCTGATCAATCGCCGCGATATCCAAAGACTCGCGCAGTGACAGCAGCGCTTCGATCGCCGGATGCACATGACGACAGGCGGGCCACGGTTTGAAGCTCACCTCGTGTATCCGCCATTCGGGTGCATCGAGCCCAATGGATGACACATCCGCCAGCGGATAGTAACTTCGGAAAAAGCCCAGCTCACCCTCGAGAATGTACCGCGCCCCTGGAAAGTTGCCACTCGCGAGCCAGGCGGCTACCACACCATTGCGCGCAGCGTTGGCGCAGGCGAGCTGTTTGCTGAAGGTGGGCTCGAGCCGGCACTGCCAGATGCCGGCGGCAGACATACCGGCCTGTCCCATAGCGTCGACAAGTGCGCCTTCGGATAGTCCCGCGAGGCGCCCGGCCGCGATCGCCGCACCAAACACACCACAGGTTCCCGAGTTGTACCAACTCGTGTAGCCGCCA
>CAZYDV010000578.1:0-2664 GCA_964646405.1 uncultured Granulosicoccaceae bacterium | reverse complement strand
CGAGCCGTCCTTCGTCGGCCGCCTCATGCAGGATTGGTCGGTCAGCAGTTGCGTCACCGGCGATGAAAATGGCGCTGTTACCGGCCTGGCCGGACAGCTCGTCAAACAATGGCACGCCGTTTTCGGACAGTGTCAGCGATGTATTATGCAGCTCGAGCTGGTCGATGTTGGATCGTCGCCCGGTGGCGGCGAGTAGATATTCGAAGGTCTCACTGCCGGAACCCGTGGCATCAGTCCAGTCGATTTGGACGGCATCGCCGTGGCGTGAGATGGTTGAGTCGGCGTGCCAGTGCGCGGGGAATTCTGCGGCAAATGTTTTTGCCGCGTAGCTTGAGACAGCGGGATCACTGAGTGGGCCGACGGCATGATCACGGCCAAACAGCCGCACCCTGACGCCCAGTCGATGCAGTGCCTGGCCCAGTTCCAGGCCGATCACTCCGGCACCAAATACCGCGACTGACTCGGGCAGATCCTGCCAGTAGAAGATATCGTCGTTGACAACCAGCCGTTCGCCGGCGGCCTCGAAGGGTGCGGGGATCGCCGGTCGCGAACCCACAGCAATGACGATGGAGCGGGCAGTCAGGGTGCGGCCCGATGACAACTTCAACGTATGGTCGTCGACGAAAGTCGCGTACTCGCGGATTACGTGGTTCGGCTCGAAGCCATCGATTGACTCCAGCACGAAGCCGACAAAGCGATCCCGTTCGTCGCGCACGCGTTGCATCACCGCCTTTCCGTCAATCGACTCCAGCCGGGTGTGCACGCCGAACTGTGCTGTGTGGTGCGTATGAAAGGCGGCATCGGCAGCGGCGATCAAAAGCTTTGACGGCATACAGCCCACGCGCGCGCAAGTCGTGCCCAGAGTGCCGCCATTGATCAACGCCAGGCGGCGTGTGTTTTTTGCAGCCTCTCGATAGGCGGCAAGGCCTGCCGTACCGGCGCCGAGTATTGCGACGTCCACATCGTATGGGTTCATGTTGGTTCCCTTTATTTGGCTGCTCGCGCCTGGCTGATTGCCCGGCACTCACTGCAGGTTCTCATTATCCAGTGAAAAGTTGATGTCGCCCGTAGTGTTCTCAATCGCGATAGATGTGGAAACATTATGTCCAAAATATGGATAGTGGCGCCCCTGCGTCTGGCTTGCGACAATCGTTACAATCAAACGCCGAATGCGGAGCGATAGATATGCATGATGAGGTGTTGGCGATAACAAAGGATGGCGCGATCGCCGAGGTCACCCTCAACCGGCCGGATCGACTGAATGCGTTCAATCCGGCATTGTGCGAGGCGATGCGAAACGCTGTCGGCCGACTCAACGATGACGATGACATTCGCATTGTGATCCTCAGTGGTTCGGGGCGCGGCTTTTGTGCCGGTGCCGACATCAGCGGTGAACCGGCTGATCCGGCAAGTTTTCATCTGGATATCGAATACAAACCCTTTCTAACCGGCATCGAACATTCAGACAAGCTCTGGATTGCGCAGGTACATGGTGCGGCGGCAGGTGTGGGTGCCGCAGTCGCGATGAACTGTGATCTGGTGGTGATGGCAGAGGATGCCTATATCTATATGGCGTTCGCTGCGATTGGGCTGATCCCGGATGGTGGCAACACGCAATTGCTGTTGCGCCATCTGGGTTATCACCGTGCACTGGAAGCCATTCTGGAAGGGCGCAAGTTACCAGCCGCCGAGTGTCTGGAATCGGGTATTGCGAACAAAGTAGTTGCAGCAGATCAACTGGTCGCAACCACACGCCAGTGGGCTGAACAACTGCTGAAGACAGCGCCACTGGCGATGGCTGGCTGCAAACGATTACTGCGCGCGGTGGGTGGCGTCAGCTTTGGCGATGCGATAACGCGTGAGGGTATCGAACAGACGCCGTTATTGAAATCGAACGATTTCAGGGAAGGCGTCAGCGCGTTCATGGAAAAACGCCAACCGAACTGGCGCGGTGATTAATCGGCTGCTCTAGCCCAGGTGAATGGCCCGGACTGTGGTGACGAAGCTTTGCAATTCGGCCAGGCGTCGTCGGCTATGATTTTCAAGGGGTGAGAGCACATGAACACAAAAGACAGGGTCGACAATCTGCTGCCCGGCGCGAGCGCGATGGGCGCCGGTATCGCGCATCAGCCGAGCCTGAAAAAGCGTATAGCCAGGCCTCTGCAATCAATCAGGCAGGCGCTGCAAAAACGATCGCCAGCGTGCACCGCGGTCGTGCCGCGTCGATTGCTCAGCCGCAGCGGTGACTTCACGCCAGTCTGGAATCCCTTACGCGGCACGGAAATGAGTGTTGAGCGATTGGCCAATACCCATCTGACCATTCTCACGGGCGGACCTGTAAGCCGTGCACAACTGTGATGCGAGTAACTGGCGCATGAGAACATGGCTAATGATCGGGTCTGTGTTGCTGATTGCGGGCACAGACGCCAGCCTTGCCGATGTGCCGTTGCCGATCGACGTTCGCGCTGAACAACTGGAATTGAACCTCTACGGTGGTCAGCAAATACTGTCTGGCAACGTGGTGGTGGAGCAGGGTTCAATGACGATCAGCGCTGACAAACTCCAGATCGATACTATTAAAGGGGCCATATCAAGAATATCGGGCGAGGGCACACCCATAGTGGTGAGTGATAACACCCCTGGTGGCAATACCTTTCGCGCCAG
>CAZYDV010000577.1:0-2666 GCA_964646405.1 uncultured Granulosicoccaceae bacterium | reverse complement strand
CCTCGACCACGCAGGAGCGCGCTGAACCGTTGACTGTCAGGTTTACCGTCACCTCGGCCATTGTGTCTGCCCATCTGTAAAGTGAGGGGGCTAGTGTAGTGCGATTGAAGCCGGTGCGACAATCGTTGTACGCGCATCCATCCAACTCACGCTCATGCGGTTGCCGCGGACGAGTCCAGGTTTGTCTCCGGCGTGGCAATGAAAACTGCCAGCAGACAGCCGTCGACAGTGGCAGATGAATGCTGTGTGCCCTTTTTCATCAGCACCAGGTCGCCGGGTCCGTAGCGCGTACCATCGTTATCGGTCATCTCACCTTCGATCATCAGCCATTGCTCATCGCAGGTATGCTCATGGGGCGTGGTGGTGGTGCCCGCCTCCATTCTAAAGATGTGAAAACCGGCGCCCGGCGGAAAGCTGCTATCGAGTTGCAGATAGCTCTGCCCCTCCAGCCCATCGAACGGCAGATAGTCGGCGCTGTGAATATTTACCACCTGTCGTTGCTCTGGTGCTACAGCCTTCATTCGGTGTCTCCGATTGCGGTTTGGAGGTCGTGTTTCATATTTGTGATACAGACCGGTGGACGTTACAATTCTCCCACGTGTCGCCGGTGCTGGCGTGCACAACACGCTACCGGCCTGCCGCTGGGCACAGCAGTTTCGGCAGAAATTGAAACAGAATCAGGGGATATTCGACCATGAAACCGATCCTACTCACAACCGCACTCGCGGTCGCGATGGGCTTAGGCGTTGCACGCGCCGACGACCACGGCAGCATCGAAGACTTGAAGGCGGCACTCGAAAAGAGCGATGCGCAGATCAGCACGCTGAATGACTCGATGGCCAAACTGGCCGCCGAGCGCGATGAACTCTACCAGGCGCTGCAGAACAGCCAGGCGCAACAAGACCAATCTGCCGAGTCGCTGAAAAGCCTGGCCGCCGCACGCAACAAACTGTTCAGCGAGCTAAAGTCAACCCAACTGGAAGCCGCGGCCGAGCGCGAGCGCCTGGATGCAACGGTCAACAACCTGGCCGTTGATCGAAACAAGCTGTTCGGCGAGTATCGCAGCGAGCAGAGCAAAGCTTCAGCCAATGCCGAGCGCAGAAAAAAACTCATACTCGGGCTCTACGCCAAACGCGACAGCCTGCAGGCTGAACTCAGCGACACCAAGAAACAGCTCGCCGCGTCGAACGACAAGGCCGCCGCCGACGCTGAGCGCATGCAGGATCACATCCTTGGGTTGTACGACATGCGCGACTCGCTGAAGGAGCAACTGGCGGCAGCCAATGCGCAAACGACCGATACCAGCGACTCGCTGAACGCGAAGATTGCGGCGGGTGAGGAGGCGCAGGAAGGACTGATCAACCAACTGATCGATCTGCGCAACAGCTCCGATGAGAAAATCGCCAGCGCCGAATCGCAAATTGCAGCGCTGGAAACGGAACTGAGTGACGCCCAACGCCAGAATCGCGTGTTGACCAACGTCAACAACAGCACGCGCAACATGATGAACAGCGCGCGCAGCCAGTTGCAGGCGGCGCAGGAGAAAATGGTCGATACCAGCGATGGCAACAGTGCCTGGGCCGATGGTGTGGCAGACACTCTGCGCAGCAAAGTGGGTAGCCTTGCCGGCACCGAGGTGAACACCCCCGGCGGCGACACCGTGAAAGTGCGAGTCGGCAACAATGGTCTGTTCGAAAGTGGCGGCATCGCCCTGTCTGACAACGGCAAGCAGGTACTGTGGGTGATTGGCGATGCGCTGGAGGCCGTAGCAGACACTCGCATCATTATCGAAGGCCACACCGATAGCCGCCCGGTCAGCTCCACCAGCCGTTTTGCCAACAACTGGGAACTGTCTTTCGCACGAGCGTCATCGGCACTCGCGCATCTGCGAACCAACGTTGGCATTCCGCCAGAGCGCATGTCAGTGGCTGGCGCGAGCGACAAGTTCCCGATCGCGGACAACGATTCTGCCGCCGGTCGCGAACAGAATCGCCGGGTTGAGATCGTCCTTACCCCGATGAACTAGCAATCCAGCGTAGCGATCCACTGGCCCGACTGCATCGCCAGTCGGGCCAGATTGGCTAACGCGGAGTGGAGTAGCAATTCACCCGCATGGGTTGAATCAGTGTGTAGCCCCCGCCGCGAACGTCGCGGTGTTGTTCAAACCGCCCCTTCACCTCGTTGTTGCGCACGCGATCCCCGTCGTACTTACCCGCGTTGTAGCTTAGGTGCGAGTAGTGATCGGCAAAGGCATCGAATGACTCGAAGCTCCGCTCGACGTCATAGTAGACCTCGCGCATGCGATCAAAGGCCGGATGCGCCATTTTGACCAGCGCCCGATAGGCGCGCAGGCGCACTTCCGTTTCATCGTGAAACAGTTCCATCACATCCTGATGACTGCCAGTCGCAACCGGCTCTTGCACATAGAGAAAACCATCGGGTTTGAGAATCCGATGAACTTCATCGAACACCAGTTCGTAGTCTCGGGCTGGAACATGATGCAGCGAGTTGCCGAATATGATGCCGTCAACCGACTGCGGCTCGACCGGAATCTGTGCCGCACTGGCTTGTGCAAAACTGACGTTCGGCACCACGTCTGCCGCACGGTTTTTTTCCGCCTGCACCGGATCGGGTTCGACACCCAGCACAATCGCACCGGACTCGGC
>CAZYDV010000576.1:0-2685 GCA_964646405.1 uncultured Granulosicoccaceae bacterium | reverse complement strand
GACAGCAACCACAAATGATCCCTACAGTCTCGCGCCGGCGTTGACCGTTCAAATGCAGCATCACCGGTGTCAAACCTCCATAACGGCCGAGTACGGCAGCCAGCCACTACAATTGAGAACGATCGTGAAGTCGCCTGATCAAGTGTCGGCGGCTCGCGTACGCCACAAACCCGACAACGCGTCTAGCGCCCCTGCAACGACCCGCACCGTCGCAATGCCATCCGATACGAATCCATCGGGAGATATTTTCGGTGGCTGGGTCCTGTCGCAAATGGATCTCGCCGGTGGCATCGCCGCCAGCAAGAGAGCGCAGGGTAAAGTGGTGACCGCATCGATAGACGGTATGAGTTTTATCAAACCGGTCCACGTTGGGGACATCCTGGGTGTCTATACCACCATCACCCGAGTCGGGCGCAGTTCAATGGACGTATTGATTGACGCCTGGGTCAGGCGTGGTCAGATCGGCATGCGCGAGCAGGTGACACAGGCTACGTTTACATTCGTGGCTGTGGACGATTGTGGCAAGCCAAAACCACTGCCGGCAGAATTCGACCTGCCGGACTACGCGCTGGATGCACCCGCCGACCATTGAAGCCATCATCAACCCGCTAAACCGCCGCGCACTGCCGCCTGCCTGGCTGGTCGCCCCCGAGGTCCGGGACGACTAAGTCGGGCGGGCGACTTCTTCAAGCCGGAACGACTGGCGCCTGATTATCTGCGGCGCCATCGGTCAGCAGACCCGTGCACAAGCGTCAGCCCCCGGCATTTTGGTCGACCGATCAGGCATTTGCGCCTCGATCGCATGCCAGCAAACCGCGATGGACCCGCCACCAAACTGGTACCCATAAGACAATCTTCACAGCCTTTGCACAAACCCGAGGCCGGGAGTGCATTTGACTTGACCGTCGCGCTCGTTAGAATCGAGTAGTCGACGCCGACTATCACGCGCGCACTACTGGAGGATTCCAACTTGAAACTATTTCGCACACTGACCCTGGCTGCCATCGCCGCTCCGCTGGCCATCTCAACCGCCCATGCCGATCAATTCCTGCGCATGGTATCCGGGCCCTCAGGCGGATCGTGGTACCCGCTTGGCGCCAAGATCATGCAGGTCATGGATGAAGAGATCGACGGCATCACAACGTCGAACACCTCAGGTGGCGGCATCTCAAACATTCTGGCTGTGAACGATGGCGACGCCGAAGTCGGTTTTTCGTACGCGCACACCGCTGCCAACGGCATGAACGCGACGGGCAAATTCAGCAAACCCCAGAAGAACGTCCGTCATCTGGCAACCTTGTACGGATCGATGTTTCAGGTTGCGGTCCGCGCCGACAGCCCGATCAAGACCTTTGAAGACATGAAAGGCGCGAACATCTCGCCCGGCAAGGCCAAGTGGACTGGCACCGCATTCGCCGAGGCGATTCTGAAAGAACACGGCATCACCTTCGACTCGATTCGCGAGAACGGCGGCACAGTACATCACGTGAGCTACACCGAATCAGTCGCACTGATGAAGGATGGCCACATCGACGCGTTCATGGCCGCGACCAATATGCCGCAGGCGTCTTTCCTGGAGCTTGAGCAAAGCCCGGGCATTCGATTTATCGGCATCGACGATCCGGCCAAGCACCAGGCAATCCTCGACAACAATCCCGGCTTCGTCCCGGGCGTCATGCCCAAGGGCGTGTACGAGAGCGTCGATAACGACATCAGCACCCTGGGTATTACGGTCAATATGGTTGTCAGCGCCGATCTGTCGGATGAACTCGTCTACAACATGTGTAAATCGCTGTGGGCCAACTACGACAAGTTCGTTGAAGTCAAGAGCGTCTGGAAGCGCGTCAAGCAGGAAGATGCGCTGAATGGTGTTGCCATTCCGGTTCATCCGGGCGCCCAGAAGTGCTACGACGAGCTGGGCGTATCTGCGGGATAATCGCCAACGTTTGTTGCAAACTAACGTGACTTGAACTGCGCAGGCCGGCCGACACGACTGATGTCGGTCGGCCTGTTTGCGTAGTGCCCCTGCAATTTCCCAACGAACGCCCTATGAGCAACCAGAACAACATCGAAAAAATCACCTACGAGGAGGCGCACGAAAACGGCTTTCTCGAACGATTGTTGCTCGAGCGCAAGCTGACACTTGCCACCGCGGTGTATTTCGGTTGCGCCGTTGTCGCCATCAGCCTGGCGATTTTTCACCTGTATGTCGCAGCCTTTGGTACGCCGGAAGGTCGATCCTTTCGCACCGTTCACTTAAGCGCCATGTTGGTGCTGGCGCTGTGTATGTTCCCGTTGTTTCGCCGCTCGGCCTGGGAACCGGTCATCCAGGGCAATGCACGCGACGGACGTCGGCGCCTGGGATTCGGGATCGATCTGATCCTCATCGGCTACGTGATTTTCGTGCAGATCTGGACGATCTACGACATCACCGGATTTCACATGCGCTATGGCGAAAAGGAAACACCCGATCTGATTGTGGGCGGTCTGCTGATCCTGTTGATCCTTGAGGTCACGCGGCGCGCCGTCGGTTGGGCGATGGTGATCATCACCGGCTTTTTTATCGCGCACGCCCTCTACGCCAATCACTTTTTCGGTTTCTTTTACGGCCCACCCGTGCGATTTGGGAAATTCATCGACACGCTTTTTATGTCGAGCGACGGCATTTTTGGCATTCCGCTGCAC
>CAZYDV010000575.1:0-2685 GCA_964646405.1 uncultured Granulosicoccaceae bacterium | reverse complement strand
CACCCGTTCTCTCACCACCAGTACATGCAATTCCCGGAGCCGCAACCTTCTTTCCACGGAATTCACACCGCTTCATAGCCGCTGCAACGCGATCTGGCTACGCCTTGTCGGGCGCGCTGCGGCTGCTATGACGGATCCGTCTACTGCTTTTATGGCACTGCTTCGCCGTCAGGGAATTGGGCTAGGCGGAAACCGATGATTTCGTCGCTGTAGTCAGGGGGGACGTTGAGGCGGATGGCGGCGCGGAGCCACCTGCCGTACGAGGCCCAGCTACCACCACGCACCACGCGGCAATCGCCTAGCGCTGGACCCACAGGATCGACCGCCGGTCCATCGGGATAATCGCCGTACCAGTCGCGGCACCATTCATTGACATTGCCGTGCATTTGATATAGACCCCACGGATTAGGAACAAATCGCGTCACTTCGACAGTATTTTCCGCTGATTGGCCTTGCCGCTCATGAGCGTAGGATCTATCACCATCATACTTTGCGTGTACAACGGACTGCGCATCGCCCCACCAAAAAGCTGTAGTGGTGCCAGCCCGACAGGCATACTCCCATTGTGCCTCGCTGGGTAAGCACGCGCCAAAGCCGGGAAACGATTGATTCAACAGTTCACAAAACTCGGCCGCATCCAGCCAACTGATATTTTCGACTGGCAACTGCTCACCCTGGAACTCACTCGACCGTTCTGCCGTAACGGCATTCCACAGCGCTTGAGTGCAAGCCGTATCAGCCAGCCAGAAACCACAACTTAGCATCACGGAGTGTTGCCGTTCATCATCTTCACGATCAGGCTCACTTTCCGGCGAACCTCTGAGAAATACACCAGGCGGTATCCAGCGCATGCACTGCTCGACCCCGTTGACTGAAAATACATACCAAAGCCCGTATACATCATGACCCCAACTGCTAGCAAAGTACGGTGGGAACGGATCCGGCGGATGCTGCTGCCAATCATTGCCCGGCGACACAGCGAGCCCGCCAAGCCATGGAGCTAGCTGAAGGTCCTCTGCCGGCCATTGCCTACGCACTGACCGGCGCTCTTCTATTTACCTGCGATGAGCACTGATGTCCATTCTGGCAAGATACCAAGCTGGGGCCTGACACCCAGACCAACGCCCGACATCGCACACGGATATCGCGGGCCAGAGAGCTGGGCCACGCGGAAACCGGTGTTGTCAGCACAATACGGTTTTCGTAGGGTGGATAAGCCGAAGGTGCACCGACCGAGGCTAACACATGGTGGATGCACCTTCGGCTTATCCACGCTACTTTAATCTCTTGCCTCTGCGTCACGCTGAAAAATTCACGAAGTAGACCACTCGAACATAGTTTATCTGCGCTACAGCATCTGCTGGCAAAATAAATGTCTTGTATTCGATTTTCACAGTTTGTTCAGACCGCATGCACTGACAGCTGCCAGTGGTGCTTCCCTCCTTCCAGTCGGCCTAGCCACTGCCTGTCACCGTTGACGATGCGTCCGGTTTGAACGCTTTTCCTGTGTCTGGGACTGGGTGAGCCAGGCGGAAACCAGGGCTGAGGTCACTGTAGCCAGGGAGGTCATCATAGCGGTAGGCGGCACGCAGCCACCTGCCACCCGAGTTCCAACTACCACCGCGCAGCACGCGGGCATCACCGGTGTTCGGCCCACGGGGATCTGTTACCGGCTGCGAGTTGAAGGATTGAAACCAATCCATACACCATTCATGAACATTGCCATGCATCTGATACAGACCCCACGGATTTGCAGTGAAAGATTTTACCGGCACTGTCATTTTTCGAAAGGTTGATTTCCGCTGTTCATTGTATGGGCGCGTGCCGTTGAAATTTGCCTGCACACTGGACAATTGATCGCCCCACCAGAACGGGGTATCGCCACCAGCGCGGCAGGCATACTCCCACTGCGCTTCTGACGGCAGGTCAAACGCCCAGCGATGACCTGCGTGAAAGTTTAGTTTGCGCAGAAAGGACTGCACCGCATTCCAGCTTACCGATTCCACTGGTAGATCATCTCCCTTAAAGTGACTCGGATTTGCACCAGTTACAGCCTGCCACAGAGTCTGACTGCAGGCGGTTTCCGCCAGCCAGAAGCCACGTGTCAAGGTGACTTCATGTTGCCGTTCGTCATCATCTCTTTCCGGTTCATCTTGCGGTGAGCCGATGATGAATTTGCCGGCCGGTATATACCGGAACACCTGCTCTATACCGAATAAAAACTCGCGCACCATTAATCCATATCGGTCTATTTCAGGAACAGCAGGGCCTGGCCAAATTATCTCAATCTGCTTATCGTCTTCAGGGGGATTGACGTAAAGCGGTGCTCCCAATCGCATCTGAATCTGCTCACCACTAGGCCACACATTTATCCCATTGAATCGTTGTTCGACTGCGTCCGCCCAGTAGAACTGATCAGATGACAACAAATCCAATTGCACGATTCGATCGACACCGTGCAACTTCAATGTGCTTTTCCCAATCGAGACCCAGTCTATTCGTTCTTTCAGCGGAAGTGGCCGCAATTGCCGATCGATTTCCAGTACCGCGCCACCGTGTTTGACCAACAAGTCAAACAGAACGGGTGCACCCAGCTCCAGCCTCGATGCATTGGTGTTGTCACCCTCAATGCCAGCCTGCATGTCCAGTGGTTGAAGCCAAAGTGCACCACCATCAAAACAAGCC
>CAZYDV010000574.1:0-2728 GCA_964646405.1 uncultured Granulosicoccaceae bacterium | reverse complement strand
CGGGCCGATCTGCGCGTCGCTGGCCGGCACCTGGCTGCCGATGTGCGCCAACAGCACGATGAGCGCGGTCTGGCGCATGTAGGTTGATTTACCGCCCATGTTCGGGCCGGTAATCAGCAGCATGTGGCGATTGCCATCGAGGTGCAAATCGTTCGGCACGAATTTGCCATTCAGGCTGCTCTCAATGACCGGATGGCGGCCACCGTCAAAGCGAATCAGCCGCTCGCGGGTAAACTGCGGCCGCGTCCATTGCAGGGTCGTGGCGCGTTCGGCGAAGTTTCGCAGCACATCCAGTTCGGCGATGGCGGCGGCGCACTGTTTCAGTGCCGGCAGGTTGCTGTTCAAGTCTCGCAGCAACTGCTCGTAGAGTGTCTTTTCCCGGCTCAGTGCGCGTTCGCGCGCGGACAGCACTTTGTCCTCGAACTGTTTGAGTTCCTCTGTGATATAGCGTTCGGCGGATTTCAGCGTCTGGCGGCGGATGTAGTGCGCCGGTACTTCGCCACGGGCGGCTTTGCTCAACTCGATGTAATAGCCGTGAACCCGGTTGTATCCCACCTTCAGATTCGGGTTGCCGGTGCGCTCGCGCTCATCGCGCTCGAGGTTTTCTAAAAACTCATCGGCGTTTTGGCTCAGTTCGCGCAATTCGTCCAGTTGCGAATCGAAGCCGTCGCGAATCATGCCGCCGTCGCGTGTCAGCGCGGGTGCGTTGTCGACAATCGCGGCCTGCAGCAGCGCGCAATCGTCTTCAAATCCCTGTAACGCATCGACCAGATTGGCGATGGTTGGCTGGGATTGCCCCTGCAGCAGGGTGTGCAGCGCCGGCAACTGTTGCAAGCTTTCGCGCAGGCTCTGCAGATCGCGCGGGCGTGCACTGCCAATCGAGATACGCGTGAGTATGCGCTCCATGTCGGCGACGCCGCTCAGCGTCTCGGCCAATGGCTCGATCACAGCGGCCGCCTGCAGCGCGCTTTGCGCATCGAGTCGGGCCTCGAGAATGGTCTGATCTCGCAGCGGACGATTGAGCCAGCGTCCCAGTAGCCGGCTGCCCATGCTGGTGCGAGTCTTGTCGATGATCGAGCGCAGCGTAAGCTGTGGCTGGTCGCCACTGCTGAAATCGATTTCGAGATTGCGCCGTGTGACGGCATCCAGCGTCAGCGCGTCGCGTGGTGATTCGGTGGTAATGCCGGTGACATGTGGTTCGCTGCCGCGATGCGTCTCGCGAATGTAGTGCAGCGCGCAACCGGCGGCGCCGATGGCCAGTGGCAGACCGGCGCAGCCAAAACCGCGCAGATCGCGACTGCCGAACAATTTGCACAGTTGTTCTTCGGCACTGGCGGGATCGAAGTGCCAGTCGGGTACGTTGCGGGTAACAAAGGGCTCAAAGCGCGCAGCCATGGGTGCGTCTTCGCTTAGCAGAAGCTCAGCGGGCGCCAGCCGTGCCAGTTCCGCGTCCAGTGCGTTGGTGTCATCGAGCTGGGACACGTGAAACGCACCTTCGGCGAGATCAATGCTCGCGATGCCGACCTGGTCGCCACTGATGCTGACGGCGCACAGCACGCAGGCGCTCCGTTCGGATACCAGTGCTTCGTCGGTGACGGTGCCTGGTGTCAGCACGCGCACGATCTTGCGCTCGACCGGGCCTTTCGAGGTCGCCGGGTCGCCGGTCTGTTCGCAGATGGCGGCCGACTCACCCATACCGACCAATCTGGACAGGTAGTTCTCGATCGAGTGATAGGGCACGCCGGCCATTGGAATGGGCTCACCGGCCGACTGCCCGCGTGCGGTCAGTGTGATCGACAGCAACTGGGCGGCGCGTTTGGCATCGTCGTAGAACAATTCGTAGAAGTCGCCCATGCGATAAAACACCAGCGTATCCGGGTATTCGGCCTTGATGCCCAGGTACTGCTGCATCATCGGGGTCGGCGGTTTTTTTGTCGCGGTTACCATGTTTGCTATTGTACCCGGGCGGCACCAGCGTGGTGCGCCCAACTGATCATCTGACCCACGGAGCCACGATGACTGAATCGCTGCAAACCCTGCTGGACACACTTGCGGCGATCTGCATCGAACGTGAGCTGAAAGTCGTCACCGCAGAATCCTGCACCGGCGGTTTGATCGCCGCGGCACTCACTGACATCGCCGGCAGCTCGGCGTGGTTTGACCGTGGCTTTGTGACGTACAGTAACGAGGCGAAACAACAGATGCTTGGGGTCTCGTCGACGACGCTCGCGGCGCACGGTGCCGTCAGCGCTGAAGTGGTCGCCGAGATGGCGAGCGGCGCGCGAGCACAATCGGCCGGCGATCTGGCTGTGTCGGTGAGCGGCGTGGCAGGCCCTGGTGGAGGCAGCCCGGAAAAACCGGTCGGCACCGTGTACCTGGGGATCGCGTCAGGTCGGGGCGAAGTCAGCACTCAACGGCTGCAATTGCCCGGTGCCCGCGCGGAGGTTCGACAGGCGACTGTGCTGGCTGCCATCAGGGCTTTGACGGAGTGCGCAATTCAGACCTGAAACGCCGCCGCGACGCCGTTCGCAACGCGATTTTTGATCTGTGCTTGATGCCACCTTTGTGCGACAATTGGCAGCTTCTCATTAAGCAGTAACGAGCCGGAGCATTATCGTGGACGACAACAGAAAAAAGGCGCTCAACGCAGCGCTGGGCCAGATCGAGAAACAATTCGGTAAAGGCGCCGTCATGCGCATGGGCGACTCAGACATCAACCGCGATGTCG
>CAZYDV010000573.1:0-2730 GCA_964646405.1 uncultured Granulosicoccaceae bacterium | reverse complement strand
CGCTGACCCACCAGGGCAAGTGCAGGTAGTGCGGAACTTGCGCCAGTAACACCAGCGCTGCGAGCCATCCGGTTGCGTGTTTTGAAAATCCGGCTGTTGAGTGGCTTGCAGCTGCCGCGCTATTACTCATCAGGTTGACCTACACCGTTTGGTGACGGTTGCGGCGCGATATTGTAAAGAGCCAGTGCACGCATTGAAGCGGACACATGCGCCTTGCCGCTGGCTAGTGGTAACGCAACCCCAGGTAAGGTTAATGACCATTGGAGTTGGCGCTGGTGAGCCGCGAGAATCCAACTGGCCAGAAGAGACAAACGTGCTTCACACTCACCGGCAGTCGCGGTCATTTCCCAGTCGAATTCGACACGACTTGACGAGATTGGTGCCACCATCTGACGTACATGCAGACCCTGTCCGCGCGCCGCGTTTTTCCAGGCGATAGAACTCAACGAATCACCATCGCGGTAGGGGCGCAGTCCTACGGTTTCACCACTTTGTCCCATGTTACGGAGGAAGAGCGTCAAGTTGTCTTGTTCGGCATCGCGTTTTGGCTCTGCAGTTGCCTGATTCGGCCAGGCTCCGGGATCAGGGTGCAGCGCAGGCAACACCAGTGCTGATTCGGGTGAGTGCAGGTAACACCAGGTGTACCATAAGCCCAATGGGTAGTCGCTGCTGAGTGTTATGCGACCCAGTGGCTGAACGCCTCGCACACTGGTGGCGACACGGTGCTCTATTTGATTGGCATGACGAGATGACGTGTTGGATTCAGCGCCGGTGGCAAGATCGCATCGGATGGTAGCGCCATAACTCGCGATATCGATGTCTGATCGGGCCGTGTTTGCGGTAATTGAAATGCGCCAGATCAGCTGCTCGCCAGCGTGCACTTCATGAGCTTTAGCGTTAAGCAGCGTCAGACCTGAGAGATTGCGATAGGTGGCTAATAACGTGGCTGAAAACAAGCCGGTCAATAAAAAGCTCAATGCATAGCCGAGACTCAAACTGTAATTAATTGAGGCTATCAGCATGACCAGTAAAGAAGCGACAAACCACCAGCCTCGGCGCGAGGGCAAAATATAGATGCGCTCGTGCGTGATAGTCAGCGGTAACTGGTCGGATGCTCGGGTGCGAAAAAAACGCTGACGCAGAGATTGTCGCGCTCCAAGCTGTCCAACCTTATTGCCCGCGTCTGGGCTCATTTTCAGGGTGCCGGTACAGTGTCGAGTATGCTGCGGCAGTGGGATAGACCTGCGCGCACGGATCCGGTTAACCGATGTCCTGCAACGGCCGCGAATACGGCCTGAATATCTTCCGGAAGGACACAGTCCTGGCCATGCAGAGTCGACCAAGCTCGTGCCATGGTGAGTAGCTGCAGCCCGGCGCGTGGGCTCAACCCGCCGGTGTCACCGTTTCTGGTGTGGGCCAACAAGGCCTGGACATAGTCGAGCAGTGCATCGGACACGGGGAGTTGACCGGCGTACTGCGCCCATTGGCTGAGTGTTGTTGCATCGATCAAGTTGTCCAGGTGTGTAAGCGTCTGTCGACGATCGCCAACGCGCAGCAGTTCTCGCTCGGCGGTGGCGTCTGGATAACCCATTTCCAATCCAGCCAGGAATCGATCCAGTTGGGATTCAGGTAGTGGGTAGGTGCCGAGTTGATCTGCCGGATTCTGTGTTGCGATCACAAAAAAATGTTCTGCTAGTTTGTGTGATTCAGCGTCGACGGTAACCTGTCGCTCTTCCATCGCCTCCAGCAGAGCACTTTGGGCTCTTGGTGGTGCACGATTGATTTCATCGGCCAGAACAATTGAGGTAAAGATTGGGCCCGGCTTGAACTCGAAGGCTTGTTTTGTGGTATCAAATACGGACACACCCGTAATATCACCGGGTAATAAGTCGCTGGTAAATTGAATGCGTTGTGAAGGCAACCCTAGAGTCGCCGCGAGTGCCCTTGCCATCGTCGTTTTACCAACACCAGGAACATCTTCAATGAGCAGATGGCCGCGTCCGATCAGGCAAGCCAACGCCAGGCGTATTTGTTGCTCTTTACCGATCAGCTGTGTCGATAGCTGCTGAATCACGGCTCGTATTTGATCGCCATCCGGTGCCTGGGTGGCCAATGTCTGCGCTAGGGTTGGTCCATTGTTGGCAGCGTTCGTTGCGACCGCGCTGAGAGCTTGACTACGCTGGGCTTTCATTTAAAAGTTGCTTCCGGATTGTCGGGTCGTTAGGAATATCAAGACCACAGGGCGGGAACCGCACCAGGTCTAGGTTTTTATCGGCCATTGGCGATGAAGCCTCGACCACAAACGTGTACCAGCGCTCATTTCCCTGCAATGTCATGCTATTGGCTACTCGGAGGCTTTTCGGGCGCTAAACCCGTCGTCGGTGCCCGGATCAACCTGACAAGACACGAAAGCAGCACTCTGTCGCACCGGATGGTTTAAAATGACCGTCCTGCGTAATTGTTGATACCGGAAAACTGGCTTGTGCTTAAACATTTTCTGAAAGACGGTCTCGGATCGAGCGATCCGACCAGCCGCAGTACGGCGGTTGCCCGACTGGATGCCAGCAATCCTGAAAATCAGCAAAAACTGATCGAGATGGCCAAGGGCGATAGCGATGAGCAGGTCAGATGCGCCGCGATCGAGCGTTTGACTGATATCTCAACCCTCGCCGCTTTGTCTGCAAACAGTGCCACGACGGCGTCCGAGTCCAATCAGCCACAGGCCGTTAT
>CAZYDV010000572.1:0-2735 GCA_964646405.1 uncultured Granulosicoccaceae bacterium | reverse complement strand
AGAACATGCCTTTTTGGTTGGCAATATAGTCAAAGCGATCTGAATTACTGCGTTTCCGCAGCTCATCAGCAAACTCCTGGCGCAACCGCTGCATGCGTGTGCGCATGGCATCGAGCTCTTCTTTCCAGAGTGCCGTGAGATCGGACTGCTGGAGGATATCGCGTGTGACTGCCGCGCCGTGATCAGGCGGCATGGAGTAGTTAGCCCGCACCATACTGCTCAGGCGAGAAAACGCTCTATCGGCCGCATCACTGTTGCGTCCAACCAACAGCGCCGCACCCACTCGTTCGCGATAGAGTGCCAGGTTTTTGGAGCAACTGGATGCGACTGCCATCTCGTCCATCTGCTGAAACAGAATTCGCACGCCGGTCGCATCCTCTTCAAGCCCATCGGCGAAGCCCTGATAAGCCAGATCGACAAAAGGGAAAACACCCTGTGTTGAGCATAGTTGTGCGACTTCATGCCATTGCTCAGCGCTCAGGTCGGCACCGGTGGGGTTGTGGCAGCAGCCATGTAGCAGCACGATGTCTCCGGATTTTGCCTGTTTTAGATCGTCCAGCATCGCGGTGAAATCGACCGTGTTGGCGGCACTATTGTAGTAGCGATAGTTTTGCAAATTGTGGCCAGCCTGCGTCAGCAGCGGCACATGGTTGGGCCAAGTGGGTGTGGATAGCCAGGTGGTCGCCCCCGGACTGACCCAGTGCAGCAGGTCTGCCAGAACTTTTAATGCACCGCTACCGCCTGGAGTTTGCAGGGAGCGGACGCGACTGCCGTCGTGTCCCTCACCCAGTACCAGATCACGCATGCTCTGGCAAAACTGGGCGTCGCCGGTCGGGCCCACATAGGTTTTGGTATCCTGCGCTGCGTGCAAACGGGTTTCGGCTTCTTTAACCGCCTGCATGACCGGCGTCTGGCCGGTGTTGTCTTTATAGACCCCGACACCAAGGTCGAGCTTGTCGGGACGTTCATCGCCACGAAATTGCGCCATGAGGGCGAGAATCGCATCCGGATTGGATGCTTCGATTGAATCGAACATTCGAACTCCTGAAATAGGGGGTGCTGCTGTGGCGAAAGCCGAGGCGGAGGATTTTAAGGGCTATGCGTCACCAAGTCGACCAGCGATATCAACAAAGGTCGCTGTGATGACGTGCCGATCATCGTTCCGCGATGCTAATACGCCTTCTGCGTTGAGCGCAGGGTGCCGTTGTTGCTCGTATAATGCGCCTTTCATTGTTGGAGATCACACTCATTACCCGCATTAGACCTCCGCTACTACCGACTCGATTTCATCGAACCGTTCATCATGGTCGCGCACTTGAAGATGCCTACTACTGGTTGCGCGCGCAAAATTGGGCGGCCGTGCTGGATGATCCTTCGCAACTCGATCCTGCCATAGCCAGTGCTATCGATGCGGAAAACCGCTATAGCGACGACTGGCTGGCCGACACCGTGACCTTGCAATCTGATCTGGTGACGGAAATGCGAGCCCGTATGCCAGAGGCCGATGCTGACGTACCCACTCGTGATGGTGAGTTTGCCTATTACTGGCGTTACCGCCCAGGTGAGGAGCAACCGATTTTTGCACGTGTGTGTGCCGGGCTTGAAATGCAAGCAAGAGACGCACTGTCGCGCGGCGATGTGCCAGACCAGGAGCAGCTGTTGCTCGATTGTGAGCAAGAATCTGCACGCTACGACTATTTTGATATCGCCGATGTCGAGGTGAGTCCGGATCATCGACAGGTCGCCTGGTCCGCTGATTGTGTGGGTGCAGAAAGAAGCACACTGTTTGTCCGTGATATAGCGTCGGGACAGGATCTGATCGATCGTATCGAGTCGGTCGCGTCACTGACCTGGCTCAATAGCGACAACCTGGTCTATGTGTTGCTCGATCAGCAACAACGGGCGCGGCAGGTCTATTGCCATCGAGTTGGTATGGACGTGGCGGAGGACCGAGCCATTTATACTGAGCCCGATCCAGCGTTTGATGTCTGCGTTGGCCGAACCCGCTCTGGTGTATTTGTAGAAATTGCTAGCAGTAATGATTCGCAGGACGAGGTTCGACTGTTACGCACCGACGATACGACATTAACACCGTTGCTGATCCAGCCAAGAGAGCCGGGTTTGGAGTACAGCATTGATCACTATCGCGATGCCAATGGCGATCGCCTGGTGATTCTGACAAATACCGACGCCGCGACTGATTTCAAGATTATGTCAACTGCGCTGGAAACTCCAACCCGTGAGCACTGGTGCGATTGGGTGCCTCATCGAGCGCAGGAACTGCTGATCTCGGCGGATTGTTACGCAGACTGGCTGGTTTGGACGCGACGTGTGGAGGGTCTAATCCGTGTGTGCTGGCAAGGTCAAGATGGCCTCGTTCACGAGTGGGCTCCGGCTGAGGACGCGTATGATCTTGATGTTGAGTTGGCACCGGATTTTGCCGATCATAAAATTCGACTCTATATCGATTCACCAACCACCCCAGCAAAGGTCTATGAACTTGATTTGGGCACGCGTGCATGTTCGCTGATCAAGCAGGTCAACTTGCCGTCCGGCCACGATCCTGCGTTGTATCGCACCCAACGACGACACGCCATCAGTCATGATGGTGCCAAGATACCGCTAACCTGTGTTTACCATTGCGACACCCCGCTGGACGGGTCTGCTCCGGGTGTGGTCGAAGTGTATGGTAGTTACGGTTCGTCGCTACACGCTGACTTTTGCAGTGATCGACT
>CAZYDV010000571.1:0-2746 GCA_964646405.1 uncultured Granulosicoccaceae bacterium | reverse complement strand
TTGCGACTGGATTGACTGGCTCGTTTTCACGAAATGTTTCGCCTGATATCGGTTGCGACTGCGCAGAGTGCGCGTCTGGGATTGAGTATAGCATCGGGTCCGCACTGTTTGGCAAGCACCGCGTGCTATCCAGGTAGAAATACCGCCCTGCCGGTTTTTTTAAGTTGCCGACACGTCTTTGTGTGAAAGATGCTGTGTGCTGACGCGATGCCGCAGCAAACGGAATGTTGCAATCTGATCAGTGTTCACTTTCAGCTTTACTTAAAGGAGCCAGAGTATGTGGCACGCACGCAGCTATCCGGTCTTGCCAGGCGTTATCCCAGCGAGGCGGAGGTTCGAATGTCCGGAATAGTAAAAGCGTGCTCGTGGATTACTCAGGGTGACGGACATCAACCAGCGTCTGGCTGTTGCCTCCCGATTTGCAACGGCCTGTCGAATTGACAGGCAGGTCACGGTAGGTGTGTGAATCGAGTATCACCGACTCGCCTGATCTGCGTGCGCTCAGGCATTCAGTTTTCCGAGCGGCAAGTTTGCCCGGGCCTGTGCGGTGGCCATCACTTGTCCGCGCGTCGCCGGGGTCGTGCGTGCAGGGAAAATTGCACAAATAATGCAGGTTAAAGTCTGTCCGCGTGTCAACCGATAACCTACTAACAACGCTGCAACAGTGATCCGGATTGCCATGCGTGCACTGCTTCCAGGGATTGTACTTCTGGCATTGCAGTAGCTGGCTGCAGGTAGACAATGCGATTTTTTCTCATCAAGAGCATTAAGGCCAGGATTCTGGTTTGGCTTGCGATTGTCGCACTGCCCGTGTTGGCCACGGGTGTATTCTCCGTGCAGTTCATTCACGACAAACTCTCCGAACGCATCGAACTCGATCTGCTCAATGCGAGTCGACTCGAAGCGGCGCGCATCCGCGATATGCTCGGCAACTACCGGGCGAGTGTCGAATCGCTGGTTTCAAATCCGTTGATCGACGATTTCGAGAGCGGTGAAACACTGGCGAGCAATATGCAAATGGCCGTGTCTGCATTGTCTGCGTCGGAGGTCCCGTTAAGCGATCCCGCTGACAGCCAATTGGCACTGACTGCGCTTAGCGAGAAATTGCTGGAGAGCGCTGCCTTCGCGGATTCAGAAATCTCTAACCTCATGCTGGTCGCCCCCGATCTCACTGAACTTGGCTCAACGCCTGGGTTCAGTTGGCAGCCCTACGATACCGCACTTATCCCTACAGCGATGAGCCAGGGGCAAACCCTGTTTGGCAATGCTTTTCTGGGTGCGGATGGCACCGCCCAGCTTGGCATGGCAACGCCAATAGTCGATAGGTCGCAGCGTGTAGTGGGTGCCGCAGTGGTGGAATTGCGGCTAGGCCCGGTGGTCGATCTGGTGGTCGAGCACGAGGGTTTCGGGCATACCAGCGAGGCCCATATCGCACAGCCGACTCGCGATGGCGATGCCGAATTCATTACCCTGATGCGATTTGCGCGAGATGCGGCATTCAATAAGGTGGTGCCCGCCCGTCGCGACTTACCCATTAACTGGTCGTTGCATTCACCCGAGCGCCGCATCGTAAGATCGCCCGACTACCGGTCCGTGGATTCAATACTCGCGCTGCAGATCATTCCGGAGACCGGTTGGGGTCTGGTGGTCAAGATTGACGAGGCCGAGGCGATGCAACCGGTCATTGAAGTTCAGCGCATGGCGCTGCTGGCGCTTGCTATCGCGGTGGCATTCATCGGCTTGTTTTTCGTTGCGATGCTGGGCCCGCTGTCACGCAGGCTGTGCACGATGGCGAGTGCTGCCGAACGGATCGCCGACGGTGACTACTCGACCCGTATCGCAGACAGCAGTGGCGATGAAATCGGCACGGTCAGTCGCAGTTTTGATCGCATGTCACGCGCGCTGGAAGAAGAGACCCGCAAACGATTACTGGTGGAGAAAAAGATCCGCCATCAGGCGACCCACGATGCACTGACCGGGCTTCGCAATCGGGCTTCTATTGTCGAGTTGCTGCATCTGCTGGACACCCGGGCGAGCTCGCAATCGCACACAATTGTGTTTATCGATCTGGATGGATTTAAACCGGTCAATGACAACTACGGTCATGCGGCGGGCGATTGTATCCTGCGCGCAGTGAGTCGACGACTGTGCGCCGGTATCGGCGAGCGCGGCGTGGTTGGTCGATGGGGTGGTGATGAGTTCGTCGTGGTGCTGCCGGCCACCACGGTCGAGCAATCGGGTATCGCACTCGAGCTGATCGACGAATCGTTTGAGGATGCAATCGAAGCCAGTGGTCACTGGCATCAGATTAGTTGCAGTACCGGTACGGCTTCAAATGAATGCGGCTGCACATTAACCGAAGCGCTTGAGCGTGCAGACGCAAAAATGTACCGTCAAAAGCAACAATCCAAAAATGATCCCTACTCGCGTGCCGCCTGAAGTTGCATGGTCAGATAGCTCTGGCACATTTATAACCTAAGTGTCAGGCTGTGCTATTCGTCTTGCAGGCGAGCCCCTGGCGGCAGAGTAGGGTCGGCGTTGTTCAGGGTGTCTTTGGCGAAACCTGCGGCCTGTTTGTATCGCATCATGAATTCATCGCGCTCGGCCTGTGGGATCACCTGATCAATGTCGTCGAATACACCACCACAGCGATCATTTACCAGTGTGAGCAGGCCAAACGGCCCCTCGCCACGATTGCGCAGTACCACCTCGGATATGGGGCCACACAGGGCTTTATCATACGCTG
>CAZYDV010000570.1:0-2752 GCA_964646405.1 uncultured Granulosicoccaceae bacterium | reverse complement strand
GTTGCCTCGTCAAAGACCAGAATCTGAGGGTTCTTGAGAATGCTCCGCGCGATCGCAACCCGTTGCTTCTCGCCGCCCGACAGTTTCAGCCCGCGCTCACCGACGGTGGTGTCGTAACCTTTGGCGAGGCTGTCGACGAAGTCGTGGATCCTGGCGGCCCTGGCTGCTTCTATCACTTCTTCCATGCTGGCGTCGGGCCGACCGTAGGCGATGTTGTAGCCGATGGTGTCGTTAAACAGCACGGTATCCTGCGGCACTATGCCGATATGCTGATGCAGACTGGCTTGCGTGACATCGCGCACGTCCTGACCATCGATACTCAGTGAACCGTTTTGTACGTCGTAGAAGCGAAACATCAGTCGACCGATCGTCGATTTGCCGGAACCGGATGGCCCGACGACGGCGACGGTCTCGCCGGCACTCACATCGAGGGTGAGATCGCGAAGGATCGGTCGTTCGTCGTCGTAGCCGAAATTAATCGATTGAAAGGCCAGTGCACCGCCATCGACCCGCAATGGCTGCGCATCAGGTTTGTCTTCCACTTCCCGCCCGGTGCGCAACAGATCGAACATCTCGCCCATATCGATCAGTGACTGGCGAATCTCGCGATAGACGGTGCCGAGAAAATTCAACGGCATGGTGATCTGGATCATGTAAGCGTTCACAAGCACAAAGTCGCCGACCGTGAGCTCTCCACTCTGGACGCCGATCGCGGCCATCACCATCACGATCACAAGGCCTGTGGTAATCAAAAGTGATTGACCGAAATTCAGAAACGCCAGTGAATAGGAGGTGGTCAGCGCGGCTTTCTGGTAGCCCCGCATGGACTCATCGTAGCGCGCCGCTTCGCGTTCTTCGGCGTTGAAGTATTTGACGGTTTCGTAATTGAGCAGGCTGTCGATCGCCTTCTGGTTGGCATCGGTGTCTTTGTCATTCATTTTCTTTCGCACCTGCACGCGCCACTCGGTCACTTTAAACGTGAACCAGATGTAGATCGCGATGGTGATGACGATGACACTCAGATACCAGGCGTCGAACATAAAGAACATGATCGCCGCGATCATTAAAAGCTCCAGCACCAGCGGGCCGATCGAGAACAACATGAATCGCAACAGGAAGTCGACCCCTTTGACCCCGCGTTCGATGATTCGGCTCAGACCGCCAGTTTTGCGGGTGATGTGATAGCGCAGCGACAACGAGTGCATGTGCGAGAAGGTTTCCAGCGCAAGGCGGCGCAGCGCACGCTGGCCGACTTTGGCAAAAAACACATCTCTCAACTGGTTGAAGCCCACTGACATCAGCCGCGCGACACCATAGGCAATCGTCAGCCCCACAGCACCAAACATCAACAGCATCGCGCCGTCACTGGCCCCACCCTGCGGCGCCATGGCGTCCACCGCACCTTTATACAAAAATGGTGTCAGCACCGACACCACTCGTGCCAGAACCAGTGCGACCAGCGCCAGTATCACGCGTATTCTTATTTCGCGATTGTCGGTCGGCCACAGGTAGGGCAGTACCCGCTTGATGGTTCGCATGCCGCTGCGACGGGCGGCTGCCTGTTGATCAATATTGGCTTCGGCCACTAAGTGAGGTGTCCCGGGTGGTATGGCTGGTGCGCGATTGAACGGGCAGAACGCCCGTCTGGATTGAGAACAGCGAGTGGCGGCATTTTGCGTGCCGACGCCGGCGCGCGCAAGCGCAACAGTGGGCGCAGACCCAACGCCGCAACGCTTGCGGCCATTGCGCCGACTCGGTGACAAGGTGACGACCGAAAAGGAAATTGCAAGTGCCGATTGACCCGGCAGGCTTTGGTGCAGGCGGGACGCACACTGCAATCAGCCAAGTGCTCATGGCCCACGATGCGGACTCGGCTGCCACGGTTAACGACAAGTGCGTAGTTAGACTGCAGGCGATCTGGCTGGTTAGCTCGCTTTCAAGTCTGTGGAACGTGCGTCAGGACTGAGGCTCGTCCTCGATGATTACCGGTCGACTGCCGACGGCGATCACTGACACGCGCTTGTCCTGCAAGGCGCGTCGCGAGGCAGTGTCGAAATCATCGTAACCCTGTGACCGCGCGTAGGCATCGAGCGCGGCCACCTTGGTTTCGCCGCTCCATACGCCGACAACCAGATCGTCCAGAATTATCTCGTAACGTCTCAATATTCAATCCGCTGTAGATAGTCAATACATGCTGCACTTGCACGGATAGCTCCGCAACCCGTCAAAACTAGCAGGAATAGATGATTTGAGTTGTCAAATTGTAGCGCATTTAATGGACCAGTGTACCTTTTATCGAGAGAATTTTGTTCCGCTGGATTAAAGCGCTGTAATCATCGCCAGACCAGATAAACAGGAGGTGAAAAATGCGCGTCGATTCAAACAGACAACAGCCAGGCACCGGGATTTCCCGAGACACGCGGCATTCGCGAACCGGTGTTCTCTTTGCGCTCTGATAGAGGCGAGCGTTCAAGATTTTCAATGCTCGTGCCGAAAACACTTGCATTATTTCCATATTTCTATAAATATAGAAACATGAACCGAGAGACGAACAAACTATCACTGGTAGAGGCGGCCGGCGCATTCGCAGCGCTGGGGTCAGAGCAGCGGCTGGCGATCATCGAGACTCTGGTGCGCGCCGGCCCCGAGGGGCTTGCCACCGGCGAACTCGGCGAGCGCGCTGGCGTCGGCGGCTCAACGCTGACCCACCATCTGAAAAAACTGACCACTGCCCGCCTGATTCAGCAGGAAA
>CAZYDV010000569.1:0-2753 GCA_964646405.1 uncultured Granulosicoccaceae bacterium | reverse complement strand
GGAACATGCGGGCATCGCACCCGCAAGCCTCAGTGGTGGCAAGACCGGTGTATTCGTTGGCCAGTACTGGGACGACTACTCAATGCAGCGCATCTACGGCGCTGACAATCGCGAGATCGATCGCTACGCGCAGCTAAGCGGGCTGCGGGGCCTGACCGCCGGGCGCATCTGCCACATCCTCGATTCGCACGGACCGGCTATTCAGCTCGACACTGCCTGCTCGTCATCGTCACTGGCCGTGCACCTGGCCTGTCAGTCGTTGCGCAGCGGCGAGAGCGATCTGGCATTGGCGGGTGGTGTGAGTTTAATCCTCGCGCCGGAACACCTGATCGGCATCTGCCAGATGACCGCACTGTCGCCAGACGGACGCTGCAAAACCTTCGATGCCAGTGCCGACGGATTCGGTCAGGGTGAGGGCTGCGGCATGGTGGCGTTAAAGCGCTTGTGCGATGCACGGGCAGACGGCGATAACATTCTCGCCGTGATTCAGGGCTCCGCCGTCAATCACGATGGCCACGCGCGCACCGTCACCACGCCAAGCGGCCCGGCGCAGCGCCTGATGCTGCAGCAAGCGCTCGACGATGCGGGCCTGCTAGGCAATCAGGTGGACTACGTCGAAACCCATGGCACCGGTACGCCATTGGGTGATCCGATTGAAGTGATGGCGATCGGCCGCGTGATGGGGGAAGACCGATCAAAGCCGCTGTATCTGGGCTCGGTCAAAACCAATGTCGGCCATCTGGATTCCGCGGCCGGGGTTGTCGGCTTAATGAAAGTCGTGCTGTCACTGCAGCACAACACCATACCGCCGCACCTGAACTGCACCGAACTGAATCGCCATATTCCGTGGGACGACTGGCCACTGCAGGTGCCGCTTGAAAATGTTGCATGGACCGGTGATGAGCGCTACGCCGGTATCAGCGCATTCGGCATGAGCGGCACCAATGTGCATTTGATCGTCGGGCAGGCACCCGCGTCGGCTGTCGATGTGCAGCCTGATACCGGGCTGCCCGAGCGGCCAGAGCAACTTCTGGCCCTGTCTGCGCAAAGTGCGGCAGCACTGCCTGAACTGGCCAGTCGCTATGTAGCGCTGATCAATGATAAAACCGATGTGAACCTGCATCGTCTGTGTTTCTCAGCCGCTACCACGCGCTCGCACTTCACCCATCGAGTCACCTTCGCAGCAACCGATTCACAGGCGCTCGCAGAATCGCTCGCCGAGTTCGCGCAAGGCAAAACGCCACGCGATAGCGCCACCGGCAGCATCGGCCGCCGCGCACCGAAACTGGCATTTCTTTTTACCGGGCAGGGTGCACAACACGTAGGCATGGGCAGGGCATTGTACGAAGCCAATCCAGCCTTTCGCGAGTATTTGGATCAATGTGCCGAGTTATTCAAGCCTCACCTTGATCGCCCCTTGCTCGACATTCTCTGGACCGGTGAAGATCTGCATCAGACCGGCTACACCCAACCGGCCCTGTTTGCGATTGAATACTCACTGGCCAGGCTGCTTGAAGCCTGGGGCATCGTGCCCGATCTGTTGCTCGGCCACAGCATCGGTGAATACGCCGCTGCCTGTATAGCGGGTGTATTCTCGCTGGAAGAGGGCATTCGTCTGGTTGCTGCGCGCGGCCGTCTCATGCAGTCGCTGCCTTCTGGCGGGCAAATGATCAGCGTCATGTCTGATGAAGCCACCGTTCACGATGCGATTGGCGACGAAGCGGGGGTATCCATCGCGGCAGTTAATGGGCTGCAGAGCATCGTGATATCTGGCGATGGTGCGGCGGTCGATGCAGTGGTCATAAAACTTGAATCGCAAAATATCAAAACCACCGCACTCAAAGTCTCGCACGCATTTCATTCACCGTTGATGGATCCGATACTGGATGAATTTCGATCTATCGCAAGCTCAGTCAGTTTCAGCCCGCCGAGCAAAACCATCATCTCCAATGTGACAGGCAAGCCCTGGGGCGATGAGCAACTCACCGCAGACTATTGGGTAGAACATCTGCGTGGTGCGGTACGTTTCGCAGACGGCATTGCCTGTGCTCAAACAAAAAAGATACAAACCTTCATAGAGATTGGACCCAGACCCGTGCTGTCAGGTTTGGGCCGTGCCTGCGTCGCTGCCGACTACGGCACCTGGTTGCCCGGCTTAAAACCCAAGGGCGAATGGCAAACCCTGTTGGGTAGCGTTGCCGAACTCTATGTGCGAGGCGTCAAAATTGATTGGCAGCGCTTTTACCAAAGCACCACTGTCGAAACCCGTCACGCAAGAATGTTGTTGCCCAACTATCCGTGGCGCTATCAACGCTGCTGGACCGACATCGTATCCACCGGGGTGATCGGCCATCGGTTGCACCCGCTCGTGCACCGTCGCATCGACAACGCCAGCAACAGTTTTATTTTTGAATCGACGCTCAGCACATCCAGCCCGGCCTATCTCGATGATCACCGCGTGTTCGGCAGTGTCGTCTATCCAGCCAGTGCCTTTTTTGAAATGGCCATGGTCGTCGCCCGAACCATTTTCGAACAAGACGAAGTCGCGCTGACCAACGTCACCATCGGCCGTGCGCTGGTGCTAACCGAAACCCCTGCCACGGTGCAAATGGTGGCCATGCCAATCGCCGATCGATTCGAATTCGAGATCAGCAGCCGATCGCCGATTGACAATGAATGGATTAGCCATACCAAAGGCACACTGGAACGCCGGCTGCCGAGCCCTGCCGCCTCTATCGATATTCAATCAACGC
>CAZYDV010000568.1:0-2756 GCA_964646405.1 uncultured Granulosicoccaceae bacterium | reverse complement strand
GGTTTTCATGGACGACGGCAGAGTCGTCGAGTCGGCGCCGCCAGAACAATTCTTTGAAAGTCCGCGCACGGATCGCTGCCAGGAGTTTCTGAGCCAGATCTTAAGTCACTGATACGACAGGCATGAAAATCAAACTCCGTGACTGTCGCTACGCGCTGGCGCTGCTGATTCTTCCACTCCTGACCGGTTGCGGCAGTCAGTGGGGCTGGTACGTCGTCAATCCGTCAACGGAACAGGGCCGCGGCAATCTGCAATTCCTGATTGGCGGGCTCGGCAACACTATTCTGCTGTCGATTTGTGCGCTGGCAATTTCGATCGTGCTGGGTCTGCTGGTGGCGCTGCCCGGACTGTCGCAAAATCCGTGGCTGCGCTGGTTTAATCGCGTCTACGTCGAGATCGTGAGAGCCGTCCCCCTGCTGGTACTGCTGCTGTGGGTCTATTACGGCCTGCCAATCGCCGCAGGCCTCTCAATCAATGTATTCTGGGCCGGTGTGATCGCACTGGCACTGTCTGACAGCGCCTTCGAGGCCGAGATTTTCCGCGCCGGCATTCAGTCGATCGCCAAGGGCCAGACCGAGGCGGCGCGCACTATTGGGCTCAATTACCGCGATACCATGCGCTACGTGATACTGCCCCAGGCGATCCGCAGAATCCTGCCCCCACTCGGCAATCAGCTCGTCTATATGCTGAAGATCTCGTCACTGGTGTCGATCATCGGCATGCAGGAGCTGACGCGCCGCGCCAACGAACTGGTGGTGACAGAATATCGGCCGCTGGAGATCTATACGATTCTCGTCATCGAATACCTCGTGCTGATACTGATCGTCTCACAGGGCGTGCGCTGGCTGGAGCGAAAGATGGGCTCCGACGAACGCGGCTGACATCGCGGCATTGGCAATGGCACAACGTCGAAATCAGTCCCCGGTCGACTGCCATCCGGGCCGAATTTTCACAATTGCTGACCTCAACTCAGTGAACATTCATCAACAATTGTCATTCTGTACGATAAATGCGCCATGCAGACTGTTCTGGAGCGCCCGCAAGTTGTACTCTACACAGGTTAGTGTCATGCCAGCATAACCAGTAAGCGTCTTTCCCGCATCGCTGCACCAACCGATGAACCTCGCCCTCTAGCACTGTTAATTCGCTTGAAAACAACAACCTACAAACTCGCTCAAGTGCACTCAGGTGAATTACCGTCCATGATCGGTAGCCACTCATGACCACGATGCTTGTCGCATCCAGCGGGGGACATTTCACCCAGTTAGCCGAACTGTGGCCACGCTTCGAAGGCGATACCTCCGACTGCGTCTGGGTCACCTTCGACTCGCCACAAACCCGATCCATGCTGCAGGGGCAGCAGGTGGAGTATGTGCCCTACATTCGCCCGCGCGGATTGGGCTCGGTGATCCGCAACGTCCCGCAGGCCTTCAGGCTGATCCGCAAATACAAAGTCGATAACGTCATCAGCACAGGCTCGGCCATTGCACTGGCCTATCTGCCCTACAGTGCCGTGCGCGGTATCCCCACGCATTACATCGAGTCGGCCACCCGCGTCGAGGGCCCGTCGGTCACCGGCAAAGCGCTGGCACGACTACCGGGCATCAAGCTCTACAACCAGCACAAGGCCTGGGCCGACAAGCAATGGACATTCGTCGGCTCGGTGTTCGATGGGTTTCAATCTGAAAAGATCGACAATCCCCCGGATCGCATTCGCCGGGCGGTGGTTTCGGTCGGCACCATGGAAGATTACGGCTTTCGCGAGTTCATCGCGAAGCTCGCGGTCTACCTGAAAGATACCGACGAAGTCCTGTGGCAGACTGGCTCCACCGCGGTGCACGATCTCAACATCGACGGCAAGGAAGTGGTGCCGGCACACGAGATGGAAAAAGCCATGCGCGAGGCCGACGTCGTCGTCGCACACGCTGGCACCGGTACCGCACTCACATCCCTGCGCATGGGCAAGCGTCCGATTCTGGTCCCGCGTGACAGCTCACACGGCCAGCACGTTGACGATCACCAGTTTCAGACCGCGCACCTGCTGGACAGTATGGGGCTTGCCATCAGCCGTCGGGTTGAAGAACTGACGGCAGCAGACCTGCTCGAAGGCGCAAGTTACCGCGTGACCCGCCAAACCGAAGCCCGCCCGCTCAGGCTGTAGGGCACGGCATGCCGCGCATCGGCATCATCTCCGATACCCACGGCCTGCTTCGCCCCGAAGCCATCGACGCGCTGCGTGGATGCGATCATCTGCTGCACGCCGGCGATGTTGGCAAACCCGAAATCCTTGAACAACTGGCCGCTATCGCACCGCTGACGGCCATTCGCGGCAATGTCGATCACTGGGCAAACGAACTCCCGGACACGGTATCTGTCACATTGTTTGGCAAGGTGTTCTATCTGCAGCACGATCGCAACAGCCTGGATATCGACCCCGCACAGCAAGGGATTGACGTCGTCGTAACCGGCCACTCCCACAAACCGGCACTATGCCAGCAAGGGAGCCCGATATACCTGAACCCGGGCAGTGCCGGACCCAGGCGTTTCAAGCTGCCGATCACGCTGGCGATAGCCTCTATAGACGACACACAAATCGACTTCGAGATCATCAACCTGGTTTGAACATGGTGGATAAAAACTGCGTTGCGCCGACAAGCAATCGAAATTTTTGTCTACTCGTGAAACGCCGCAACCACCGCGGCAAGGCTATTGCTCCGCCAGCATTGCACCACTGTTCACCGACGGTCTCGCAGATC
>CAZYDV010000567.1:0-2778 GCA_964646405.1 uncultured Granulosicoccaceae bacterium | reverse complement strand
CCAAGCTCTACGCCACCGATCAGGCGCAGCAGATTATCGACAAGGCCGTGCAGATACACGGTGGCGATGGCGTGCGCAGCGGCCACATCGTCGAGCAACTCTATCGAGAGATTCGCGCGCTGCGAATTTATGAAGGCGCATCCGACGTGCAGAAAGTCATTATTGCACGACAGGCGCTGAGTGCACACGAACGAACCCCGTAAACGCAGGTGAACCAGCATGCCAGGACCATCCGCACACACTGATACCTTTAGCCGCGACAATCTCCCGGATTCATCGCTGTGGCCAGACCTGATTACCGATCAGTTTCACTACCCGGAGTATTTGAATGCCGCCGTCGAGCTGACCGATCGCATCGTCGAGCAGGGCATGGGAGACAACACTGCACTGATTGGCAATGGGCGCCAGCGCACTTACAAAGAGCTGACTGACTGGACCAATCGTCTGGCGCACGCGCTGGTTGATGATTACGGCGTGGAACCCGGCAACCGGGTGTTGATCCGTTCGGCCAACAATCCAGCCATGGTGGCGTGCTGGCTGGCGGCGACCAAAGCCGGTGCCGTCGTCGTCAACACCATGCCGATGCTGCGTGCCGGCGAATTGGCCAGCATCGTCGACAAGGCCGAAATCACACTGGCGCTATGCGACTCGCGCCTGCTGGATGAATTGCAGCAGTGCCAGCAAAGCAGCCAATATCTCAAACGCATTGTTGATTTTGATGGCACCGCCAGCCACGAGGGGGAACTCGATCGCGCGGCACTGGAAAAACCGGTCAAGTTCGATGCCGTCAAAACCGGTCGCGATGATGTTGCCCTGCTGGGTTTTACCTCCGGTACCACAGGCGATCCCAAAGCCACCATGCACTTCCACCGCGACCTGCTGATCATTGCCGATGGCTATGCGCGCGAAGTGTTGAATGTCACCCCGGACGATATCTTCATCGGCTCACCGCCGCTGGCATTTACTTTCGGCCTCGGTGGGCTTGCGGTATTCCCACTTCGCTTTGGCGCAACCGCCACCCTGCTCGAAAACGCAGCCCCGCCGCAATTGATCGGCATTATCGAGAAGTATCGCGCCACCGTCTGCTTTACCGCGCCGACCGCCTACAACGCGATGCTCGCCGCGATGGAGGAAGGCGCTGATCTATCCTCGCTGCGCGCCGCCGTATCGGCCGGTGAAACACTGCCAGCACCAGTTTATGATCGGTGGCTAGCAAAGACCGGCAAACCCATGCTTGATGGCATTGGCGCGACCGAACTACTACACATCTTTATCTCGAATCGATTTGGCGACAGCAAGGCGGGCTGCACAGGCAAACCGGTCAATGGCTACGAGGCGAAGATCGTCGATGAGCAGTTCAATACACTGCCCGCAGGTGAAGTCGGCAGGCTCGCCGTGCGCGGCCCGACCGGCTGCCGCTATCTGGCCGATGATCGACAGAAAAACTATGTCGCCGATGGCTGGAACCTGACCGGCGACAGCTTCTCGATGGACGAAGACGGCTACTTCTATTTTGCCGCACGCAACGACGATATGATCATCTCGTCCGGCTACAACATCGCAGGCCCGGAGGTTGAAGCGGCGCTGATGTCGCACGATAACGTATTCGAATGTGCCGTGGTCGGCGCGGCAGATCCGGACCGCGGCCAGATCGTACAGGCGCACGTGGTACTGGCAGAGGGCGTCAGCGGCGATGACGCCACAGTGCAACGGCTACAAGATCACGTCAAAGCCACCATCGCGCCTTATAAGTACCCGCGCGCGATTGTATTCGTATCCGAGTTACCGAAAACAAAAACCGGTAAAATCCAGCGTTTCAAATTGCGGGACAATCAGCATGGATAAATTTGTACCACCACACAAAGTCGTACAGCCCGCAGACTGGAAGCCCGCCAAAGGTTATGCCAACGGTGTCGTGGCTGAAGGTAAAACCCTGTACCTCGGCGGCCAGATCGGCTGGAATGCCGATCAGCAATTTGAGGCCGACACCTTCATCGGCCAGCTTGAGCAGGTGTTGCGTAATATCGTCGCCGTACTGGAGGCGGCGGGATCAGGCCCGTCCCATCTGGTGCGACTGACCTGGTATGTCACCGATAAAACGGAATACGTAAGAAGCCAGCGCCAGGTCGGTGAAGTGTATCGCAACGTGATCGGCCGACACTTTCCCGCCATGACGATGGTGGTGGTGGATGGGTTGGTAGAGGATCAGGCACTGGTTGAAATTGAGGCAACAGCAGTTATTCCCGGCTGATGTTCATGTAGGGGAGGTAAGCCTAAGCGCACCTACCGAAATGCCAAACACGGTACGTGCGCTTTGGCTTACGGCCCCTACGATCACGTACGCAAAGCGGAGTCCCACAGGAAACCCGCAGCGTGAGCAAGGCCAAATCGACTCTTTCTGTACATGGTACGTGCGCCTAGGCTTACGGCCCCTACGCAAAAATTTGGCAAACGATGTCCAATGGTAACCCGCAGCGTGAGCAAGGCCGAGTGAATTCATTGTATCGAATTCACCCGCAATGCGTCCGCGTGGATGCGCAAACTTATCCATGCTACAAAAACACATCGCAGTCCGAATTTCCGTAGGGTACGGTAAGCCTAAGCGCACCTACCATAGAGCGTTGAATCTCTGCATCGTTTTCGTAGGTTGGCATAAGCGGCAAGACGCATCGACCAAATGCCAAAACGGTACGTGCGCCTAGGCTTACGGCCCCTACGGCTACGTGCGCGAAACGGAGCCTCACAGGAAACCCGCAGCGTGAGCAAGGCCGAAAACAG
>CAZYDV010000566.1:0-2784 GCA_964646405.1 uncultured Granulosicoccaceae bacterium | reverse complement strand
CAGTGTTTGAACTGGCGAGCTTGTCTGAAAATCACATCAGAAGGGTTGGCCTGGGGTTTATGGTGGCCGGCACGGTGCTGCTCTACCTCATTCGATAGCCCACCTGAACTAATCGCCCTTCGGGGCCAAAGTCAACCGCGCTTTTTAAGTATAATAGCGGGCTCCCACACTACCTCCTCCCCCATGAGCACTCTCGATGACTAACGAGCGCTGGCTGCTGCCCAGTGGCATGGACGAAATGCTGCCCGAGCAGGCGATCGCCAGAGAGCGATTGCGCCGAGAGATCTTCGACCTGCACTCGCGCTGGGGTTACCTGCCAGTCCACCCGCCGTTTGTCGAGTATCTGGAATCCCTGCTCACCGCCGCGGGTCAGGACTCGGATCGACAGACGTTCCGGGTCGCCGATCCAGTCAGCGGTCGCATGCTGGGCGTGCGGGCCGATATGACACCGCAGGTGGCGCGCATCGACGCGCATCAACTCGCAAGCGACCAGGTCAGCCGGTTGTTTTACATGGGCACGGTGATCCGCGCGTTGGGCGAGCGCCAGGGCGGTCATCGCAGCCCGCTGCAGCTCGGCGCCGAACTGTATGGCCATCGAGGCAGTGACAGCGACGTCGAGATCATTCGCCTGATGCTCTCGACTCTGGCTGTGGTCGGTATCGACGAACCCTATCTCGATCTGGGGCACGTCGGGGTATTTCGCAGCTTCTGTCGGCGGCTCGATCTCGAGTCGCACGATGAGAACGAGCTATTCGAAATACTCCAGCGCAAAGCCGAGACCGATCTGCATCAGGCGGCCACCGGCATGGGCATCGGTGCCGACAACGCCAATAAGCTCAAGACGCTGTGCAGTCTGCATGGCGGTGTGGACGTGCTGGATACCGCGCAGACGGTGCTGAATGCCAGTGAACAACCCGAGATTGCCGAGGCTCTGCAGGAGCTGCGCGACATTGGGGAGGCCATTGCGCCAGTGATCGGCGCGGCGCGCCTGCATTTCGATCTGGCTGAGCTGCGCGGCTACCAGTACCACAACGGCGTCGTATTCGCGGCATATGTCGAGGGTTCAGGTAGTGAAATTGCGCGTGGCGGCAGGTATGATGACGTCGGCGCGGCGTTCGGCAGAGCGCGCGCAGCAACCGGTTACAGCACAGATCTCAAGGCGTTGATGCGCCTGTCCAGGTACGCGACATCCCGCTCATCTCGCGATGCCATCCTGGTCCCAGTCGACAGTTCCCAGATCCTGCAACAGAAGGTGGCAGAACTTCGTGCGGCCGGTGAAACCGTGATCGCCGATCTGGAATGCAAGTCAAGCCACGATCAATGTAATCGCATACTCGTCAACAAGGCCGGCAATTGGACGGTGGAGACTCTCCAGAGTGTCAAATAGTGTAGTGGTATTGGGTACCCAGTGGGGTGATGAAGGTAAGGGCAAGATCGTCGATCTGCTGACCGAGACGGCCGAGGTCGTGGTGCGCTATCAGGGTGGTCACAACGCCGGTCACACGCTGGTGATTAACGGTCATAAAACCGTATTGCACCTGATCCCGTCCGGCATGATGCGCGATGGCGCGCAATGCCTGATTGGCAACGGCGTGGTGCTGGCGCCCGAGGCGCTGCTCAAAGAGATCGCCGAGCTCGAAAAGACCGGCCTGTCGGTGCGCGATCGCCTGCACATCAGTGATGCCTGTACACTGATTCTGCCCTATCACGTGGCGCTTGATCAGGCGCGCGAAAAGGCGGCGAACAAACACGCAATTGGCACCACCGGGCGCGGCATTGGGCCTGCCTATGAAGATAAAGTCGCGCGTCGCGCGGTGCGGGTCGGCGACCTCTACGAACCCGCGGTATTGCGGCACAAGATTGAAACCGCGCTGGCGCTGCACAATTTTGTGCTAACTGGATTACACAATGAACCGGCGATCGACGTCGAGGCGCTGATAGAACAGTGTCTGGATTACGCACAGCAGCTACGCGAGATGGTGGTCGATGGCACGGGTTTTTTGCATCAGGCGCAAAAGCGTGGCGCAAAACTGTTGTTTGAAGGCGCGCAGGGGACTTTGCTGGACGTCGATCACGGCACTTATCCCTACGTCACGTCATCGAATACCACCGCCGGTGCCGCTGCCACGGGCAGCGGTGTCGGGCCGTCCTCTATTGGCTATGTGCTGGGTATTACCAAAGCCTACGTCACTCGGGTTGGTGGCGGCCCGTTTGTTACCGAATTACACAACGCCGATGGCGAGCATATGGCCAAACGCGGGCACGAATTTGGTGCCACCACCGGCAGACCCCGGCGTTGCGGCTGGTTTGATGCCGTGGCGATGCGCAGAGCGTGTATCGTCAATGGCGTCACCGGTATCTGTCTGACCAAGCTCGACGTGCTCGACGGCCTGAAGGCGCTTAAAATCTGCACCGCTTATGAAACGCCAGACGGTGTGCTTGACTATCCGCCGTCGGGTGCTGAGCGCTACGGCGCCTGCACGCCCGTTTACGAAACCATGCCGGGCTGGGAGCAGAACACCCAGGGGGCCACAGGTATTGAGGATTTGCCGCAAGCGGCGCGCGCCTATATTGCGCGGCTGGAATCACTGATAGAGTGTCCGGTGCACATCGTATCGACGGGGCCGGATCGTGATGAGACTATTGTGCTGACGGACCCGTTTGCGGCCTGAAGCCAAGGGTGTAGCGAATCGTTTGAGCTTTGCCATTTGCGTTCAGGACGAATGCAAATGGTGCCGAGAAGAGGACTTGAACCTCCACGGGGTTACCCCCACTAGCACCTGA
>CAZYDV010000565.1:0-2785 GCA_964646405.1 uncultured Granulosicoccaceae bacterium | reverse complement strand
GCCAGTGCTTTGCTCGACCGGGCCCGAACGGCACTGGATAGCGGCGAGCTGGATACGGCCAGCGCACTGCTGGCAGAGGCGAAAACCGCAGATCCGACGCTCGACACGCCATCATTCGATACGCAGTTACGCAATGCGATCGATGAGCGCGAGCAACTGGCGCGCGAAGCACAGCAAAGACAACTGGCAGAGCAACAGCGCCAACAGAAAATCACCTCGCTGGAGCAACTGGCATCAATCGCTCTGGATCAGGGTGATGCGGCACGCGCCACCGAACTGCTCGAACAGGCATCGGCGATTGATCCGGATCACACCAATCCGGAACTGCGACAGCGGCTGCAACAGCAACAAAGTAAAGACCGCGATAGAGCAAAGGCCACCGCGTTGCTGCAGCAGGGGCGTGAGGCATTGGCCAGTGACGATCTAGATCGTGCCTCTGAGCTTGCCCGGCAAGCACAAGACCTCGATCCCGAATTCGATGACAGTGCCCTCCTCATCGCTGAGATCACTCGACGGCAGCGACAGATTGAAGCCGAAACACTGGCTGCGCGAACTGCCACCAACAGGCAGACAGAACTGCTCGCCACCGTCGAAACCCTGCTGGATAATGCGCGCAGCGAACTGGCCGCCAACAATCCCACCGCCGCGAAGGCACTGGCGGAGGAAATTCTGCTGTTGCAGCCCGACAATCAGGAGGCGCGGGATATCATCAAGGGCGATGATCGCACGGTGAATTCAGACCAATTGCGCCTGACTGAATTGCTCGAGCGCGGTGAGGCACTGCTGGATGAAAGACGTCGTCGCGCAGATGATCGCGCCAAGTACTTCAACGACGCACTACCCGCATCCATCGGCAAACTGTTCGAGCCATAGCCTGCGGTTTCGCCACGGGTATCCGTGATTCGGCAAAAAACAAGCTTCGCTGCAAAAAAGCGACGCAACGCCGGCTCTACTTTGTAAGCTGTTGCTTTTTATATTTTTTATTAAAAAAACGAGCAAACCAACAGCTAAAGATCGGTCGAAGCCTGTCGCGCCTGATCAAGCGTTGTGTGAACGCGCCGACACTATTCTTATAATGACTGTCGCTAAGGATATGGCGTGACCACTGTTGCTGAATTCATGAATACGGACGTTGCGACGGAATCAGTCGACGCATCATTGCTCGACGTGACCCGCCACATGTTCCGCGAGCGATTGTCCTGCCTGCTGATCGTCGAAGGCAAAAATCCGATTGGTATTATCACCGAACGCGATTGCGTTAGATATCTCTCCGACATGCTCGCGGGGGAAACGCTTGGCAGCGTCGCCGATCACATGACCAAAAATCTCCTGGTCGTGCATAGCGATACCAGTTGCGAGGAAGCGGCAGAACTGATGAAAGGCCGCAATGTACGTCGCGTAGTGGTGCTCGACGACAACGAACAGATGTGCGGTCTGATCACGCGCACAAACCTGCTCCAGGCACATACATTCGAGCTGGAACAGCAGCGCGCAATCCTTGAACAACGAGTGGAAGAGCGTACCCGCGACCTCGATAAACTGGTACAAAAGCTCAAGGAGCAATCACTCGAAGATCCTATGCTCAAAGTCGGCAATCGCCGTGCAATGGATATGGAGGTTGCCAAGCTCTACGAGTACACGCGGCGCTACAAGCGACAATACGCAGTCGCACTGGTCGACGTCGACCGATTCAAACACTATAACGATCACTACGGTCACCAGCTCGGTGACGATATTCTGATCAAGCTTGCGGCCTGTATCAAAGGTGTCATTCGTCGCACAGACTCGGTTTATCGCTACGGCGGTGAGGAATTCCTGGTGTTGTTTCTGGAGGTCGGCCTGGACAGTGGCAAAGTCGCAGCCGAGCACATTCGCCGCGCCGTGGAAGAATTGAAAATTGACCACGAAGGGATAGAAACGCCTTATGTGACCGTGAGCATCGGCGTGGCAAACGAGGACATCGATTGTCCCGACCCACTAAAGACGATAGGCCGTGCCGACGAGGCGCTGTACCGTGCCAAACACAATGGTCGCAACCGGGTTGAAGGGGCTTTGTCAGAGCAAAATCTCGCTGCCTGACCCAACGCGCACAGCCACCGCTGATCGACTATTTCACCTTACTTTCCAGACACCCTGTGATTACCTGTCTTGCGCGATAGGTGCTCAAGCTATGCAGTCGGCAGTCAGGCCATGTGCGAGTATGTACATGGATGGCATCCATGATTATCCATCGCTATCCCTCTAAAATCGTTTGATCGAGACTCTCCACCGTTGGCCTCGATAGGCCTGGGTGTTCGAGTGGCGAACCTTATCTACGATAAGCCGGCTTGACGGCGCCTGCTGGTCGATTAATTTTGTGCAGAAGGTGACTGCAGGTCACTTTTGGCGGGGCAAGATTTGCCGCACGCGCTCACGCTGAAGGGACACACGTCACACGAGCATTGTTTGAACCGTACACCGGCCAGATGTTTCAGTGGCCTAAGTGTGCAGGTAAGGTCATACCGACAAGCGACCAGAACTACCAGCCCGGATTATTCACGGTATTGGACCTTGCTCCTGCCGCCTGAGTGACCCCACGATCTCGGGCCCTTAGCAATATCTGTGAGTGTTCGGTGCGGTTGCGATATCCGCTACAGAATCCATTGCCCGTGCGAAATCCTCGTCCATTCATGAATAGCCCGGGCTGGCGTCGCAGGTTCACATACAACACTGCATTTCACGCCGAATTAAATATCGGCGCAATAGCGGTACTGTGCCATGAGACAACTGCTTGCCGGGTCCAGCA
>CAZYDV010000564.1:0-2791 GCA_964646405.1 uncultured Granulosicoccaceae bacterium | reverse complement strand
TTCCTCGTCAAAGGTCTTAACCCATCACCTCCACGGTGCCGGGCTTATCTGACTTTTGCAGAATCACACAGTGATGCCCGCGCTCTTCCATCGCGCGCAGGTAGACGTGTGTGTCGGTTCGATCAGTGATCTGCAAGCCAAGAATTTCAGTATAGAACTTTACCGACGCATCCAGATCGGCAACATTCAGGCACGCATGGCTCAATCGAACCGTATTGAAATCAGGGTATAAATTGGGAGCGGGAACCGGCATGGCAGTCTCCTGCAAAATCGTGAATGGTTATAAGCGCGCTAACTTCAGGCGCCAAGTTTCGATATCTTGTGTTGACCGGTCGCAAAGCCGATGTGTTTCTGCTCCATGTAAAACTCGAACGACCAATCGCCGCCATCGCGCCCTATGCCACTGGCCTTGACACCACCGAACGGTGTCGGCAGATGACGAACATTCTCGCTGTTGACCCAGATCATGCCGGCCTCAAGTTGATCGGTAAAACGCATCGCGCGCGTGAGATCGTTGGTCCAGACGTAGCCAGTCAAGCCATATTGCGTATCGTTGGCGATACTCAAGGCCTCCTCTTCGGTGGCAAACGGAATCGATGTCAGCACCGGCCCGAAAATCTCTTCCTGTGAGATGCGCATACTATTGCTGGCACCCGTGAACAAGGTAGGCTTGACGAAATAGCCTTCGCTGCCGATCGCCTCACCACCGGCGGCAATCACAGCGCCGTCATCTTTGGCGATATCAAAATACGATGTCACCTTTTTAAAATGCTCATCCGAAATCAGCGGCCCCACCTCAGTGGCCGGATCCAGCGGATGACCGACCTTAATGCGATTGACGCGTTCGATCAGTTTTGCCTCGAACTCATCGCGGATGGTGTCTTGTATGAGCAAACGCGACGACGACGTGCAGCGTTCGCCATTGATCGAATAGATCATGAAGATCACCGCATCCAGTGCGCGCTCCAAATCGGCATCGTCAAACACCACCACCGGATTCTTGCCACCCAGCTCAAAGTGCAGGCGTTTCAAAGTATCGGCGCCCTGTTTGGTAATCATGGAACCGGTGCGACTCTCACCAACAAACGCGATGGCGCGAATCACCGGGTGCTCCGACAGCGCCCGACCGGCGTCCTCACCAAAACCGTTAACCGTATTCAGCACCCCCGGAGGCAAGCCGGCCTCTTCGCAAATCTCGACCAACAACCGCGCCGTCAACGGTGAGGCTTCGGCCGGTTTATGTACCACAGTGCAACCCGATGCCAGTGCCGGCGCGATCTTCCAGGTAGACAACATGAACGGGGTGTTCCACGGTGTGATCACCCCCACCGGACCAATAGGAACCCGACTGGTGATATTCATCAGTGTGGGCGACTTCAGGTGTTTGCCATCGCGCGCGGCGACCACCTGATCGGCGAAGTAGCGAAAGTTCTCGGCACCCCGCAGCGCCGCCTTTGACATAAAGCGCCACGCCTGACCGGTATCCCAGCACTCGCACAGTGCAATTTCTTCGGCGCGCGCCTCGATCGCCTCGGCCACGCGGATCAGGATCTTTTTGCGCTCGGTGGCGGGCATATCGCGCCACGCCGGAAAAGCTGCTTTGGCCGCTTGCGCCGCCGCGTCGATATCGTCTGCGTTGCCACGTGCCACCTCGCAGATCACGCTTTTATCGACCGGCGAAATCGATTCGAAGGTACCACCACTACCAGCTCTATCTTCACCCGCGATGCGATTTATTACTCCCTGTTCACGGAAACGGGCCAGTGCCGCATCGAGTTTTTGCAAATTCTGTTCAAGTGCGCTCATGATGATGGCTCCAGGTGGTCGCGAATAGTGCCCGTTTTGGGTGAGAGGTCCGGGTCGATATCACGCATCTCGAACGATAGCGCTATCGGTTGCTTTGCCATCACCGGTGCGATGAAATCCCGCGTGGCCTCAAACAGCGCCTGCACGGATGCCTTTTTGACTTCATCCGGTCGGCCACCGCGCAGCCGCACCGACACATCTATGTAGCCGTGCGCCGGGTTGCCATCGGCAATGCTGTAGTGATCGGCGGCGATCGCCCTGACCCTCACACCGGCGGCCGGAAACGCATCGAGCGCACAGGCGACGACTCGCAGGTGATCGCACAGTGCCGCCATGTCGATAGCACTGTCGAGATTCGGCGAATAGTCAATGATCAGATGCGGCATGGCAATTACTTATCATGTTAAGTAATCGCTATTTTCCATCCAGTGAACTTGCGCTGTCAAGATTTTTATTTAACATGTGAAGTATTCATGGAAAGGCCACAATGCCCAAACCCAAGCGCACATCAACTGCTGCAGCTCTCCCATCCACCGATCGGTCACTGCCGATCGCACTGATGCGTGCGCGCGAAAAAGTGATGGCACCGATCCGCCAGATGCTGAGCGAATCCGGCATCACCGAACAGCAGTGGCGCGTGCTGCGGGTACTGGCCGAATACGGTGCGCAGGATGCAACCCAGGTATCCGAACGCGCCTGCCTGCTGATGCCAAGTCTAGCGCGCATCATCAAAACACTCTCCGAACGCGGCCTGGTCAGTCGCGTCACCGATCAGAACGACAAGCGCCGCCAACCGCTGACGATCACCGCCAGGGGTCAGGCAATTATCGACGACAACCTCGAACATGCCGCCAGCATCGTAGCGGGCTTCAAGGCAACACTGGGAGACGAGGGCTACGAAAAATTGCTGGACTTGCTGGCGACGCTGGAACAGTCAGGCTAAGCCGACTCAGTTACGCTTTGCCGTATCTGCTCACGATGATAG
>CAZYDV010000563.1:0-2804 GCA_964646405.1 uncultured Granulosicoccaceae bacterium | reverse complement strand
AATCGCCGCTGGCCACCAGCGCGATGGAGCTTATTCGCGCGATCCCCGAATCCTACAAAGCCAAGCACGATATCGAGACCGCCAGTCGCGACCTGCAACTGCTGGCAAGCGAAGCCCACCCGGGCGAGCCACAGGCACTGTTGGTCACCCGCAATTGCGCCGCGGATCAGCCACTGTGCCTGAATCTGTATCACCGCGACGACACCGCAGTCCCGCTGTCGAAAGTGATCCACATCCTCGAGAACATGGGCTTTCTGGTAGACGGCGAAGTGCCTTACGAATTTGCGCTGACTGATGGTGACACGGTTCACCTGCGCGAGTTTCTGCTGCGCAGCAGCGGCCATGACGACATCGATCTAGCGGCCGTCGGCCATCAGTTCGAGCAGGCATTTATCCGTATCTGGCGTGACGAAGTCGAGGACGACGGGCTGAATCAGTTGATCGTTGCCGCCGGTTTAAGCTGGCGCCAGATCGCGATGGTGCGCAGCTACTGCCGCTACATGCAGCAGATCAAAGTGCCCTATTCGCAGGAGTACATCGCCCAGTGCCTGATCGACAATCCCGCACTCGCAAAAACGGTGGTATCACTGTTCGAACACAAATTTGACCCCAGCCGCGAAGCCCACGACTGCAAGGCGCTGCTGGCCGACTACGCACGCCTGCTGGAAGAAGTCAGCTCGCTCGATCACGATCGCATCCTGCGCACACTGGGCCAAAGCGTACAGGCCACGGTCAGAACCAACTACTTCTGCGGCGATGCGCAAGCCGGCCCGCCAGCACTGGCGATGAAGCTTGCACCCTCGGCCATCAATGGTATTCCACTGCCATGCCCGATGTTCGAGATCTTCGTTTGCTCACCGCGTGTGGAAGCAGTCCACCTGCGTGGCGGCAAGGTCGCGCGCGGAGGATTGCGCTGGTCAGACCGACGTGAGGACTTCCGCACCGAGGTACTCGGCCTGATGAAGGCGCAGATGGTCAAAAACTCAGTGATCGTACCGGTCGGTTCCAAAGGCGGCTTCGTGGTCAAACAGGCACCGGAAAACGCCAGCCGCGACGAGCTGATGGAAGAAGTCGTCGCGTGTTACCAGACCTTTTTACGCAGCATGCTGACGATCACCGACAACTACGTCGATGGCGAACTGATGGCGCCGAAAAACGTGGTGCGCCACGATGAGGACGACCCCTATCTGGTCGTCGCTGCCGACAAGGGCACAGCGACTTTTTCCGATATCGCCAACGGTGTGTCCGCCGAGTTTAGTTTCTGGCTCGGCGATGCCTTCGCCTCGGGCGGTTCGATCGGCTACGACCACAAAGGCATGGGCATTACCGCCAAGGGCGCGTGGGAATCCGTCAAACGGCACTTTCGCGAGCTCGGCACCAACACCCAGGCCGACGAGTTCAGCGTCATTGGTATTGGCGACATGGGCGGCGACGTCTTCGGCAACGGCATGCTGCTGTCGCCGCATATCCAACTACTCGGTGCGTTTAACCACCTGCACATCTTTCTCGACCCCACCCCGAATGCCGCGGCGACCTTTGCCGAACGCAAGCGACTGTTCGAGCTGCCGCGCTCGAGCTGGGACGACTATGATCGCAGCCTGATCTCTGAGGGTGGTGGCATCTACGAACGCTCGCTGAAATCGATACCCTTAAGTGACCAGGTTCGCGCCATGCTCGACACCGACGCCGAGAGCATGACACCGGCAGAGCTGATCAACACACTGCTCAAGGCGCGTGTCGATCTACTCTGGAATGGTGGCATCGGCACCTACATTAAGGCGAGTTTCGAGACCAACGCCGACGCGCAGGATAAAGCCAACGATGCCGTTCGCGTCAGCGGCGATGAAATTCGCGCACGCGTGGTTGGCGAGGGCGGCAATCTGGGTTGTACGCAAAACGGTCGTATCGAATTCGCGGCTAAGGGTGGAAAAATCTACACCGACGCGATCGATAACTCCGCCGGTGTCGACTGCTCGGACCACGAGGTCAATATCAAGATTCTGGTGGACGCGCTGGTCTCGACCGGGACCCTGCCGGCAGACCAACGCAGCGCGCTGCTGGCCGACATGACCGACGAGGTCGGCGAACTGGTGTTGCGCGACAACTACCAGCAAACGCAGTGCATCAGCCTGGCGCTGGCACAGGCGCCGACACTGCTGGAGGAGCACAGTCGTTTTATCAACGCGATGGAGGCCGCCGGCAAACTCAACCGCGACATCGAGTACCTACCCTCCAGCGATGCGATCAATGAACGCAAATCCAGAGGGCTCGGACTCACCGCCCCCGAGATCGCGGTGCTGGTGGCCTACAGCAAGATGGATCTGTACGAGCAACTGCTGCAATCGAGCGTGGTGGACGATGCCTACTTCAATACCGGGCTCGCCAACTACTTTCCAAGCCGCCTTCGCGCAGAGTATCCCGAGCAATTGCAGCAACACCAGTTACGTCGTGAAATCATCGCCACCCTGTTGACCAACAGTCTGGTCAATCGGCTGGGGCCCACGTTCGTCTTCCGTTTGCAGGAGGAAGTAGGCGCCGAGACCACCGACATCGCGACTGCCTTCGCGGCGGTACGTGAACTCTACGACATGCGCAGCCTGTGGGCCGATATCGAATCGCTCGATAACCAGGTAGAAAACGCAAGCCAGCGCGAGATGCTGCTGATGACGCGCGGCTGGATCGAACGCGGCGTGCACTGGGTCGTGAACAATCGACGCGCGCCACAATCGATCGCCGAGATCACCGGCTTTTTCAACGAGCACTTGCAGGCGTTGCAAAACTGTGTGCCCGGCAGTCTGCCCGAC
>CAZYDV010000562.1:0-2805 GCA_964646405.1 uncultured Granulosicoccaceae bacterium | reverse complement strand
CTGGTGATGAATCTTCAAACCCGTGCGCTGCCGGCGCTGCTGGCATCGCTGGCGCTCGGTACGCTGACCCTGAGCCTGATTGGCGGGATCGGTGCAGCGCTGACGGTATCGCTGCGGCGCGGTGGGGTGCTACTTGCGCTGCTGGTGCTGCCGCTGTACATACCGGTGTTGATCTTTGGCAGCAGCTGTGTCGTCGCAGCCGCAGCCGGATTGCCCGTAGAGGGGCAGTTGTCGTTGCTCGGCGCGCTGGCTATTCTTGCCACCATCCTCGCGCCACCGGCAATCGCCGCTGCGTTGCGCGTCAGTGCGGAGTGAATGTGTCGGCAATTGGCACTAAACTGGGACGAGGCGGTCGTATTGGCCGCGGGCGGTCGTTGACCGTGCTCCTCTCACCCGAAGACAGGTAGACGAATCCCTTGTTTCTCTGGTTCCACAAAATGGCTTCGCCACGGTTTTTCTACCGGCTGGCGGACATACTGATCCCCTGGATTGCCGCCTGCTCGGCGATCATCATTATCTGGGCGCTGTACCTGGGGCTGATTGTCGCACCCGCAGACTATCAACAGGGTGAGAGTTATCGGATCATCTACGTACACGTGCCGGCGGCCTGGATGTCGATGTTTGTCTACGTGATCATGGCGGTGTCGAGTGCCATCTTTCTGATCTGGAAAATGAAACTGGCCGACGTCGTTGCCGAGGTGTCGGCGCCGATCGGCGCATCGTTCACTGCAATCGCGCTGGCCACCGGTTCGTTGTGGGGTAAGCCGATGTGGGGAACCTACTGGGTTTGGGATGCACGTCTGACCTCGGAGCTGATTTTGCTGTTCCTGTATCTGGGTTACATGGCGCTGCGAGCGGCGATAGAAAATCGTAACACCGCTGCTCGCGCGGCTGGAATCCTGGCTCTTGTAGGTGTTGTAAACATACCCATTATTCATTTTTCGGTCGAGTGGTGGAACACCTTGCACCAGCCGGCTTCCATCAGCAAACTCGATACACCTTCCATCCACAAGAGCATGCTGGTGCCGCTGCTGATGATGATGGTCGGCTTCAAGCTTTTTTATATCGTCAATATGATGTCGCGTGCGAAGTCGTCGATTCTGGAGCGGGAGAGCAACGCCTCGTGGGTGCGTGAACGACTGGCACAGGATCGGCTGTGAGGGAATTCTTCCACATGGGCGGCTACGCGTTTTTCGTGTGGTCGTCTTTCGCGCTGACATTCCTCGTGTTGGGGGTCAACATCTGGGCAGCTGGTCGCCGCAGAAAACAGGCGATCCGCAACCTGAAACGCCAAGTGCTACTGGAAGAAGATGAATCCCAAGCGTAAACAAAAGTTGATTCTGATCCTCGCGATGGTGGCCGGGGTTGGCGTCGCCGTTGGCCTGCTGCTGAACGCATTTCAGGCTAACCTGATGTTGTTCTTCTCGCCGACCGACGTGGTCGCCGGCAAGGCGCCCGAAGACGCCAAATTCCGTATCGGCGGGCTGGTCGAGGCTGGCAGCGTCGCGCGCGAATCGGATGGGCTGACGGTGAGCTTTAAAGTGACGGACAACGCCGAAACCGTGCCGATACGCTACACCGGCATTCTTCCCGATCTGTTTCGCGAAGGGCAGGGTATCGTTTCGCTGGGCCGCCTTGATGCCGACGGCGTATTTGTCGCCTCGGAGGTGCTGGCCAAGCACGACGAGAACTACATGCCGCCGGAAGTCGCCGAAGCGTTGGAAAAAACGCGCCAGCAGGCCGAGAGCGCTGCTGCCGCCAAACCAGCGGTGTATGGCAGTGACACGGTGCAGATGCAATGATTCCTGAGCTCGGGCATTTCTCGCTGATTCTGGCCCTGTGCGTCGCCGTGGTGTTGTCGGTGGTGCCGATGATCGGCAGTTTCACGGGCGCCAGGTCGTGGATGGCACTGGCCAGACCCGCGGCGCAAGTCCAGATGTTGCTGGTAACGGTGTCATACGCGGTGCTGACCCACGCGTTTCTCGTCCACGATTTCTCCGTCAGCTACGTGGCCAATACGTCGAATCTGTCGCTGCCGCTGATCTATCGTATTTCCGGGGTCTGGGGATCACACGAAGGTTCACTGCTGCTGTGGATGCTGATTTTGGCCGGCTGGACCGTTGCGGTCAGTATTTTCAGCCGCGGTGTACCGTTGCAGATGATCGCCCGGGTGTTATCGGTGCTCGGCATGATCAGTGTCGGATTTCTGTTGTTCATGCTGCTGACATCGAACCCATTCGACCGGCTGTTGCCGGCGCCATCGGATGGTCAGTCTCTGAACCCTCTGTTGCAGGATTTCGGGCTCGCGGTCCATCCACCGATGCTCTACATGGGCTATGTCGGCTTCTCCGTCGCCTTTGCATTTGCCGTGGCTGCGCTGATTGGCGGCCGGCTGGATATGGCCTGGGCGCGATGGATGCGCCCCTGGACCAACATCGCCTGGATGTTTCTGACCATTGGCATCGCACTCGGTAGCTGGTGGGCATACTACGAGCTGGGCTGGGGTGGCTGGTGGTTTTGGGATCCGGTGGAAAACGCGTCCTTCATGCCGTGGCTGATGGGTACCGCGCTGATACACACACTTGCGGCAACTGAAAAACGGGGCGCGTTCAAGGCCTGGACTGTGCTCCTGGCGGTCTGTGCATTCTCGCTGAGCCTGCTGGGAACCTTTCTGGTTCGCTCCGGCGTGTTGACATCAGTCCACGCGTTCGCGACTGATCCCGAACGCGGCGCATTCATACTCGGGTTTCTGGCGCTGGTGGTCGGCACCTCCCTGTCACTCTACGCGTGGCGGGCAGGGCAGTT
>CAZYDV010000561.1:0-2807 GCA_964646405.1 uncultured Granulosicoccaceae bacterium | reverse complement strand
TCTCTGCGGGTCGAACAACACCGGAGAGACCATGCAAACCATCGGATTTATTGGCTTGGGCGTGATGGGCGAGCCCATGTGTCGCCATCTTATTGAAAAAGGTGAGGCGCTAAAAGTGCTGATCGCCGATCTCGATACGGCGCCACTACAACGGCTCGCCGCGCACGGCGCTCAGGTCCAGTCTGGGGTGCGGGCGGTGTTCGATGGTGCCGAGATCGTCTTCCTGTCATTGCCTTCAGGGGCACAGGTAGAGCAGGTAGTAGAGGCGTCTGGCTGGCTCGATAGCCAGGCCGCTGCTGGGCTATCATCGCGCACGCTGGTGGATCTGGGCACCACGCCCGTGGCGATGACCCGCGATCTGGCAGATCAACTCGCGCAAAATGGCGTCGATTTCATGGATGCGCCGGTGGCCCGTACGCGGCAGGCGGCAGAGCAGGGCACACTTGCAATCATGGCGGGCGGGCCGGATTCGATTTTTGAGCGCGTCGCCCCGTGGCTGCGCCTGTTCGCCAGCGACGTGATGCACTGTGGTGGGCACGGCAGTGGCCAGGTGGTGAAAATCCTCAACAATATGGTGTTGTTTCAAACGGTGGTGGGTCTGTCTGAGGCGCTGGCCGTTGGCGAGGCGGCTGGCGTGTCAGGGCAGAAACTTTTCGATGCCTTATCCAACGGATCGGCCGACAGCTTCGCGCTGCGCAACCACGGCATGAAGGCTCTGTTGCCCGACACATTCCCACTGCAGGCCTTCTCAACACGCTATGCCAACAAAGATCTGGATTACGCCCTGAAGCTTGCCGAGGCCGGCGGCTTTCGATTGCAGGGGGCAGAAACCGTACAGAAAATGTTTGCCAGTGCGATTGAACAGGGCTTTGGCGACCACTACTGGCCAGTCATCGGCCGCGTCGTCGAGCGCACTCAGGGTTGACTGCCACCTGCTGTTAAAATAGTCGGCTCACATTGGGGGGAATCGAGTATGCCGAGTGATCTTTGGAAGATAAGTGCAGTGGATCAGGCGCAGGGTCTGCAGGCGCGTGACTTTACTGCTGTCGAGCTACTCGATGACGTCTTGGGGCGGGTGGCCGAGCACAATCCGCAACTCAACGCCATCACGGTCGATTGTTCGGCAGAGGCCCGCGAGCAGGCCCGGCGCGCGGATTTGGCGATCGAACGCGGCGAGAGTCTGGGTCCCTTACACGGCGTGCCCGTGACGATCAAGGAGAACGTCGACCAGACAGGTTGCGCCACCACCAACGGCGTACCAGCCTTTGAACACCTGATCGCCGAAGACGACTCCCCCATCGTTGCCAACCTCAAAGCTGCCGGTGCCGTGATCATCGGTCGCACCAACACCCCGGAACTGTCGATGCGCGCTACTACCGACAACCCCTTGCGAGGCCGCACCCGCAACCCGTGGAACGAGGATAAATCTCCGGGTGGATCCTCCGGTGGTGCTGGTGCATCGGCCGCAGCGGGATTCGGGGCGATTCACCACGGCAATGACATCGGTGGGTCGCTGCGTTTTCCGTCGTTCTGTTGCGGTGTCAGCACAGTCAAGCCGACACAGGGCAGAGTGCCGGCCTACAACCCCAGCGCACCGGCTGAGCGTGGCATGTTGGCGCAGCTGATGTCAGTCCAGGGTGCGATCTGTCGTGAAGTTAAGGACGTGCGTCTGGCGACCAAAATCATGGCGCAGGGCGATCCGCGTGATCCATGGTGGGTGCCAGCACCGTTTGACGACTGGCCGCAAGAGCAGGCACCGGTCATCGGGTACACACTTGAAAACTACGGTTATTCGATCGATCGCGACATTCAGTCCGCTGTTATGCGAGTGGTGGATTGCCTGCTCGAAGCGGGTTACCAAGTGCAGGAAGTGAAAACGCCCAGCGTCATGGAGGCAGCTCAAAGCTGGTTTGATGTGGCTGCCTACGAGATTCGTGAAACACTGGGCCCGCTGGCATCCGAGTATGGCAGCGAGACCATCAACAACATATTCGATTGGTACTGCTCGCTGGGCAACCTTGTCGACGCCGACGGCTATCGCGTCGGCATTGCCGAGCGCACCCGCCTGACTCGAGAGTGGAATGTGTTTCTGCAGCAGTATCCGCTGGTACTAACCCCGTTACTGATGCAGCCCAATTACCACTGGAACTACGATGCGCAGAGCGAGGCCAATACTCACGATCTGTTTCAGTCCTCAATCTACAGTTGCGGAATAAACTACCTGGGTCTGCCGGCCGGTGTGTTTCCTGCCGGCGAGGCAGACGGTGTGCCCTGTGGTGTGCAGTTGATAGGCCGGCGTTTTCGCGAAGACCAGATTCTCGATGCCATGCAAACGGTGGAAGATGCGTTGGGCGTACCGACGTTTGAATTGTGGGAACGGATGAATTGATGCTTGCCTGCCCTGATGCAGCACAACGGCATTTCTTTTCACAGGTGCCTGCTTTCTAGCTCAAAGTCGGTATTAACCACTCAATTGGAGTGGTCCGGTGTCGCTATGTGAAAGGGCGATTCGCGATTTAAAAGGTCTGGAATATGAGCTGGCGTGACGGGGATGACATTCTTGGCAAGGGGCTTCCGATACTTGCAGCGTATTTTCCTGAGGAAACCGAACGTGCCATCTACCTGTCAGGCTTCATTAGTACGCTATGCAACGAGGATTTTGACTATATCCAGTACCGAGAGTCGCGCACACCGCATGACATGCTCCTTGACTACGTGGACAAAAGAGATGATATCTACGACAAGGCCTTTTCTAAAGTAGAACAGTCTTTTGCAGATAAAACTGATCACCTTGTACTTTCACACTA
>CAZYDV010000560.1:0-2820 GCA_964646405.1 uncultured Granulosicoccaceae bacterium | reverse complement strand
GAACCGACCGCATGGCGCAGCAAGAGTGTGACTACCTGATCATCGGCGCGGGTTCAGCGGGCTGTGTATTGGCCAACCGTTTATCCGAAGACGGCACGCATCAGGTCCACGTGCTCGAAGCCGGGCCAATGGATCACAAGCTGCTGATTCACATACCGGCCGGCGTCTATAGTGTCTATAAAGACCCGTCCATCAACTGGAACTACCTGGCAGAATCCCAGCCCGAGGTCGCCGATCGGCAGATTGAACTGCCGCGTGGAAAAGTCATCGGCGGATCGTCATCGATCAATTCCATGGTCTACATGCGCGGCCACCCGCTGGACTACGATCAGTGGGCACAACGCCCTGGCTTGTCGAACTGGTCGCACGCGCACTGCCTGCCCTATTTCAAACGTTGTGAAAATTCCGATCGTGGCGCCTCGGCCTGGCGCGGTGGCGACGGCCCGCTCGGGGTTACCCGCGGCGCTTTGCAGAACCCACTGTTCGATGCGCTGTTGCTGGCCGGTGAACAATCCGGTCAGGGCAACTCGGAGGACCTTAACGCCTACCAACCCGAGGGTATCGCGCGACTGGATCGCACCGTTAAGAACGGCCGCCGATGCAGCGCCGCAGTGGCACATTTACGGCCCGCGTTAAAACGCGCCAATGTGACGCTCACCACCGGTGCACTGGTTCAGCGTATAGAGACAAACCAACAGCGCGCCACCGGTGCAAGCTATGTGCACCGGGGGCAACAGCACACACTGCACGCACGCAAGGGCGTATTACTTTGCGCTGGTGCGATTAAATCACCTCAGTTGCTGATGCTGTCGGGCATTGGTGCCGCGAACGCACTGGCACAGCACGGTATCGATACGCGGCTCGATCTACCAGCGGTGGGCATGAATCTGCAGGATCACCTGACCATCACCACTGCATTCGAGTGCAAAAAACCAGTCACACTGCACACGCTTGCCAATCCGTTAAAAAAACTGACGGTCGGCACTCGCTGGTTATTAAATCGCAGCGGGGTTGCCAGCTCCAACATCTGGGAGATGGGCGGCCTGGTCTTTGGCAACGACCGCGTCGATCGCCCGAACCTGCAATATCATTTCACGCCGGTGTACAGTGAATTCGAAGGGACAAAAATAAAACTCTTTCAGGGTTACCAGTTGAATTGCGATCAGCTTCGCCCGAAAAGCCGTGGCACGGTATCGCTTCGGTCAGCCAACCCGGTAGACGCGCCTGAGGCACACTTCAACTATCTATCACAGCAGTACGATGTAGCAGAAATGATCGAGGCGCACGAGGTTATGCAATCGCTGTTGCGCCAACCTGCATTTGATGAATTTCGTGGCAGCCGGATTAATCCATCACCACAGGTCACTGATCGTAATTCAATAGAGGCGTGGATCAGGGAAACCGTCTCCACCGACTATCACCCCTGCGGTACCTGTCGGATGGGCGAGGGAGAGGATTGTGTTGTCGATGGCGAGCTGAATGTTCACGGCATCGACGGTTTGCGCGTGGTGGATGCATCGGTGATGCCGGAAATTGTCAGCGGAAACCTGAATGCACCGACGCAAATGATCGCCGAGAAGGCTGCAGATATGATTCTGGGTAGAACGCCATTGGCTACGGAACGGGCGTCGTATCATTTTCAGCAGTGATTGCATCCGCCGCGCCCGATAAAATGTAGCCGAACAACCGCAGGCCTTGAAAAACGAATGTTTAGTGGCTCACCTTAGGAAAAAGTTCTGCCATTCGTGAAACTAAAACTCATAAGCGTGCCCGACAATACATCGCGCTGGAATTCACGATTCAAACGTGCTCCATACAAAAAAGACGGCTGAAGCCTGTACTCCAGCCACTACTCTGGTGGAGGAATTTCGTTTGCCAGGCCTTCTACTACCTCTACGTTCGGCACTTGCAGAAAACCCGCAGGCGGCAGCAGGATCTTGGACGATCGATTGCCACCGCCGACAATCACTTTTTCACAGTCCATGATTCGCGAGTCTACCCAGAGCGGCAAATCATCGGGCAGCGCAAAAGGTGTGACGCCACCCAGCTCCATGCCGGTTAGTCGTTTGGTGTCTTCGGGGCTTGCAAACGACAACCGCCGCACACCCAGTTTCTTGCGCACCACCTTGTTCACATCCAGCCGGCAATTGGCCAACACCAGACAGCAGGCAAAAGTTGGCTCCCCCTTGGTCGATCCCACCAACAGACAGTTAGCCGACTGATCGGCGGTAAAGCCGTAGTGCTCGCAGAAGTCCGCCGTATCTGCCAACGCCGGATCGCAGGCGATCGCCTCATAGGCTATGCCCAGCGAGGTGAGCGCATTGGCGACATCCGTGTGGAGTAGTTCACTCATGGGTGACGTCCTGAATGGGTGAGGGTTGATTTTAGCGCACAATTCGGAGCGGCAGGTGTTGTTGGTTGGCGCTCGGGATTCCGTCTTGTTTGTTGAGGGCGGCCTCGCCTACGCGTCGGATTACCCGTGAGTTGGGATTCGGCCACCTGGTAACCCGACGCGTGAGCGAGGTGGATTGTAGGCGGCTTACACCTGCTATCCAAGCTGTGGTTTTACTGGCTCCGTGTAGTGCACCGCATGACGGTGTATGGATCGCCTCGCTCACGCGTCGGGTTTCCCGCGAGTTGGGCACTGGCTACTTGGTAACCCGACGCGTGAGCGAGGTGAATCGTAAGCGGCTTCCATCTGCTATCCAGACTGTGTTCTGTGCTGGCTCTGTGTCATGCACCGCATGACGGTGCATGGATCGCCTCGCTCACGCGTCGGGTTTCCCGTGAGTTGGGCATTGGCCACCTGGTAACCCGACG
>CAZYDV010000559.1:0-2821 GCA_964646405.1 uncultured Granulosicoccaceae bacterium | reverse complement strand
CGCGAACTGACCAGTGCCGTGCTGGCGCCAGAAATCCTGCACCTGCCCGGCGGCTGCGGCGACAGTTTCCGGCAATGGTGCCGCGTGACCGTGCCGGGTCAACAACCCGAGCACACATTGCGCTGCGGCGAGACCGCGTTCAACGTCATCGTCGACACAGCGCTTGCTCATCATCGCAATCAACTGATCGAGCGTTTCAAATTCACGTTGCTCATCGCCGCTCCAGGGGCGCTTAAGCCTGCGGTAGTTCAAACTCGCTTCGGCCCAGTAGACCTGCTCCCGATCGCGACACCATTGCGCGATCAGCTGATAGGCGGCATCAATGGTGGCAGGGTCCCGGTGCTGCCAGTCGATCAATTGTTGTATCAGCGCTTCGCGATAGCCGGGATCTATGTAGCCAAACTCGTGCACCGGGTCGTAGTGGACTTCGCGGCGGTTTTGCCAGAAGTCGATTTCGGTTTCCAGACCGGCACCCAGTCGACGGCGCAAGCGGCGCAGCAGAGCTTTGTCGATCACAGGCAGCGGCGCCAGCAACGCCAGCAATCGCTGCACCGGCTGTTCCACTTGCGGATAGTGCGGCAGGCTATCCCAGCGCAAGGCCGAGCGACGCCCGCGCGTGTCACACCAGATGTGCGGCCCAATAAACCGCGACAACGCCACCGCAAGCTCAGGCGAGGGTTTGTCGCGTTGCGCCACAATCAGTGTGACGCCGCCAGTGGCTGGATTATCGTCGACTAGCCCTCGTTGCCCGCCAGTTTGCAGCCGCACGATTCGCGATGGCCTGAGACTGGCAGGTGCCTGCTGCAGCCAGTCGATCAGGGTTTTGATATCACCCCACAGGGGTAGACACTCATCGATCAGCACGGTCTGCAACGACCTGCCGGCGCGACGTGACAAACGCGGCAGCACAGTCACCGGCTGGTGGCGCGCGACGCTCGCGGTGAGCGCCGGAATATTCAGCGCACCGCCGTCGCGCGTGGCCTGCAGGCAGCGGGCAAGCTCGCGATAAAAATCAACGCGGTTGCCGAGCGCGGCCGGTTTGACATAGGGCGCTGCCACGTCCAGTTCATCGTCTGCCAGTGCAGACAGGCCCTGTAACGCGTTCGTATCCGATGGCGGGCGCGACACGCTGTCCAGCGCTACCAGCGGAAAGCGAAAATTGCCGGTCTGATTCTGTAGCTGTGAACGCTCAACAATAGACTGAATCGGCGGCTCGTCTTTTTTTACGTGCAGGATTGTGCTGGTTGAGCCGAGCGTTGCACGGTCATTGCGTTCAAAGCCCAGCTGCCGCAATCGCTCCTTGCGACCGGCAGAGTCATCGCGTATCAGCTCATTGAACAGATCAGCCAGCATCGTCGCTGGCATCGCTGCGGAATTCCTTGCAGATCAGATATTCACCCATGCGCGCGATCGCCTCATCGATTTTTTCAGCGCCCACGTGACTGGCGGCGATGGCCTGTAACAGATCGATCATCTCCGATGTGCCCGGTTTGTAGTAACCGTCTGGAACCTCGCTGCGGTAGCTCAGTACCGCATCGATTGTTTTATCGATAAAGGGTTCTACCGACGCATCTAATACGCCTTGCTCTATATGTGATATCGCTATGTCACGCAGTTGCTCTGCGGCATTCTCACCGAGCTGCAAATGCAACACGGCGCAACGGCGCATAAAGGCTGCGGGCAAATCGCGTTCATCATTGGCGGTTATCACAATGAACAGCCCGTTGACCGCACGAACCACCCGGTCGCTGAAATCGTCGTGTTCAAACGGCAACTCGAACTCGCCATCCTCCAACACCTCGAGCAAGGCGTTGGGTATATCACGATGGGCCTTGTCAATCTCGTCAATTAGCAGCACGCAGCCAGGACTACCCTGCAGTTGATAGGCTCCGTCGCCCACCGGCACTCCATCGCGTTCGCTTACGGGCGTCATCGCACGCCACACCGGGCCGGGCTGCACGTGATTCTGCAAACGACCCGCATCACCGAGACGGCCTTCAGACAATCGTTGCACATGATCAATTGCGTACAGCAGATCGTCGCGTTCGATTCGGCTGTGAATACTGGCGGTAATCAGCCGCCATTGCCATGCGGCGGCCACGGCTCGCGCAATCTGGCTTTTGCCAAGACCCGGTTCACCGCGCACCAGTAGTGGCCGGCCGGCGCCGAGTGCCGCCTCCAGCGCGTTGAGCTGAGGTTCATCGAAGGCGTGGGCGCTGGGTTGCCAGCGGCCGATCTTGGGCAGACTGACTACTGGATTGGCGCGCAACCGGGCGATGAGATCACTGTGGTTCATGTTTCTATCAGCCTGAGCAAATCGAAGATTAAATTCATGCGCGACGCATTGGTATCGTCATCGTGAAAAATCTGCACACTGTCGCTGCGAGTCTGTACCACCAGCACATCCAGCCGAACGCGCCCTGGCTCAGTGGCCCCTTCGTTTATCCAGTCCAGCGCATTGTGAGCTGCCGCTTCCCAGAGCCGCTCACCGCCTTCTCCTAACACTACGGGGATGACCGCACAACCACCTCCAAGCAACTTGATTTCTTTCTTGATCTTATCTCGCAATCGCGAGAGCGGGCCGCCGGCTACTTCATCCGGTGCCTTGGCAAGCGGCTGCCGATAAAACAGCGCCCACACGGCTTTGAGAAAGGCCTGTTTGGCGATGGGCTGTAGATTTGGATCACCGAGTGACGGTTTACTCAACAGCGGCGGAGGCCCCACCGGGGCCAGTATTTGATTTTTTGCGTCCTTGAAAGTCAGGCGTATGCCGCCACCGTAGAGCGTGCTCGTGTTGTTCGACAGGGTGCTGCTAGCAATT
>CAZYDV010000558.1:0-2829 GCA_964646405.1 uncultured Granulosicoccaceae bacterium | reverse complement strand
AGCATCGGCGCGGCGTCGAGAAGTTCCTCGAGACGGCCTACCAGGAGGCCGCGGTGATCGCCGACAAGCTAGACAACTTCGACGCGCTCGATTATCCAGCCGACAAGCTGCACATGCTGATCGTGTCGGATGAGTCGACAGATGGCACCGACGACATCATCAGCGCGCACGACAATAACCGAATCCGCCTGGTGCGCCAGGTGCCGCGAGCCGGCAAGGCCTCGGCCCTGGGACTCGCACTGCCACAGATTGACACGGACATCGTCGTGTTTACCGATGCCAACGTCATCTTTGATGCGCGTGCCATCCGCCAACTGGTGCGCCACTTCGCCGATCCAGAGGTAGGCGCGGTGACCGGTGTAGTGCACTTGATCGACGAGAAGACCGGCTACGCCGAATCCGAAGGCGCCTACTACAAGTACGAGCGGTTTCTGCAACGAAGCGAATCACAACTCGCCAGTGTGGTTGGCGTGGACGGCGCGCTGTACGCCACCCGCCGAAAACTCGCCATAGCACCGCCGACCAATGCCATCCTCGATGACTTTGTGATCTCAATGGAAATCGCAAAACAAGGACATCGCATCATCTACGACGACAGTGCACAGGCGTGGGAAGACGCAGCGCCGGGTCTTGCCGATGAATTTCGCCGCAAAACGCGTGTTGCCACCGGCGCCTTTCAGTCACTGGTCAATGGCTGGGGTGTACCGGGCATGAAAACACCGCGACTGCTGTTCTGTTATTGGTCACACAAAGTGTTGCGCTGGTTTGGCGCCGTGCTGCTGATGATCATCTTTGCGAGCAACGCCATACTCGCCACCACATCGGCATTCTGGCTGATTGTTTTTCTGTTGCAGTGCGCGTTCTATTTGCTTGCGATCATCGGCCTGCTCAAGCCCGCCACACGCGAGCGCACCGCGATTGCGATACCGCTATATTTTGTTTTGATGAATGCAGCTTTTGCGTATGGGCTATACCGGTTTTTGTTTGTGCGCAGCAGTGGTCAGTGGAAACCGGTGCAGCGAACCCAGATCAAACAAAAAGGCAGTTGATGTCACTGGTTCGTGGCGACAACGTCTGTCGTTTGTCTGCCGATGGTGCGATAACATAACCACACCGCGACTGCCGATAGCGCACTCACGCCAATCGCAATAATAAGAGACGGCAGATAAGAGCCCCACTGGTCAAACAACCACCCACTTACCCAGGGGCCCAACAGTCCGGCTACGCCCCAGGCAGTAAATATCTGCCCGTAGATTCGCGGCGCCGCGGTGGCGCCATAAATATCGGCCACCGCAACCGGGTACACGGCGATCAGTGCGCCGTAACACAGCCCGACAAGTGAAAGCCCGGCTAATCCACTCACATCGCCTGTTGCCCAGCCCAGCAAGGCAAGACCGACAATAGATCCGGCTGGCAGCCATTGCAGCACGGTGCCGCTGTTGACTTTATCGGCGAGAAATCCTGCCGCGAAGCCGCCGATCATATTGCCGGCGGCCACCGCAACCGGTGCGATAGATACCGCAGATGGCGAAAGTGCCAGCCAGCGTGCCAGGGCATAGGCATGACCGATGATCATCAGGCCGGCAATGACTCCGGCCCCATAGCTTAACCACAACAGAATTCGCACACGCTGCAATAATGGGGTCAGTGCTGATATAGACTCAGGTGACTCACCGACAAACCCTGCCCCGCAGCGTCGCAAAACGATTGCCGCACACAGACTGACCACAAACACCACTACTGACGCAACGCCAAGCGCGAGCCAATTGCCTGCCATTGCGATCAGCGCCAGAAAAAGTACCGGAGCCAACGTAGCACCGACCGCATAGAACGCGGTGACGATACCCATCGCCCGGCCGCGCTGCTGCGGCATTGCCTGACCTGCCAATTGCAGAGCATAGCCATAGCCCAGGCCATTGCCCGCGCCGAATATCAGACCATAGAACAAATACAGCCCAAGGATTGAATTTGAATGGGCAGCTGCATAAAGCCCGATGGCGGATAAAGTGCCACTCAGACAAACCATGGCGACCGGCGATAAGCGATTGTAGAGTTTATATCCGAACAACACGGCAAGCGTCAGCGATACCAGCGCCAGTGAATACACCAGGCTGACCTGTGCACGATCGGCTGATGTGGCCTCCTCCCACTGTGGCACAAATACCGAAAACGCGTGAATGCTGCCAAGCACCAGTGTGATCGCCGATGCGGCGCCTGTGATCAACCGTGATTTCATTTTGTTGGCTCCCTGCGTGGCCACACTACTCTGCCTGATAGCCGTATAGCCAGGCACTTTGGCGCAGCGGCTCACCACCGCTTAAGTCAGCGTCGCGCTGACGCTGTTGCGCGCCGTCGGGCAGGTGATTTTGCAGTTCACGGCCGCGGCTCATCAGCAATACCTGATCCGCTCTGGCACGGCGGATTTGCTGATAGTGCTGCAAGGCGCTAGTGGCATCAAGCGGGCTGGTGTCGCTCAGGCATCTGGCCAGGGCCTCTGCATCTTCAACGGCCTGCGCTGCACCCTGCGCAAAAAAAGGCAGCATGGCATGGGCGGCATCGCCGATTAGCGCGATCCGCCCGGCAGTCCAGCGCGGCAACGGGTCGCGATCGTAAAGCGCCCAGCGGGCCGTTTGTTCAGACGCATTAATCAATTGCCCGACGCGATCATCCCAGCCGACAAACTCTCGCGCCAGATCAGCCACGTCACCGCGCGCAGTCCAGGACTCATCTCGCCAGTCACCGGCAGGTGCGATGGCGACAATATTGACCCACTGGCCTGCCCGTACCGGGTAGTGCACGAAGTGACGTTGCGGGCCAAGCCACAGGGAT
>CAZYDV010000557.1:0-2837 GCA_964646405.1 uncultured Granulosicoccaceae bacterium | reverse complement strand
AAAGCCTGCATTGTAGGTCAGGCTGCGATCATCGAACTGCACCAGCCGCTCGGCCTGCAGATCATGCAGCGCGCGATGCAGCGATGCCTTGGGCACTGATAATCGCTCCTGCAATTCGGCAAAGCGCAGCGGGCCATGGCTGACGATTTCATCGAGCAGGCGAATGCTGCGCGCAAACCCGCCACTGGCCGGCGCCTTGCCGGACCCGACGCGGGCATCTGACGTGGCACTGCCCTGCGCCGCATCACTGGAAGACAAACGACCGGCCATCGCAGCCTCGAGTAATCTGTTTGGTAGCCTTTCTGGCCATCTATTTAGCCCATTTGATTCATTTGGATTGACAGCCTGAAACCAGCGCTCTTATACTTTTTGGAACATTGTTCCATTTCCTGCCACCGAACACAACCTGGGCAAATCGGCCACCTTGCAAGCGAGCTCAACACTCCGGCGATTGCGAACACGCACCGGCGAGCGACGATGAATCAGTCACTGTACGATCAATTCATCGAACGCTACGGCGCGTCCGATCAACCGGTGCGCACGTTTTTCGCGCCCGGACGCGTCAATCTGATCGGCGATCACACCGACTACAACGGCGGCCTGGTTTTCCCCTGCGCGATCGAGTACGGCACCACCCTGCTGATTCGGCCCACCGAATCACACAGCTATCAACTGGCGTCAACCAACTTCGATCTGCTGGCCGTGTTGTCGGGCGATCAGGCCAATCGCAAATACGGTGATCAGTGGATCAACTACCCACTGGGGGTGTTGCAACAGTTTGTCGCACAAGCGCCTGTCGACGGCGGTTTTGAGTGCCTCTACAGTGGCAATGTACCCAACGGTGCCGGACTGTCTTCATCCGCGGCGATCGAAGTCGTCACCGCCTACGCGATCAACAGTCTGTTTGATCGCAAGCTCGACCTGCTGACTCTAGTAAAGATGAGTCAGCGTGCCGAGAACGAGTTTGTCGGCGTGCAATGCGGCATCATGGACCAGTTTGCCGTGGCCTTTGGCGAGCGCGATCACGCGATGCAACTCGACTGCCAGTCGCTCGACTGTGAGCAGGTTCCACTGGCGCTTGACGACTATAGAATCGTACTGATCAACACCAATCAGCGCCGTGAACTCAGTGAATCAAAATTCAACGAACGAGTAACCGAAACCCGACAGGCACTGGAAATTCTGGCGCCGGCCACTGGCGCCGAAAAGCTTGCCCACGTGACGCAGGATGCACTCGATCGCCACCGCAAACTGTTTGACTCACACCCGGTACTGTTGCAGCGAGCGGCCCACGTCACCAGCGAACAGCAGCGCGTGCGCCAGGCCGTCGAGGCACTGCGCGACCATAATCTTGCCCGTTTTGGCGAACTGATGTTCCAATCGCATCAGTCACTGCGCGATGAATACGAAGTCTCGAGCGATGCACTCAATACGCTGGTCGAGCTGGCCGCCGACACCGAGGGCGTACTGGGCGCGCGATTGACTGGCGCGGGCTTTGGCGGCTGTACCGTGAATCTGGTGCACCAGGATGTCCTGCCACGCTTTGAAAAACACATCGGTGAGGCCTATCAGCAACGCACCGGCCTGAGTGCGGATTTCTACCAGATCAAACCGTCACAGGGCGTACGCGAGTTGCACACATGACAGCGCATGCTGCCAGTAACATCCAGACGCCAACGGCGGCACACCGTCGCTGGCAACCGCTGCTCGAACAGTGGGTGCTGATCTCTCCGGCCTCGTCTGCAAGACCATGGTCAGGTGCACTGACAAACCTCGAAGGCTCCGATCAGCCGGCGCACGACCCGGACTGTTATCTGTGTCCAGGGGTGACACGCGCCAATGGCACGGTGAATCCCGTCTACACAGCGCCGTGGGCCTTTGACAACGACTATCCGTCACTTGGCGGTGGCAGCAACCTCAAACCACAAGACGACACACAACGCGCTCCATTGGCGATGCGTAAAGCAGGCGGTGGCTGCTGCCGGGTGCTGTGCTGGTCTGCGGTACACAACGCGACGCTGGCTGATCTGCCCATCGAACAGATGCAACAGGTGGTGCGGCTGTGGCAGACAGAATACACCACACTGGCTGCCCGACCAGACATCGCCAATGTGCTGATATTCGAGAACAAGGGCATTGAGACCGGCGTGTCTAATCTGCACCCGCACGGGCAGATCTACGCGACCGAATTCGTCACCGACACTGCGACACGCCTGCGCCATGCACAACAGCGCCATCGACAACAACACGGGCAATCGCTGCTGCAACAGATGATCGATCGCCCCGAATATCAGCAGGATCTACTGCTCGAACGCGGCGCGCACTTCGTTGCCATTGTGCCGTTCGCCGCGCGCTTTGCCTACGAGAGCTGGATTGTGCCACGCCGCCATGTCAACAGCATCGCCGAACTCGATGCCACGGAACTCGACGAACTGGCTGAAATGTACCAGCGTCAGGCACAACGCTACGATCGGCTGTTCAGGCGCCCGAGCCCCAACGTCACGCTATTGCACAACGCCCCCTGCGATGACCACCAAGCCAACGCCGACTGGTGCTTTCATATCGCCATGCAACCGCCGTTGCGCGATGCGGATAAACTCAAATACCTGGCAGGATTTGAGTCGGGCAGCGGCAATATTGTCAACCCGGTCGCACCCGAGGCCGCAGCGGCCGCGATACGCGCCTGCAGCAAAGAACCTGCAGCAGCAGGACAAGCAACGCTATGAAGATTGCCTTATGCTGCAGGTCGCAACGCAAGAACCCGGCAGACAGCCGTCTGCCATCCCCGAGAGCCTGCTCTCACCTGATTACCCACGCACACACACTGGAGAATGCAA
>CAZYDV010000556.1:0-2852 GCA_964646405.1 uncultured Granulosicoccaceae bacterium | reverse complement strand
TTAAATCATCAAGAGCCATTTTTTAAGCCGGATAAATATATTATTACATTAATTTTGACTTTTATTTGTTGTTGCTGTTCCTTCTTTGTTTGCAGCACCAGGCGCGGGTGGAGCGGCGGGAGCGGCGCGATTTCCTGGCCTCTGCGGCTTTGATCACATTGATTCTGATCGCCCTGCGCGGGCTTGACCTGATCCATCTGAACATCGGGCTGGATCCCACCCAGTAGTCAGGCTATATCGGCGACAGGCTCTGCCGCTTGTCGTCGATCACGTCGTGAACCAGATCGCTGTCGACATGGCTTAGCTGCTCGGCAAAGCCAAACAGCAACGCGGTATCACAAAGCAGATTCACCAGACGCGGGATACCGCGACTGGCTTCCCATATGGTCTGCAGCGCGGCTTCGCTGAAAATTTCGTTATCCACTCCGGCGACCATCAGACGATGGCGCACATAGGCGTGCGCCTCCTCCAGATCCAGCGGTTCAATATTGTGATCTACTGTAATCCGATGGCAAAAAGGTGCTAGCTCTGGACTGCGCAAGGTCTCCCGCAGCCCCGCCTGCCCCACCAGCACCAGTTGCAGAAGGTCGGCGCGATCGGCATTCAGGTTCGACAGCATGCGCAGATGCTCAAGCATTTCAACACCGAGATTGTGCGCCTCGTCAATAACCAGTACTGGCCGATTGCCGGCCATCTGTTGTTCGACCAGAAAGTCTCTCAGCCGCTTGTACAGGAGCACTCGGTTATCACCCGAGGGATCCTGCTCGAATGCCATCAGCATCCACTGCAGAAGCTCGGTGAAGTCCTCCGGCATCGTGTGCGACATCAACCCAATGGTTAGCTCGCGCTTGTCCGACTTCATCAATCGGCGCACCAGACTGGTTTTGCCAGAGCCGATCTCACCGGTGATGACAGCAAAGCCGGATTGGCTCATAAATACGTATTCGAGCATGGACAGCGCCGCCTGATGTCCTTTGCTCAGGAACAGGTAACGACTGTCTGGGCGCATCAGAAAGGGTTTTTCGGACAGACCGTAAAATGCTTCGTACATGATATCCACGAAAGTACTTGCGCCAGATCGACGACTGAAACCGCGACGCCATTGAATGCGCACCGACCGGCGGAATGATACCAACGAATGGTAAAATGCGAATACCAGATGAACGGCTCGCCACGCATCTGATCGCCCGCACACACCGCCTCGCTTCAAACTGCCAAAACAAATCTCGCCGAGACCCATGACTGCCCATCTGCACGAAGATTCCGCGTTCACAGCGCGCCTGATCGATTGTATCGAGAACGACATTCTGCCGCTGACCCGGTCCGGTGTTGCCGCTGGAAACAAGATATTCGGCGCCGCACTGCTGTATAAGCAGGATCTCTCGACAGTGCTGGCAGAAACCAACAACGAACTCGAAAACCCACTATGGCACGGCGAGATGCACTTGCTGAAACGCTACTACGAAATGCCCGCAAGCACACGCCCGCAACCTGGCGATCTACTTTTTCTATCGACACACGAACCTTGCAGCCTGTGCCTGTCCGCAATCACCTGGACCGGATTCGACAACTTCTACTACCTGTTCAGCCACGAAGACTCTCGGGACGAATTCGCCATTCCACACGACCTGAAAATCCTCAAAGAAGTGTTTGACGTCAATCCTGGCGAATACCGCCGCGAAAACGCCTTCTGGCGCTGCCACGCGCTGCGCGATCTCATCGCTGGACTGGACGATGCCCCTGCCCGCACCGCCTGCGAAGATCGAATCGCCGCTATCACCTGCCAGTACGAGCAATTATCCAACGCCTATCAAAATCAAAAGGACCAGAACGACATCCCACTGAACTAGCCGCCCCGGCGCGGCAGATTTGTCGATCATGGTCGGTTCAAGGTAGGCTAGTCATCTGATCGCAACGCCAGACAGACCATGCACCAGATCGGCCATCGCTTGCCGCAAATCGCACTATCAGCCCTGTTGTTCGCACTGACACTGGCATTCACGACCGTCAATGCCGCCGACCCCGTCACTGGCATCTGGAAAACCCAGCCAGGCGATTCCGGGGGCTACCTTCACGTGCAGGTCGAGCCCTGCGCAGACAGGATCTGTGGAACCATACTGCGTGCATTCGACAAAGACGGCGCGCCGGTCAACGACTATGAACACCTGGGCAAACCGATGATCACTAAGATGCGCATCATCGGCAACGGGCGCTATGCCAAGGGCAGGATCTGGGCACCGGATAAGAACAAGACCTACAAGTCAAAAATGCGTATTGATGGCAACAACCTGATCGTCGAAGGCTGTATCGCGTTTATCTGCCGTTCGCAGGTCTGGACTCCAGTGCCACCAGCCTAGACACCAGACACCTGTCACCCAACACAATCCCACCACCCATCGAGAAAGAAAATGAAAGCACTCGCCGCTCTGTCAACGCTTTTGGCAGCCCTGTTCTCTCCCCTGGCCTCTGCCGATCAATGCCAGCTACCCTCGTTTATCGAGGAGGGCAGAAGTTACGAGTTTCTGATAGACGAGAATCGCCAGGCGGCTCGGGTACTGGAGACGGACGGGCAAAGTTGCTGGATTCGAATCAGCGATCGCGACTGGATTAACCTCGCGCACGTCAGCGCTATCCAGGACACCACAGTCGACAGCCTGCAGCAGCAAAATTCGCCGGTCGGTCGATGGTCGTGCAAATTTGCCGCGACCGGAAAATCACTGGGCAACTTCACCTACGCCGCCAATGGCGACTTGCTGATCTCCGGCGAGGGCTCCAATCGGCGTGGCACCTGGGCAATCAGCAACGATAACACCTTGTCCTGGCGCTACGAAGGTGGTGGTGGCGAAGATCTG
>CAZYDV010000555.1:0-2853 GCA_964646405.1 uncultured Granulosicoccaceae bacterium | reverse complement strand
ATCGCCAGCACCGGTGACGATGGCCTCGACGACGGGATCAGGTTGTGGATCGCGATTGCCGGATTCGTACTGATACCAGCCAGCGCCGGTTTTCTGACCGAATCGTCCAAGCTCGCACAGTTGGTCTGCAATGGTGACATAGTGCTCGTTGGCTGCGCGGGTTGGCGCTTGGCGCTTGCGCATGGCCCAGCCGATGTCCAGGCCGGCTAAATCCTGCATTTGAAAAGGCCCCATCGGAAACCCAAGCGCTACGATGGCTTCATCGACTTGTTGAGGAAGGCAGCCTTCCTCAAGCAGGGTCTCGGCCTGAAATCGATAAGCGCGAAGAATGCGGTTGCCAACAAAACCGTCACACACACCAACCAGAACAGCCGTTTTGCGTAGTTTTTTAGCAAACTCGAATGCGGTTTTCAAGACACTGCCGCTGGTGGAATCGGTACGCACGATTTCCAGTAGTTTCATGATGTGGGCCGGCGAAAAGAAATGCAGTCCCAGCACGTTCTCCGGGCGGGTGGTCGATTCGGCGATAGCGTTGATATCCAGATAACTGGTGTTACTGGCTAGGATGGCATCGGGTTTTGTGTGGCGGTTCAGTTCGCTAAACACCGCTTTTTTGACGTCGAGATCTTCAAACACCGCTTCGATGACCAGATCACTCTCGCTCAGCGCAGCGAAGTCGGTCGCACAGTGCAATTGGGACAACCTGGTTTGTCGTTGCTCACGGGTGATTAGATTGCGTTTTACGGCTGCGTCCAGATTGTTCCGGATCGTCTGGGCAGCGCGTTCTGCTGCTTCTATTTTTTGTTCAATCAAGGTGACGGCGAAGCCTGCGTTGAGCGTTGCAGTGGCGATGCCCGAACCCATCAAGCCACCACCAACAATGCCGACCTGCTGCAGGGTTTGCGATTTTGCACTGACATCAGCCAGCGCGCCGGGTTTACTGACAGCTCTCTCGGCAAAGAACAGGTGACGCAGAGCGCGTGATTCCGAAGAATCACGCATTTTTAAAAAGACCTTACGTTCTTGTTCCAGGCCTTCTTGCAGTGGTAACTGGGTTGCTATTCGGATCAGTTGCAGCGCAGCGACAGGAGCACTCTGACCTCGGCTCTTGCGCATCAGTTGGTTCTCAATCTCTTGCCATTGCTCATCACTGAGGGTGTTGCTTGCAGGAGCAGGGGAGAGTTGTGGATGTGCATCTTGCAGCCGATCCGCTAGCCAGGTCGTTGCTTCGGCCACCAGAGACTCGACGTCATCACCGGAGAATACGACATCCAGCAGTCCATGTTGACAGGCGGCATCGGCGTTTACGGCCTTCGCCGTGGTTATCATGTCGATCGTAAAATCGAGGTCCGCAAGGCGCGGTAGACACTGTGTGCCGCCGGAACCAGGAACCAGGCCGATAGCCACTTCTGGTAAACCCAGTGTGGTACCACTCAGCGCTACTCGGTAGTGGCAAGCCATAGCGAGTTCTACACCGCCACCACGTGGTGTGCCGTGCAGGCAGGCGACAATAGGTTTTGCCGACTGGCGAAACGCCAGCATGACCTCCGGTAGCAGTGGACCGGTATCGGGTTGCCCCATTTCTCGAATGTCAGCACCGGCAATGAAGGTGCGGCCTTGGCCAAAGACCAACGCTGCTTGCGCTGGACTGGTCGCCAGTGTGTCCACCGCGTTGATCAACTCAGCTCGCACGACCCGTGAGATGGCATTCACAGGCGGATTGTCGATGCAGATGTGCAACAGGTTGCCGACGAGCGAGGTTGAGACGGACATATCGTTTCCACTGAGTTTGGGGCTACCGCGAGTCTAGACTCGATGCTACAAGCGCTCGGCGACACTGCCCGGAGGTTATCAGAATCGGCCACAACTCGTCGTTGGGGTCGTGCGATTCACTTGACCTGATAAGTATGGCTGTCTATGATTATATAAAAGACTGACCGGTCGGTCGATATATTTTGGCAGAGAGTTAACCGGTTGGGTGCTCAACGCTCAGCAAGTTCGACATCGTATGGGAAAGCAAATGACAGAGGATGAGCTGGCACAGGCCTGTGCTGATGCTTTGTGGGAAGGTGATCGCTGTTCCCAGCACATGGGTATGGAAATCATCCAGGTGAGTGCAGGCCGCGCGACCTTGCGCATGACCGTAACCGACGACATGGTCAACGGTCATAACACCTGTCATGGCGGCATCATGTTCATGTTGGCTGACAGCGCTTTCGCGTTCGCCTGCAACAGCCACAACACGCCGTCGGTGGCGCAACACTGCAGCGTCAGTTACCTGCAACCGGCGCATTCCGGAGATGTACTTGTCGCCACCGCAGTCGAACAAACCACCGTGGGGCGGACGGGCATCTATGACGTCACAGTTACCCGAGGTGACGACACTGTCGCTGAGTTTCGTGGTAATTCGCGAGCGCTGCGTGGTCAGTTGGTGGATACCGGTGCGTAATGAGGCCATCGCCATGTGCATCTTATTCTTGTTGAGGGACGTGATTCATGCGTGATGCGTTTTTATGTGAAGGTATTCGAACTCCCATCGGTCGCTATGGCGGTGCGCTATCGAGTGTTCGACCTGATGACCTGGCGGCAAAAGTGCTCAAGCATGTGGCTACCAACATGACGTCGCTGGACACCCGCTCGATTGATGATGTCATTCTCGGTTGTGCAAACCAGGCCGGTGAAGACAATCGTAATGTCGCACGCATGGGAGTGCTACTTGCAGGTTTGGACCAGAGCGCTCCAGGTGTGACTGTCAATCGCCTGTGTGGATCCGGGCTGGATGCGGTAGGAATGGCTGCACGCGCGATACAAACCGGTGAAGCGGATCTGATTCTTGCCGGTGGTGTTGAAAGC
>CAZYDV010000554.1:0-2864 GCA_964646405.1 uncultured Granulosicoccaceae bacterium | reverse complement strand
CGAAATCGAGGAAAATGCTTCGCAGACAGGTAAAAGTTTGCATGAACGGCCTTTGATCACCCAGTTATTCAACTACCCTCGGTCTGCCGCTGCACCCTTATTTGTTGAGTACAAGGCAGTGTTCAAGGCTTCGGCATACATGAAGGCGGTTCGGTCAGTTCGTTGGCAGATCTTTCGACGCCTCTTAACATAAAGTAGTATCGGAAAACCTTTAGTGTGCTGCTGCTCGTTTTTTAGCGCCTTACCAGCGTGTGGTCTAATATGAATGAGGGCAAAAATCTGCTCGTTTCTCTATAATAGAACAAGCACGATTGGAGGCTGAGTTTATGCTCTCGCAACAACCCCTTTGTCACAGATGACCCTTCCACCTGGTACGAGTAACTGCTCCCGCCCGCCTGGCTGCGGGTTTGTATGAGTTTATCGAAATCGTCGGATAGATGCGTCTGTTGCCTGTTCGTCATGGTGCTTTCCATTGTGTTGTTATCTACCAGTCTGGCACAGGCAGAGACGCTGGACCGCGATGCGCTAGCCGCCAAAGTCGAGCCACCCTATGAGCTCGGCGAGCAGTTGAGCGACAATGGTGTGTGGTCGATTCAGGATCGCACCGGCGACGCTGCTGGCTATATCTTCGAGACAGAGCCACTGGCGCCGCTGCCTGGTTTTTCCGGTGCGGCGATCAATGTGCTGGTGACGCTGGATAACGACGGCAGATTTTTGAAAGCCGAGTTGATCGAGCACAACGAACCGATTTTTGTATCGGGTCTTGGCCAGGCTCCGTTTCACGAATTTGTGCGCCAGTATCGCGGCTTGTCGATATTCGATTCGATAACCGTTGGCGTGCCCTATGGCGAGGGCGATCGCGACGGTTCCGGACAAATCTATCTCGATGGTGTGACCAAGGCAACCGCCTCGGTTCGCATTGCACATGAATCCATACTGGCCGCAAGCCTTGCGGTTGCGCGCGAGCAGATGCAGGGGCTCGCGGGCGGGCCATCGCCGACCCCGATACGGGGTGATGCGTCCGTGCTCGATTCACCACTCGACTGGAGTGCCCTTGTCGAGCAGGGCATCGCTAAGCGGCGCACCATCACCAATGCCGAGTTGCAGGCAGTCTTTGCAGACACGCTCTGGGAGGATGACGACGAAGACGCGCTGGCCGATCCGGACGGTGAATATCTCGATCTCTGGGTTATCGATATTGGCCCCGATGCTATCGCCCGGGCCGTGCTGGATGAGGATACGCTGGCAGCGCGCGACGCGTTGATGGTCATCGCCGACTACGATGAACCGCTGCTGCTGCTCGCCAATGGACGTCACGGGCTGGTCTCTGATGAGTTCGTCCGCAACACCTCGCCCGATCTTTTACTGGCCGAACAGGGCGGGCTGCCGATTGCCTTGCGCGATGCGGATGTCGAAGTTGGCACAGCCGACGATGTGCCGGACTTCGAGCATCGCATGATGCTGCGCACCGATCGGCGTCTCGGTTTTAATCCAACGCTCGATTGGGACCTCGTCATTCGTGCTATTCGTCGCCACGGGTCATTTATGCCCGAGACCGGGGTGCGAGAGTTTCGCGCCACACAGGCTACACCTGCAAGCTTCTTCAATGTGCCGACGGTTGCCGTGTCGCGCCCGGTGTGGGTTGAGAGTGCGCTGGCGCGTCGTGTCGATCTCGCCATACTGGCGGCGTTTCTGATTCTGTTAACCGGCACCTTATTGTTTCGCCAGCGCTGGATTGCGGTGATGCGACGGCTGCGCCCGTATCGCCTCGGTATCCTTGCGTTCACTTTGATTTTCGTCGGCTGGTGGGGGCAAGGACAGCTTTCCATTGTTACGGTCATCGGCACGTTGCGTGCGGCGGTAGAAGGCACAGGTTTTATGTTCCTGCTCTACGACCCGTTCTCGCTGCTCGTATGGGCTGCGGCGATCATCGGCTTTCTGTTGTGGGGGCGAGGTTTATTCTGTGGCTGGCTCTGTCCCTACGGCGCATTGCAGGAGTTTGCCGACCGCCTCGGTCGCCTTGTTGGCATCGATCGGCGGCGGGTGCCGGAGCGCGCAGATCGCTGGCTTAAAAAATTGAAATATGCACTGCTCGCGCTGTTGATCGTTACCGGTTTCAGCGCGCCGGTATTGGTCGATATGCTGGTCGAGATCGAGCCGTTCAAAACCGCGATAACCGTTGGCTTTATGCGCGAGTGGTGGTTCGCTGCCTATGCTGCCGGCTGGCTGGTGCTGGGGATGGTCTGGTTCAAGCCCTTCTGTCGTTACGTCTGTCCGCTTGGTGCGTTTATGGCATTGGGCGGGCTGCTGCGCCTGCGCCGCTGGATCCCGCGCCGGGACGAATGTGGCAGCCCGTGCCAGCTCTGCAAGGTGCGGTGTAATTACGACGCCATCGAAAAGCAGGGCAGCATCGCCTACAGCGAATGCTTTCAATGCCTCGATTGCGTATCGATTCACGATGACAAAACGCAATGCGTGCCATTAATAATTCACGACCGGCGAGAGGCTAAGGCATGGAATTAAATCGCCGTCGTTTCCTCACTGTGTTTGCCACAGCCGCGCTGGCGGGTTCAGTAAGCGCCGCACCGGTTACGCGTCATCGTTTTCGTGCGCTGGGTACTGACGCACAGATTACTTTGGTCGGCAGTTCGGCAACGGCGGCGGCAGCCCTTGCAGCGTGCCGCAGTGAGGTTGCTGCGATCGAAACTGCCTTTAGTATCTATGACCCCGATTCCATGTTGTCGCGTCTGAACCGGGATGGCCGCGTTTTAACGAATTCAATGTTTTCAACGTTAGTGGATTTTGCGCTCGAGATGGCTGAGGCGACTAACGGCGCCTTCGATCCAACAGTCCAGCCAATATGG
>CAZYDV010000553.1:0-2889 GCA_964646405.1 uncultured Granulosicoccaceae bacterium | reverse complement strand
CGGCAACATTGGCTTGGTTACACGCGTCGATATCGACGGTGTCAAACCCGACCCCGTAACGTGCAAGAAGAGTGAGTCTAGAATCCTCGGCGAAGGTGGCTGGGGAAATTCGTTCCAGAAACAAAATGGCCGCATCGAGATGTTTGACGTGTTCATGCAGCAAGTCGCCGGTGTCGATATCCGGCAGAACGTGAACCGCAATGGCGGTATTGCTGGACAAAGGAGTAACGTCAAATTCGGGAATGACGCTGGTACCGTCGCTGCGATAAAGTTTTGCACTAATACCGACATTGAAAGTTTGCATGGACAAGTCAATCTGGCCAAAATCTCAGTCTAACTGAAAAACTCAATTTTTTGCGTTGTCAGATTCTCCCACTACGAGAGGCGTGTTTTTCCATGGACCGAACTTTAGTCCGACGACGACGAACAATCCGTAAGCAACGACAGCGGCGGCGATAAGCAGCAGCACATGGGTAGCCGTTGACGTCTGTGTTACCCAGAAGAGTCCGGCGCCGACCACCAGCAGTCTGATTAGCGCACCGATCACCGGCATCGCCAATGTGTTCAGACCCTGGCTGGCGAAATAACATCCGAGTCCCAACGCAAAAAACAAATAGGTTGGACTGACAATACGTAGCGATTGACTGCAGTTTGCGATGACCTGCGAGTTATTGCCTAGTGGGCCACACCATACGTCAGGGAACGCCGAAAACAACACACCAATAATACCAATGACCAGTGCATTGAGAAGAACTCCACGCCACGCTATAGCAATGGCTTTTTGTCGCTGACCAGCGCCGACATAAGCACCCACAATCGCGATGAGCGACGCACCCATCCCGAAAATAACCGGCACCATAATCAGTTCCAGTCGCACCGCAAGACCAAAGCCCGCTAACCAATCATTGCCCAACCGTCCCAGCAATATGGTTGTGACGATCGCGTAGCCGATGGTCATAACTGACTGGCTGCTGGCCAACAAACCTTGTCGGAGAATGCCGGTAAGTGTTGGCCAACGAAAGGCTGCAAGATCGAAACGCACCGGTTGGTGGCGACGGAGAATAAAGAAAACGGCAAGCGTTGCTGAGCAAAAATAGGCCGCCACCATTGACAGTGCACCTGCACGAATGGTCTGCGTCAGGTCAGTGCCAGAGCTGGGTATCAGGAAGTAGGCAAAAAGCGCGTAGGACATCAGCATTATGGCTGCGACGATGGCAGGCCTGACCATATCGCCTGTGCCACGCATCACCGAGCACAACATATTAATCAACCAAAATAACGGAATCGCTGGAAACAGCCAGGCTGCATACGTTTGAGCCAACGCCAGTACGATCGGCTTGGTCGTCGCTGAGGCATAGAGCACTGTGCCGTATCGCCATACCAATAACCACATGGCAAATCCTGCTACTAGCGAAATAACGACCGCGCAAATCAGTACGCTGCTGGCTTCGTGCAGGTCACCAGCACCCATCGCTCTTGCTGTGCGTCCGGTGACTGCGCCGCCAATCGCACCGGCCGAAAACATGGCGGCCAGCATAACCAACGGGAAGACCACAGCGACAGCGGCCAGCGCGTCAGTTCCAGCCGATTTCAGGTAAATGGCTTCGACGGTGCCGAGGCTGGAAAAAATCAGTGCGCCAATGACACCTGGAACGGCCATGCGAAAGAGGGTGCGGCCCAATGGTGCACCGACAAGCGATGAAACTGCGGACATGTGATGTCGTTCCCATGATTCTATTTATAACTTGCATTTAGGCGCAGCAAAGGACTATTATATGCACATATAAACATATCTTTATGTAAAAAGCAGACAATGGAAGCCCTATTAACAGGTCTGAGAGCAGCCGGAGAGCCCACCCGGCTGCGCTTGCTCGCGATCTGCGCGCATGGCGAGCTGAGTGTAACGGAGTTGACGCAGATCCTGCGACAAAGTCAGCCACGGGTATCACGTCATCTCAAATTGCTCGTCGAAGCAGGGCTTCTCGATCGGTTTCGTGAAGGAGCGCTCGTGTATTACCGGATTGCCGAGCGCAGCGAGCCTGCCTTTCTGGCCCGTACTCTGGTTGATCTGCTGCCTGACGATGATCCGGAAATGAATCGTGATCTGGCCAGACTTGAACAGATCAGGCAAAAAAGAGCCGAATTGGCTAGCGCTTACTTCAAAGAAAACGCCGCTAGCTGGGATCGCATTCGCGCTCTGCATGTGGCGCAAGATTCACTTGAGCGCGAGTTGCTAAGCGCTATCGGTGAACAGCGCTTTGAGAACTTTCTGGATATTGGTACCGGCACAGGCCGCATTCTGGAGCTTCTGGCGGATCAGGTGGAACGTGGTGTTGGTATTGACCAAAGCCCGGAAATGCTGGCATTGGCACGTTCGCAGTTGGAGCGTGCAAATCTTAAACATGTGCATGTCCGCAAAGGTGATATGTACAGCATGCCGGTGGAAAACGACAGCTTTGATTTAACGGCTCTGCATTTAGTTTTGCATTACAGTTTTGAGCCAGGGTTGGTTATTGCTGAAGCTGCGCGGGTTTTAAAACCAGGTGGCAAACTTATCATCGTTGATTTTGCACCGCATGAGGAAGATCAACTTCGTACCGAACACAAACACCAACGACTGGGTTTCGCTGATGCTGAGATCCGATCATTGGTAGAAGCGGCGGGCTTGCAGCCAGGGGAAACCCGAGAAATGGCTGGAGATCCGTTAACTGTGAATATTTGGCAGGCCGCAAAGCCATCGATTGCAGGGTCCTCGATAGCACCAACATTGAACTGATCGTTGATTGTGCCAAGCCGTCGTACTGAAATGGAGCTAAACAAAATGAATGTCGCTAGCAATCCTTCACCAGCGTTGTCCTTCGAATTTTATCCACCCGGAACACCGACCCA
>CAZYDV010000552.1:0-2901 GCA_964646405.1 uncultured Granulosicoccaceae bacterium | reverse complement strand
ACCGTCGATCGTGCGCAGTTCGATCGCAAACTCGTCTATAGCGACCTGGACGGTATCAGTCGACAACCGATCTACCCACAGGCACCCGTGGCGCTGTCACCCGGACAATTTCCCTACACGCGCGGCAGCCGCCGCAACCAGGAGAACCGTCACGGCTGGCAGATCGCCCAAAGCTACGATGAATCTGATCCGGCACGGCTGAATCGGCAACTGCTCAGCGAACTCGAAGGCGGCGTTTCGTCCATCGAACTGAAGCTGACAGCCAGTGGCCAGTCGCAGGGATTAGATTGCCGCGATCTGGCCACACTGGACCACGCGCTGAGTGGCGTGCAGCTGGAGTTGATTCATGTCGCGCTGGCGTCGGATGCCAGCAACGCGTTTCAAACGGCAGCCATACTGGCATTGTGCAAACAGCGCGAAATAACACCAGAGCAACTGGCATTGTCGCTGAACATCGATCCGCTGGGTCAACTGGCGCAGCACGGCCGCATCAACACCGCCGGTTCGTGGCAGGATTCAATTGCCGCCACTGCAAGCTTCATTAGCGCACACTACCCGTTGGCGACAACGCTCATCGCCGATGGCAGCGCTTATCACAACAGCGGCGCCTCCGCCGCCCAGCAGCTCGCCTGCACACTCGCCACTGGCATCGAATATCTGCGCGTGTTGAGCGACGCCGGAATGGACGCCGCCACTGCCGCGTCGCAGATCGAATTTTGTCTGGCGCTCGACAGTGAGCTTTTCGACTCCGTCGCCATGCATCGCGTCATGCGCAGACTTTGGGCGAACGTACTCCGGCACAGTGGCATCACACCTGATGAAGCTGATATCTGTCTGCGCGCACGATCCGGCCTCAGAGCACTGACAAAACGCGACAACGCGGTCAATATGTTGCGCGTCACCACGCAATGTCTGGCGGCCGCGCTGGGCGGTGCGCAAAGTTTCAATAGTGCGGCCTGCGATCAACTCACCGGTTTGAGCGACAGCGGCCGGCGAGTCGCACGCAATACACAGTTGATTCTGATGGAGGAATCCGGCATCCATCATGTACAGGATCCAATGGGTGGTTCGGGTCATATCGAGGCACTAACCGAACAGCTGGCCGCGAAAGCCTGGACCATAGTTCAATCGATAGAATCCGCCGGTGGCATGTTCGCGGCTTTGTCCAATAACACTGTGCAGCAAGCCATAGCCCAGACTCGGGCAAAACGACAACAGTCAATCACTGTCGGTAAAACTCCAATCACCGGCGTTAGCGAGTTCCCGCAACTGGTCGACCCCGTCACCCCTGCCGCGAACGAAAACTCAGCCAACACCGATGACAGCCCGTCGTTCGCAGCGGACAAACTGGCGACAATGATCGAATCGTTCTGCCAGGGTGATGTGCCATCAACGCAAACGAAAGCTAAACTAATCGAGGTTGATCCACTGCCGGGTTTTCGCGATGCAGCGGTCTTCGAGGCAATGCGTGATCGCGCCGATGCCCATCATCTGGCCGCAGGGTCTGCACCGAAGGCCGCACTGATCACCCTCGGCGAACAGAGCGAATATGGTCCCAGAGTCAATTTCAGTCGCAACTTTCTCGCGGCAGCAGGCATAACATCGCAGAACTTCACGCTCGACGAATGGCTAACATCAAGCGACAAACCGGCACTGGCCGTCTTGTGCGGCGCTGACGCTGCCTACCGTCAGCACGGCCCGCAAGCGTGCGAACATATCGCCAAAGGCGGTGACGGCCACCTCTGGCTTGCCGGCAAAGTCTCGGCCTTCGACGCCGAACACAAACCTGACAACATCGAATGCGAGATTCACTTGGGCTGTGATCGCGTGGCCCTGTTGAATCGAGCACTCGACACACTGGAGGTCGCAGCGGTATGAGTCAGATACCCGATTTCAGTCAGATTGATCTGGCCAGCCCGTCCGCAAACGGCGATACAAAAGGTAGACGTGTCGGCTGGACGACAGAAACCCCAGAACAGATCGACATCAAATCGTTTTATACCGCCGCCGACAACGCATCCCTGCCCGGCATCGACACCTGGCCCGGCTTGCCACCATTTGTTCGTGGCCCCTATTCCACCATGTATGTCACCCGGCCGTGGACGGTCAGGCAATATGCCGGCTTTTCTACTGCCACCGAGAGCAATGCATTTTATCGGCGCAACCTTGCGGCCGGTCAAAAAGGTCTGTCCATAGCCTTTGATCTGGCGACTCATCGCGGCTACGACTCTGATCATCCGCGAGTGAAAAGCGATGTTGGCATGGCTGGTGTCGCGATCGATTCCATCATCGACATGCGCACCCTGTTTGCCGGTATTCCGCTGGATAAAATGAGCGTATCCATGACCATGAACGGCGCGGTGTTGCCGATCATGGCGCTTTTTGTCGTCGCCGGTGAAGAACAGGGCGTGAGCCCGCAACAGCTATCCGGCACCATTCAAAACGACATCCTGAAAGAATTTATGGTGCGCAACACCTATATCTATCCGCCGACGCCATCGATGCGGATCATCTCGGATATCTTCTCTTACACCTCGCGCGAGATGCCTAAATTCAACAGCATCAGTATCTCCGGTTATCACATGCAGGAGGCCGGCGCGACCGCCGATCTGGAACTGGCCTATACCCTGGCCGATGGCGTGGAGTATCTGCGTGCCGGTATCGCCGCCGGTCTCGATGTCGATGCATTCGCACCGCGGCTGTCATTCTTCTGGGCGATTGGCATGAACTACTACATGGAGATCGCAAAGATGCGTGCCGCCCGTCTGCTGTGGTCGCATCTGGTTAAACCGTTTAACCCGAAATCAGCCAAATCGCTGTGCCTGCGCACCCACTGCCAGACATCCGGCTGGAGTCTGACCGCCCAGGACGTCAACAACAACGTGATTCGCACCTGCATCG
>CAZYDV010000551.1:0-2910 GCA_964646405.1 uncultured Granulosicoccaceae bacterium | reverse complement strand
GCCCGTGCGGTCTCGCCGCGCGGTAATTGTGACAGCCGCTCATTCCAACACAACAGAGCGTTTTTGATTTCGGGGCAGACGATGTAGTAACAGCCGAAGCGCGGATCGTCACGGGCGCAAACAGGCGCTACCAGCTTGCATTAGAATGGCGGCTTTACACCACACTTGAATCCGTTCATCGCACAACCATTATTGGCTCTTTGCCACACTTGAATCCAACCCGCTGCCTGGTTCGCCCGAATGAACACACCCCCCAAAAGGTCATTGGCCGGGCAAGGCAACACCGACCACTCCAGCCGCACTACTAGGTTGGATGTAGCTTTCGGGTCGCTGCTTTGATGATACCGAAACTGATCGCAGGCCCGATGTTGCGCCACGTCAGCGAAACGCGACTGGTTATTTGGCTGGTCACATCGAGATCACTCGATATTCACTGGCAAATCTACACTGAACGCAACGCGCAGCAACCCGTCGAGCAAGGGGTTTTTGAAGCGCAGCATCCCGGCTGTATCAGACTTGGTGAGCGCGCCTATCTGCATTGCCTTAAGATCGGCGTCGATCGTGCGCTGCCAACCGATTGCTGGATTGGCTACGACGTCGGACTGGCCGGCGACGCCGACGTCGAATGGCTTTTGACCACTGCCCCTGGCCTGAATTACCCCGAGCGGCCAAGGCCTGAGTTTGTCGTCAAATCACGAGTCGATCAGGTGTATCACGGCTCGTGCAGAATGCCACATTTTGATGGCGCGGATGGCCTGTGTCAGCTCAATCAACTCCTCGCTGATGCACGCAGGGAAGGACCACAGGCGCAACCGGCAATGCTGTTATGCACTAGCGATCAGGTCTATACCGACGACGTCGCAGGACCCTATCTATCCGCCATCGCACAAACGATAATACTGTTGGGCCTGTACCAGGAAACACTACCCGGCACCGGCACTAAAATGATCGACAGCCAAACGTTGCTGGATGACCCGCACTACTATCACCGCTCGGCACTGTTGCCCGGGCAAGAGACCGCCGGGGCACGCAAGATACTGTTCCGCGGGGTGCGAAAACCGATATTCACCAGCGTCAACGCCGAGAACCACCTGCTGACACTGGGCGAAGTGATTGCCCAATATCTTCTGTGCTGGTCGCCGGCGCTTTGGCAGTCGATTCGTATTGACGATCCGCCATTCGGGATGAACGCAAAACAACACTCGTTCTATCGCAGCCAAATCAGGTTGATCCAGCGTTTCCGGGACAATCTCACCTGCGTACGCCGGGCGCTGGTGCATGTGCCCGTTTACATGATATTCGACGATCACGATATCACTGACGACTGGAATCTGTCGCGTGAATGGGAAGATAGTGCCTATGGTCATCCACTGGCTCGGCGCATCATCGGCAATGCGCTCATTGGCTACTTTTTGTTTCAGGGCTGGGGCAGCTCACCTGATACCTTCAATGCCGAATTTGTTCAGGGCGTCAGACGGGTATTCAACGAGCCGGACGCATCAAGCCACGACCAGCTGATTACACGATTGCTAAAATTCGAGCACTGGCACTTCGTGATCGATTGTCATCCGCGCGTTGTGGTACTGGATACCCGAACCCAGCGCTGGCACTCTGACACCATAGCCAGCTGGCCCTCTGGCCTGATGGACTGGGAATCACTGGCCGAGGTACAACAACAACTGCTTGGGCAACCGGCGGTCATACTCGTCTCTCCTGCCCCTATCTTTGGCGTGAAGCTGATCGAGATAATCCAGCGAATGTTTACCTGGGCCTCGTTCTCTTTGACCGTCGACGCCGAGAACTGGATGGCACATCCGGGAAGCGCCAACGGCATACTGATTGTTTTTTGTCATCGCAGAACGCCACAGAACTTTGTCATACTTTCGGGCGATGTGCACTATGCCTATGTCTACGACGTCTTGTTGCGCCACGTGGAAAACAGCCCGCAAATCTGGCAGATTACAAGCTCGGGTTTATGCAATGCATTCCCGCCACGGCTGTTGCGATTTTTCGATCGCATCAATCGCTGGATGTTCGCCAGCCGATCGCCGCTCAACTGGCTAACCCGTCGTCGCCGCATGCGGATTCGCCAGCGACGGCCAGGCCAGTACCGCGAGCGCTATCGGCATCAGCGTCTGGTTAACGGCTGCGGCATCGGTCGCGTGTGCTTCGACGCAAACGGCAAACCCACTCGTATCAAGCATGTGCTCGCCGCGGGCGATACGGTCACGTTTACTGCAGGCTACGAAAGCGACTGGGTGCACTAGCCCGGACTATTCATGAACCTGACGATTTCTCACTTGATCCTTGTTCCCACAGCTGATCTCGCTCCCTTGCAAATATCAGTAAGTATTCGACGCGGTCGCGATATCCGCTGTGGAAACAATTATCTGCGCGATATTCTCGCCCTTTCATGAATAGTCCGGGCTAGAGCATGAGTAAAAAGATCCGCATCCACAATGCCCATCTGCACAACCTGAAAAATATTGATGTCGAGTTGCCAACCGACAAGCTGATTGCGATCAGCGGCGTCAGTGGATCAGGCAAGTCGACACTGGCATTCGATATTCTGTTTGAGTCAGGCAAGCGCAGTTATCTGCAGGCGCTCGGCGCGCTGGCAAGCCTTGGCGCTGAGCACGGCTACGATGAAATCAACGGTTTGATGCCGACGGTCGCCGTCAAACAGGGCATCGTTCGCCGATCCAACCCGCGCTCGGTGGTCGGTACGAAAACGCGATTGTTAAACTATCTGGCCTCGCTCTACGCAGATCACCACAACCGCAACAACCGCGACGATACGATCAGCGCATCTCTGTTGTCGTTCAACTCGCCACTGGGCATGTGTCTGTCCTGTCAGGGGCGCGGCATTCGCTTCGAGCTGGACTTCACAGTGCTGCTGCCCACGCCCGA
>CAZYDV010000550.1:0-2929 GCA_964646405.1 uncultured Granulosicoccaceae bacterium | reverse complement strand
CGAACACCTGACCGCAACGCCACTGGCGCTTCGATCCCACATATTGGAAAATGACCCGCAAACACGCAGAGGATTCAACGGCGATATGTCCCAGTACCCCGTAGCCATGAACGTCGTACCCGAGGTCACCCCCTTTTTCGACGAAGACTCCAATACATTCAGTTATATCGTCAGGGACCCGGACAGCAATTGCTGCGCGGTATTCGATTCGGTGCTGGATCTGGATTACGCCGCCGGTCGCATCACACAGCAAAGCGCCGACCGGATACTCGCCCACATCGAACAACACGGGCTGGAACTCGAGTGGATCATCGAGACCCACGTGCACGCCGACCACCTCTCCGCAGCGCCCTATCTGCAGCAAAAGGGCGGCGGCAAGATCGGCATAGGCGAGCACATCGTGATGGTGCAGGAAGCATTCGGCAAAGTCTTCAACGATGGCACCGAGTTCCAGCGCGATGGCTCACAGTTCGATCAGCTCTTCAGCGATGGTGACACCTACACGATCGGCAACATGCCCGCGTTTGCCATCGCCACCCCCGGGCACACACCCGCGTGCATGGTGCACGTGGTTGGCAATGCCGCGTTTGTAGGCGACACCCTCTTCATGCCCGATGGCGGATCGGCCCGCGCAGACTTTCCCGGCGGCGACGCCGGACAACTCTACGACTCGATCCAGAAGGTACTCGCCCTGCCAGACGACATGCGCCTGTTCATCTGCCACGACTACGGTCCCGGCGGGCGCGCCATCGCATCAGAGACTACCGTCGGCCAGCAGCGTCGCGAGAACATCCACACCGCCGAGGGTATCAGCCGCGAGCAATTCATCGAGATGCGCACCACTCGCGACGCCACGCTGAAAATGCCCAAGCTGATCCTGCCATCGATTCAGGTCAACATGCGCGCCGGCGACTTACCAGAAGACCATGATGGCAAGCCAACCATCAAGATTCCGATCAACGCTCTGTGAGAACACAGGTAGCTATTATCGGGGGCGGCCCGTCCGGCTTGTTGTTGTCACAACTGCTGCACACGCGCGGCATCGACAGTGTCGTACTGGAACGCCAGACCCGCGACTACGTGCTGGCGCGCATCAGAGCCGGTGTGCTCGAACAGGGTCTGGTGTCACTGATGAACGAGGCCGGCGTTGGCGGGCGCCTGGCTGAACAGGGCTTTGAGCACGGCGGCAGCGTGCTGGCCTATGACAACCATCACTTTCAGGTCCCCTACCTCAAGCTGGTTGGCAAACCCGTCGTCGTCTACGGACAAACCGAAGTCACTCGCGATCTCTACGACGCGCGCGACGCCGCCAACGGCGTGGTCGAATTCAACGTCGAGGACGTGCAGATTAACGATGCGACCAGCGACAGCCCCAGCGTCAGTTACCGTGTCGGCAACCAGAGCAAAACGCTGGACTGTGACTTCATCGCCGGCTGCGACGGTTTTCACGGGGTCAGCAGGACGGCCATCCCGACAGACGTTCGATGCGAGTACGAAAAAATCTATCCGTTCGGCTGGCTTGGCATCTTGTCAGAGACGCCACCGATCAACGACGAGCTGATCTACTGCAACTCGCAACGCGGCTTTGCCCTGTGCTCCATGCGCAACGAAAACCTCAGCCGCTACTACGTCCAGTGCACAGCCGACGACAGCGTCGACAACTGGAGCGATCAGCAGTTCTGGGATGAGCTGAAACGTCGCGTGCCCGAAGATTTTCACAGTCAACTGCAAACCGGCCCGTCGATCGAGAAGTCCATCGCACCGCTGCGCTCGTTTGTCTGCGAGCCAATGCGGTGGGGCCAGCTCTTTTTGTGCGGCGATGCCGCCCACATCGTGCCGCCGACCGGCGCCAAAGGTCTCAACACCGCCGCCTCCGATGTGCACTACTTGTACAACGGCTTGCGACAGTACTACGAAGACGGCGACAGCGAGGGCATCGACCGCTATTCCGAGCGCGCACTGGCACGCGTCTGGAGAACCGTACGCTTCAGCTGGTGGATGACCAACATCCTGCACAGATTTCCGGATCAGTCACCGTTCGACGTCAAAATGCAGCACGCCGAACTGACCTACCTGCGAGACAATCCCGCCGCACAGACAGCCCTTGCAGAGAACTACGTCGGGTTGCCGTATTAATACGAAGTTGGAAGTTGGAGTACAGGCTTTAGCCGGCTTTTCCAGCAGAACTCAGGGCGGCTGAAGCCTGCACTCCAACCCTACCGCAGTCTTTCACACTTGCAGTACACTGAAACGAATTTGAAAGCTCCAGGAGCACGCCCGGTTCATGTCTGCCAGCACCGATACCCGCAAGCCGAACTTTCTGTTTCTGATCACCGATCAGCACCGCGCCGACTGGCTGGGCTGTGCCGGCCATCCAGTGCTTGCAACCCCGCATATAGACGCGCTGGCGGCAGATGGCACGCGCTTCGAGGAATTCTACGTCGCAAGCCCGGTCTGCATGCCCAACCGCGCGTCACTGATGACCGGCCGCTATCCGTCGGTTCACGGGCTGCGCTCGAACGGCTGCACGCTGTCGATGCGTGCCAATACGTTTGTCGATGTGCTGCGCGCCAGCGGCTATGCCACCGCATCGATTGGCAAGAGCCACCTGCAACCGTTCACAAGTGACCCGCCGCGGCTGCAAAACACGGTTGAGACTGGCACCATTTCAGAGGCCTGGAAGCCCGAACCAGACAACTACAAGCTGGAGCAACCGGAGAACTACGCCACTGACGGTCGATTTGATTTCACCACACCGTACTACGGGTTCGACCACATCGACATGGTGACGTCCCACGGCGACCGGGCCGGCGGCCACTACCGGCAGTGGTTTCGAGAAAAGGCACCAGAGTACCAGATCACCTGGCAGGCCCTTCACGACCCGGCCAACCAGTTGCCGCACAACTATTCGGTGGCTCAGGCCTATCGC